>NZ_JAEHNY010000030.1:0-469 GCF_016236975.1 Salegentibacter maritimus
CAAATGCCGATGGATATTATGTGAATATCGGGACAACTGCAGGGGGAAATGACCTGGTAAACAATGCCGAGCTTACAACAACAAGTTATAGCCATGCAACCCATTTCCCTGAAAATACCACTATCTACGTTTCGGTTACTCCTTATAATGTGGTAGGAAGTGCTAAGGGATGTACAGAAATAAGTTTTACCACAGAGAGCTTCGCAAATCCGAGCGTTCCGGATTGTACTACAATTACCAGTCCGCTAGATGGTACAACCGATGTTAGCACCAATGAGGACATTAATTGGGATGCTGTACCAAATGCCGATGGATATTATATAAATATCGGGACAACTCCAGAAGGAAATGACCTGATAAACAATGCCGAGCTTACAACAACAAGTTATAGCCATACAACCGACTTCCCTGAAAATACCACAATCTATGTTTCGGTTACTCCTTATAATGTGGTAGGAAGTGCCACAGG
>NZ_JAEHNY010000031.1:0-458 GCF_016236975.1 Salegentibacter maritimus
TTGTTGGTGACTAAAATAATCAAATTCAGTTAATTTGCCCGCAATTTGCCATAACCGATGTTGCAAACTGTACTAATCCGATTTATTCTATCATGTTTTTTTAAAACAGTCTGCTTTACGCTTAGATTGATATTTTAATTTTAAGCACATTTAAAAACTTTACTTCACTTTTTTTCTTAAGATTATATTTTGCGCGCTGCTTGGATTAAATTTTTAGTTTTCGTTTAATTTTTATCCGTGCTTTTGTTTTTTTTCTTCTTTTCGGGATTCCTCTTGTGGAGTTTTTTTGCGTATTGCTTTTAAGTCCGCGAAGTGATTTTTGTTTCTTTATTCTCTTTTTCTTTTAGATTTCAGAATCCTGTATTTTTTCTTTCTAAATTTCAATTTTTGTTCTTTACAATGCGCAAAGATTGGTTTTGGTTCTTAGTTCCGATTTTTATGGTATTGTTTGCAACGGT
>NZ_JAEHNY010000032.1:0-448 GCF_016236975.1 Salegentibacter maritimus
ATCGGCATTTGGTACAGCATCCCAGCTAATATTTTCACTGATGCTAACCTCGGTTGCACCGTCTAGCGGACTGGTAATTGTAGTACAATCCGGAATGCTTGGCGTTGCGAAACTTTCTGTGGTAAAACTTATTTCTTTACAGCCTGTGGCATTTCCTACCGCATTATAAGGAGTAACCGAAACATAGATTGTGGTGTTTTCAGGGAAGTCGGTTGTATGGCTATAAGTTGTTGTTGTAAGCTCGGTATTATTTACCAGATCATTTCCTCCTGGATTTGTTCCAATATTTATATAATATCCATCAGCATCTTGTACAGCATCCCAGCTAATATTTTCACTGATGCTAACCTCGGTTGCACCATCTAGCGGACTGGTAATTGTAGAACAATTTGGAATACTTGGTGTTGCGAAACTTTCTGTGGTAAAACTTATTTCTGTACATCCAGTG
>NZ_JAEHNY010000033.1:0-401 GCF_016236975.1 Salegentibacter maritimus
TGCCCGCAATTTGCCATAACCGATGTTGCAAACTGTACTATTCCGGTTTATTCTATCATGTTTTTTTAAAACAGTCTGCTTTACGCTCAGATTGGTATTTTATTTTTAGACACATTTAAAAACTTTGTACCACTTTTTTCTTACGATTATTTTGCGCTCTGCTTGGATTAAATTTTTATCCGTGCTTTTGCTCTTTTTCTTCTTTTCGGGATTTCTCTTGTGGAGTTTTTTTGCGTATTGCTTTTAAGTCCGCGAAGTGATTTTTGTTTCTTTATTCTCTTTTTCTTTTAGATTTCAGAATCCTGGATTTTTTTCTTTCTAAATTTCAATTTTTGTTCTTTACAATGCGCAAAGATTGGTTTTGGTTCTTAGTTCCGATTTTTATGGTATTGTTTGCAACG
>NZ_JAEHNY010000034.1:0-374 GCF_016236975.1 Salegentibacter maritimus
TTAGATGAAAATCAAAATCCATTAAATAATTCGATTGTAAATGAGGAGTTCAGCGGATTAGGTGCAGGTACTTATTTTGTACAGGCAGACAATGGCGATTGTGAGTCAGTTTCTGAAGCTTTGGTTATCATAGAAAATTTAGGAACTCCGGCGCAGCCGCAAGCAAGTATTGCGCACCAACCAACTTGTGAAGATACTACCGGGACTATTTCGGTAACTACGGTACAGGGAATTACTTATACTCTTTTAGACGAAAACCAAAACCCAGTAAGCAATTCGATTGCAAATGGAGAATTCAGCGGATTAGGTGCAGGTACTTATTTTGTACAGGCAGACAATGGTGATTGTGAGTCGACTTCCGAAGAACTTGTAAT
>NZ_JAEHNY010000035.1:0-354 GCF_016236975.1 Salegentibacter maritimus
CACTGGATGTACAGAAATAAGTTTTACCACAGAAAGTTTCGCAACACCAAGTATTCCAAATTGTTCTACAATTACCAGTCCGCTAGATGGTGCAAGCGATGTTAGCATCAGTGAAAAGATTAACTGGGATGCTGTACCAAATGCCGATGGATATTATATAAATATTGGAACAACTCCAGGAGGAAATGATCTGGTAAATAATGCCGAGCTTACAACAACTAGTTATACCCCTACAACCGATTTCCCTGAAAATACTACAATCTATGTTTCGGTTACTCCTTATAATGCGGTAGGAAATGCCACTGGATGTACAGAAATAAGTTTTACCACAGAAAGTTTCGCAACACCAAGTAT
>NZ_JAEHNY010000036.1:0-353 GCF_016236975.1 Salegentibacter maritimus
TGGTTATCGATTACCGTTACGGTTTGTATTACCGGTTGAGCTTTGTTTCCATTATCATCTGTCACGGTCCATGTAATATTGGTGGTTCCCACGGGATATTCTGCATCTAATGGCAGATTATCATCCCTTGTTCCGATTACATTTCCAACCGTACAGTTATCAGTAGCCGTCGGAGGTACAATATCTATCATTGCCCCACAGGTATCTGCATCTGCAGTAGTATTGATGGCCTCCACAGCAGCGATTACCGGCGCCTGATCGTCAGTTACCGTTACGGTTTGTATTACCGGTTGAGCTTCGTTTCCATTATCATCTGTCACGGTCCATGTAATATTGGTGGTTCCCACGGGGTA
>NZ_JAEHNY010000037.1:0-344 GCF_016236975.1 Salegentibacter maritimus
TTGTACCGCCTATTTGGCCATTGGTAGGTTCTATAACTATTCCTGGCGGAGCGCCAATTATGCTATAACTTAAATTACCATCGCCCCCACTGGCGGAAACCACCAAACTACCATCTAACACATCGCCCTCAAAATTAACCTGATCGTTAAGAGCCGTTACATTGATGGGCGTATCGGGCACCTGAGAAGACACCCCTAAAATCTCTATGCCATTAATCAATGGATTTTCTACCGCACCGTGAATAAATGCAATCTCTAAAAGGCCATCGGTTACTTCTACTTCTTCTACAAACACCCCTCCTACCTGGTGACCAAATTGTGCAGAAAGGTCTACAGCCTGAAGG
>NZ_JAEHNY010000038.1:0-342 GCF_016236975.1 Salegentibacter maritimus
TGTGCAGAAAGGTCTACAGCCTGAAGGGAAGCAGGTACCACTCCTTCTATAGAAACATCAAAAATCCTTGTACCTGCTGCTGAAGTACCCGAATAGGAATTCCCCATATATAAACGAACCGCATAGGTGCCGGGACTATCCACCGGAAAAGCATAGGTCATATTGGGTTCACCTTTGCCCCTATCAAAACGTTCAGTGTCATAAATACTTACCGGGGTCGTAGATTGATCGACCGTTGCGGTATAATTTGTCATTCCTCCGGAAAAGGTACTGTTAAGTCCGGGGTAGCTTAAATAAGCAGAATTGTTGTTAGCAGTATCTTCTTCCCAATCCAATTTCCCA
>NZ_JAEHNY010000039.1:0-331 GCF_016236975.1 Salegentibacter maritimus
ATTGGGAAGAAGATACTGCTAACAACAATTCTGCTTATTTAAGCTACCCCGGACTTAACAGTACCTTTTCCGGAGGAATGACAAGTTATACCGCAACGGTCGATCAATCTACGACCCCGATAAGTATTTATGACACTGAACGTTTTGATAGGGGCAAAGGCGAACCCAATATGACCTATGCTTTTCCGGTGGATAGTCCCGGCACCTATGCGGTTCGTTTATATATGGGGAATTCGTATTCGGGTACTTCAGCAGCAGGTACAAGGATTTTTGATGTTTCTATAGAAGGAGTGGTACCTGCTTCCCTTCAGGCTGTAGACCTTTCTGCACA
>NZ_JAEHNY010000004.1:0-308070 GCF_016236975.1 Salegentibacter maritimus
GGACAGTCTCATAGCTCAGCTGGTTAGAGCGCTACACTGATAATGTAGAGGTCGGCAGTTCGAGTCTGCCTGAGACTACAGCGCGCTAAAGCGCAGTTAAAGGTTAAGAGTTCAAAGTAATTTGAATTTGGGACAACAACGTTCATTACAAATTGAAAGGAAATTTTAGAAGTTGGGCAACCAGTTTACAGTACGCAGTGAGCAGTACGCAGTACAGTTACGACTGAATACTGAATACTAATTAACTGCCAACTGAAAAATGGGGGATTAGCTCAGCTGGCTAGAGCGCCTGCCTTGCACGCAGGAGGTCATCGGTTCGACTCCGATATTCTCCACAAAAGGCTTTAAGCATTATGCTATAAGCCGTAAGCAAAAATGCCTAAGGCTTATAGCCTAAAGCATATAGCTTATAAAGTTCATTGACATATTGAGAAACAAAGAATACGAGAAAACTACAGTTATAGGATGTAAATTTTATAACGAGGTAAATTAATTATATTAATAGAATACATTGTGATTTAAGGTCACGAGAAATTCGAGCATAAGCAAGAAGCATACAAGCTAGATAAGGGCGTATGGGGAATGCCTAGGCTCTCAGAGGCGAAGAAGGACGTGATAAGCTGCGAAAAGCTGCGGGGATTGGCACATACAAGTTGATCCGCAGATATCCGAATGGGGCAACCCACTATACTGAAGGTATAGTATCCGCAAGGAGGCAAACCCGGAGAACTGAAACATCTAAGTACCCGGAGGAAGAGAAAACAATAGTGATTGCGCTAGTAGCGGCGAGCGAACGTGCATTAGCCCAAACCATAAGGTTTACGGACCTTATGGGGTTGTAGGACCACAATATTTGTTGCAAACAGAATTAGAACAAGTTGGAAAGCTTGGCCATAGACGGTGACAGCCCGGTATAGGTAATGGATGTAATGATAGTGGTATCCTGAGTAGTGCGGGGCACGTGAAACCCTGTATGAATCCGGCGGGACCATCCGCCAAGGCTAAATACTCCTGAGAGACCGATAGTGAACCAGTACCGTGAGGGAAAGGTGAAAAGAACCCTGAACAAGGGAGTGAAATAGATCCTGAAACCATACGCTTACAAGCGGTCGGAGCCTTTAGGGGTGACGGCGTGCCTTTTGCATAATGAGCCTACGAGTTACCGTTTCCAGCAAGGTTAAGCAGTTCAGCTGTGGAGCCGTAGCGAAAGCGAGTCTTAATAGGGCGATTTAAGTTGGTAATGGTAGACGCGAAACCGTGTGATCTACCCTTGGGCAGGTTGAAGCTGTGGTAACACATAGTGGAGGACCGAACCCGTTGACGTTGAAAAGTCTTGGGATGACCTGAGGGTAGGGGTGAAAGGCCAATCAAACTCGGAAATAGCTCGTACTCCCCGAAATGCATTTAGGTGCAGCGGTATAATAGTTTTATAGAGGTAGAGCTACTGATTGGATGCGGGGGCTTCACCGCCTACCAATTCCTGACAAACTCCGAATGCTATAAAATGTTTTATATCAGTGAGGGCATGGGTGCTAAGGTCCGTGTCCGAGAGGGAAAGAACCCAGACCATCAGCTAAGGTCCCCAAATGTATGTTAAGTTGAATAAACGCGGTTGGACTGCCCAGACAGCTAGGATGTTGGCTTGGAAGCAGCCATTCATTTAAAGAGTGCGTAACAGCTCACTAGTCGAGCGGTCCGGCATGGATAATAATCGGGCATAAACATACTACCGAAGCTATGGATTTCATATTTAGATATGGAGTGGTAGGGGAGCATTGTAACAGAGATGAAGGTGAGTCGTGAGGCTTTCTGGATTGGTTACAAAAGAAAATGTAGGCATAAGTAACGATAATGCAGGCGAGAAACCTGCACACCGAAAGACTAAGGTTTCCCCAGCTATGCTAATCAGCTGGGGGTTAGTCGGGACCTAAGGCGAACCCGAAGGGGGTAGTCGATGGACAACAGATTAATATTTCTGTACTTGCCCCACGTTAAAGCGGACGGAGGCGAAAAGTTGGTGCGTGCTGACGGAATAGCACGTTGAAGGGAGTGGTAACACCCCGATAGTACACAAAAGCTTCGGCCGGCGTGATAATCCAGCGGATCGACTTCCAAGAAAAGCGAGTGGATGCAACCCGTACCGTAAACCGACACAGGTAGTTGGGATGAGAATTCTAAGGTGCTCGAGAGATTCATGGCTAAGGAACTAGGCAAAATAGGCCCGTAACTTCGGGAGAAGGGTCGCCCCGCTTTTAGCGGGGCCGCAGTGAAGAGGTCCAGGCGACTGTTTATCAAAAACACAGGGCTCTGCTAAATCGAAAGATGATGTATAGGGCCTGACACCTGCCCGGTGCTGGAAGGTTAAGAGGAGATGTTAGCTTCGGCGAAGCATTGAATTGAAGCCCCAGTAAACGGCGGCCGTAACTATAACGGTCCTAAGGTAGCGAAATTCCTTGTCGGGTAAGTTCCGACCTGCACGAATGGTGCAACGATCTGGACACTGTCTCAGCCATGAGCTCGGTGAAATTGTAGTATCGGTGAAGATGCCGATTACCCGCTACGGGACGAAAAGACCCCGTGCACCTTTACTATAGCTTAGTATTGACTTTGGACAAGTGATGTGTAGGATAGGTGGGAGACTTTGAAGCGCCGTCGCCAGGCGGTGTGGAGTCATTGTTGAAATACCACCCTTTACTTGTTCGGAGCCTAACCTCATTATGTGAGGGACAGTGCTTGGTGGGTAGTTTGACTGGGGTGGTCGCCTCCAAAAGAGTAACGGAGGCTTCTAAAGGTTCCCTCAGCACGCTTGGTAACCGTGCGTAGAGTGCAATGGCAAAAGGGAGCTTGACTGAGAGACATACAGGTCGATCAGGTACGAAAGTAGAGCATAGTGATCCGGTGACACCGCGTGGAAGGGTCATCGCTCAAAGGATAAAAGGTACGCCGGGGATAACAGGCTGATCTCCCCCAAGAGCTCACATCGACGGGGGGGTTTGGCACCTCGATGTCGGCTCGTCACATCCTGGGGCTGGAGAAGGTCCCAAGGGTTGGGCTGTTCGCCCATTAAAGTGGCACGCGAGCTGGGTTCAGAACGTCGTGAGACAGTTCGGTCTCTATCTGTAGTGGGCGTTAGAAATTTGAGTGGACCTGACTCTAGTACGAGAGGACCGAGTTGGACCAACCTCTGGTGCACCAGTTGTTCCGCCAGGAGCACTGCTGGGTAGCTACGTTGGGAAGGGATAAGCGCTGAAAGCATATAAGCGCGAAACCCACCACAAGATGAGATTTCTTTAAAGGACCGTGGGAGACGACCACGTTGATAGGCCATAGGTGTAAAGGCAGCAATGTCATAGCCGAGTGGTACTAATAATCCGTAAAGCTTGATGCGATTCCTGTTATCCTGCAAGGGATAACAGGAGCTTGAATGCTTGCCGCAGTTTTATTTTATTTTTTGTTTCTTTTAATATGTCAACTTATTAGAGTAGGCAGTTGTAAGTAAAAGGGTAAGCAGGAAAACCTGCAAATTTATAGACTGTAAACTGCATACTAAAGACTTAAGGTGGTTATGGCAACGGGGCTCACCTCTTTCCATTCCGAACAGAGAAGTTAAGCCCGTTAGCGCAGATGGTACTGCTATTTGTGGGAGAGTATGTCACCGCCTTTTTTTTAAAAGACCTTTACAGCAATGTAAAGGTCTTTTTTTTTGATCTAGTTTTTTTGGAAAGGAGGAGGGGGCTACTATAAGTCTTTAAGTGGTTTTGCAGGTGGGACTACATTTGCTACCGGTGGTAGGCTTTTAAAATAGAAGTACATGGCCTTTAAATCTTCTTCCTTTATATCTTTAAAGTTTTGCCAGGGCATGGGCGGCAATAACATGCGGGCATTTTCCTGGCCTTTGTATTTTCCTTCCACCATAGCCCTTTTAAACTGTTGAAACGTCCAGGTGCCCATACCCGTGTCGTGTGGTGTTAAGTTTGCCGCATATGAAACTCCCCAGGGACCCACAAAAGCAGTTAAATCCTGGTTCATTAACATCCACCCCTCTTCTAAGGCTTGCTTATTCAATGATGGTAAATTGTTATTTGCCTGAAATCCTGAAAAGGCTAGTTCAGTAATCATCTCTGGTCCTCTTTCCCCTAATTTTTTAGGACTATGACAGTCATGACATCCAATTATTTCTACAAGGTACTTACCACGATTTTCATATTCTGTGGTACTTGATTTTTTTTCTTCAATTGTATTTAGGCTAATTCCTTTTGTGAAGTTTTCTTTCTTTTCTTCTTTGCATGAACCAAATAAGATTATAGTTAGTATACTTACACTAAATAAACACAGTTTTAATAAGGGCTTTCCAGAAATAGATTGTAATAGTTTCATAATGCCGATTTTATATTTCTTTAATTTATAAAATCGGCAGAAATCAACTTATAGGGGGAAATACCTATATTTTCAAGTTAAATTTCCCGGTTAATACTCAATACAGGAAGATCGTAGTTGTTAATTATTTCTTCGGTAATGCTTGGGCTAAAAATAGTATCGAAGCCTGTGCGATGATGTGTTATACTTGTGAATAGGTCGGGTTTTAATTTGTTAAGAGCCATTCCTAACCCACGAGCTTCATTATTGGCATTTAAACACCGAACTTTTAAATCTTTAATTTCAATTTTTCCTAGAAACTCATTAGCCATATTATCAATTTCATCTGTTTCTTTAAAATTATAAGGAGTATTTATGTAAACGATTTCAATTTGGCTTTTTAATTTTGTTAGGATGTTATAGATTTTTTCAAAGGCTTTCAATGATTTTTCCTGTAAGTCGGTAGCTATAAGAATTTTCTTTAGTCTGTTAAAATCAAAATAACTCTTTATTGCTAATACCGGAAGCTGAGATTGTCTAATTAGTTTTTGGGTGTTAGAACCTAATATTTTTTCAATGCCTTTAGTGCCATGCGTTCCCATAACAACTAATTCATAATATTTAGGATGAACATAATTTACCAAATCATCCATGCCTGTATTATAGATTATACTATATTCTGCTTCAACATTATTTTTATTCGCTTTTTGTTCCCATTTTTTTAATTCGTTTTTGGCATTGTTAATTCTTTCTTTAGTTTCAGGATATTTTTTTTCATCTTCTTTCGGTAGTTTGCTCCAGTCTACCGGTGTGGGTACACTATGTAAAAAACGTACGGGAAGTTGTAATGAATGTGCAAGAGCAAGTGCAAACTCAGAGGCGTTATTTGCAGACTCAGAGAAATCAGTTGGTATTAAAATATATTTCATGACAATGGTTTTTAATAAATTTAAGTTACATAAATATAATTTGAAATGAGGAATATCAGGTTTAGTCTCTCAGGCATAGTCTAGAAATATTAATTCTACTATTTTTGAAGCACTATGAGAATAAATAATTTAGAACAGGGGTTTTTTGGAATTGGAATACAAAATGGGAAAACTCCTGAAAATCTTGGAGTACTATGGCGTTCGGCCCAAAATATGGGGGCAAGCTTCATTTATACCATAGGTAATCGTTATGCAAAGCAGGCTTGTGACACTCATAAAGCTGTAGGTGCCATGCCTTATTTCCACTACAAAACCTTTGAAGATTTTTATGCACATCTCCCAAAAGGAGCCATGTTGGTAGGTGTGGAACTTACCGATGAAGCCGAAGCACTCGAAACGTTTAAGCACCCCAGGCGTTGTGTTTATCTACTGGGAGCAGAAGATCATGGCCTATCTAAAGAAGCTATCGAAAAATCTCATTTTTTGGTAAAATTCCAGTCAAGCTTAAGTTTAAATGTTTCTGTGGCTGGGAGTATCATAATGTACGATAGAAGCAGTAAAACGCATTTTTCTACCTAATTTTCCGAAGCTTTTTTTATAAACTTCATTTTATCAGGGATTCTTGAACAGTTTGGTTAAATTAGCGGCAGTTATAATAAAAATTTTAAAGGAATGAGATACCTATCCAGAGCTATGCTTGGTCTGGCAGTTGCCGGTTTGTTTTCTACCGGTACCAATGCCCAGGAGGTTGTAGAGAACAACCAAAAAGATTTTAATGAATTTATGGATCGCAGTGGTAATATGTACCGCTCAGCTTCAGGTAAACCGGGGCCGGAATATTGGCAAAACGAAACCGATTATAAAATTGAAGTGACTTTAAACGATGAAGATCATACCATACAAGGGCATATTGAGCTAACCTATACAAATAATAGTCCTCAAGATTTAGATTTTATATGGATGCATTTAGAGCAAAACCGTTTTAAAGAAGATTCTCGCGGATATTTAACCACTCCAATTCAGGGAAATCGTTATAATGGCGATATAGATGGAGGATATACCATTACCAACCTTAAAGCTAAGGTAAAAAGAAGTTCTTCTTCAGAATATATAATATCGGACACCAGGATGCAGGTATTTTTTGATGACCCAATTCCTGCCAATGGTGGTGAAGCTACCGTTTCTATGAATTTTGAGTACAAGATTCCGGTAGAAGGTATGGATCGTATGGGAAGACTTGCTGTTGAAGATGGTACTATTTATGCTTTAGCACAATGGTTTCCTAAAGCAGCGGTTTATGATGATGTAGAAGGGTGGAATATTGAACCTTATCTTGGCGCTGGCGAATTTTACCTTGATTATGGCGACTACGACTATAAAATTACTGCACCTGCAAGTCACATAGTAGTAGCATCAGGGGAATTGCAAAACCCCAGGCAGGTTTTATCTCCTACCGTAAGGGAAAGAATGGAAAAAGCTTCTAAAAGCGATTCTACCGTGTATTTAATCAAGCCCGAGGAAGTAAACGATATGTCTTTGCGTGCAAAACAAGAAGGTACGCTTACCTGGCATTTTAAAATGGAAAACACCCGCGATATAGCTTTTGGTTCTTCAAAAGCATTTATTTGGGATGCAGCCAAAATAGATTTGCCTAGCGGAAAGAAAGCCATGGCACAATCGGCTTATCCTAAAGAAAGTGACGGGCAGGGTGCCTGGGGCCGTTCAACCGAATATTCTAAAGCTTCTGTAGAACATTATTCAAACAAATGGTTTGAATATCCTTATCCTGTAGCTATAAATGTTGCAGCCGATATTGGTGGAATGGAATATCCGGCATTAAATTTCTGTAGTTGGAAAAGTGAAGGTGCTTCTTTATGGGGAGTTACAGATCACGAATTTGGGCATAATTGGTTTCCTATGATTGTAGGAAGTAACGAAAGAAGATATGCCTGGATGGACGAAGGTTTTAATACTTTTATTAATTATTACAGTACTGTAGAATTTAACAATGGAGAGTATCCGGCAAGATTAAATAAAACCAGGAATATGACTGGCTGGTTTACCAGTGAGCAGCGTGAAGGCATAGATACCTATCCAGATGTTTCTAACCTAAGAAACCTTGGGATGATAGCTTATTATAAGCCCGCTATTGGTTTATTATTGCTTAGAGAATATATTTTGGGCGAAGAGCGTTTTGATAATGCTTTTAAATCTTATATTGAAACATGGGCGTATAAACATCCACAACCGGCAGATTTCTTTAACCATATGGAAAACGTTTCAGGGGAAAATCTTTCCTGGTTTTTTAGTAAATGGTTTTATGGTACAGGAAATATAGACCTGGGAATAGATGCGGTAAGAGCCTATGAAGGTAATTATGTGGTTTCTCTTTCGAATGAAGGAGAAATTCCTATGCCTGTTAAAATGGAAATTACTTATGGTGATGGTTCTTCTGAAGAAGTTACACTTCCGGTTGAGATATGGCAACGTGGAGATTCGTGGAACTATCTGCACCGAACCGATAAAGCGATTGAAAAGGTGGAATTAGATCCAAATAAGATTCTGCCTGATGTAAATTCAGGTAATGATTCCTGGCCAAATACTTTCTACGAAGATTAAGAGTATATTGAACAAAGAAAAAGCCGTTTGAAGTTAATTCTAACGGCTTTTTTATTTTTCTATTTTCCTTTAAAAAGTGATTTTTCTTTAATCATTTTTGTTGTGCTTTCCGGAAGCATAGCTTCCCAACCGGCTTTTCCTTCTATAATCATCTCATGAACCTGTCTTGAATGGATATCTAAAGTTTCAGGATCATAATCTTTAATATCTACTACCCGGCCATTATCTTTAAAATATTGATATAGCTCCTGCATTCTGGGGTGAACTTTTAAGTTTTCACTAGTAATAATTTCACCCGTTTCCTCGTCTTTTAATGGGTATAAATAAATCTTCAGGCTTTTAAAGAATAACTTTCCAAAGGCCTCCAAAATTCCTCCGCTTAAATGCCTGTAATATCTTTGGTCAAAAATATCTTTTAGCGTACTTACTCCCATGGTAAGTCCCATTCTTTCTTTGGTATGTTGTCCAAAATACTCTACAACCTTATAATATTCCTGAAAGTTTGAAATCATTACCGTTTGCCCCAAAGAACCTAATAAGTCTGCTCTGTCTAAAAAGTCACGTTCGTCTATTTCCCCTTCTTCTTTAAGATTGGAAAGAGTAATTTCAAAAATAACTACCGTCTTATCTTTATCTACCTTTCTTTCATTTAAAAAAAGCTTAAGCGATTTTTCATACATCGCCATATTTACCTTCGTAACAGGCCTGAAACTTCCGCGAAGCGTTAAAATATTTCTTTTGTAGAGAATACTGGCCGGTAACACATTATTACCGTTGGGAGCAAACATAATGGCTTCGGTGATTCCATTTTTAACCAGCTCTAAACTCATTAAACGATTATCTACATTTTTAAAAACAGGCCCTGTAAAATTAATAGCATCAATTTCAATTTTGTCGGTGGTAAGATGGTCAAAAAGGTGTTTGAGTAGGTTTTTGGGATCATCGTGGTGATAAAATGCGCCATAAATGAGGTTTACCCCCATGATACCTAAACTAATTTGCTGATGAACCGCATTATTTTCATGAAACTGTACGTGTAAAACAATTTCACTATAGTCTTCTCCAGGCGTGGTTTGAAACCTAATTCCCAGCCATCCGTGACCTTTGTATTTCTTTGCCCAGTCTATGGTAGCTACTGTATTTGCATAGCTAAAAAAAAGTTTATTAGGATGTTTTAAGCGTGAAATGCGTTCTTCTATAAGTCCCGTCTCGTAACGCATCATACTGGTTAAGCGCTGCTCTGTAACATAGCGCCCATCATCTTCAATCCCGTATATGGCATCACTAAAATCTTTATCATAGGCACTAAGGGTTTTTGCCACCGTGCCCGAAGCACTCCCTGCCCTAAAAAAATGGCGTACTGTTTCCTGGCCGGCGCCAATTTCAGCAAAGGTGCCGTATATATTTTCATTGAGGTTAAGGCGCATGGCCTTATTTTGCACAGAGGTTATTTCTTCAAACTCTTTCTCTCCTTCCGAAATTATAGACATGATATGCGTTTTAGTTTGAAGTATAAAGTTAAGAAACTTAAGCCTTTTCTACTGCAACTTTATACGTAGGGTCTTCCAGAATATTTACTTCAATAATAGCATCTGCATTACTTAATAGGCTCCTACAATCTTCACTTAAATGTCTTAGGTGTAATTTCTTACCTTGTTTCTGATACCTTTCTGTAAGTTTATTTAATGCCTCAATTCCCGACATATCTACTACACGACTTTCAGAAAAATCTATAATCACTTCTTCAGGGTCGTTTAAAACATCAAATTTATCATTGAATGCCTGTACAGATCCGAAGAAAAGTGGCCCATAAATTTCATAATGTTTTATACCTTCTTCGTCTACTCGTTTTCTGGCACGAATGCGTTTGGCATTATCCCAGGCAAAAACCAGGGCTGAGATAATTACTCCCACAAGTACTGCCAATGCAAGGTTATGAAGAATTATGGTTACTAAAGTTACCAAAACCATTACCAGAACATCAGACTTGGGCATTCTTCTAAAGGTTTTTAGACTAGCCCACTCAAAAGTTCCCACGGCAACCATAATCATTACCCCGGTTAGTGCGGCCATTGGTAATAGTTCTATTACCGGTGCACCTACGAGAATTATAACTAGAATGGTAAACGCAGCTACAATTCCAGAAAGCCGTGCGCGAGATCCAGAAGATAAATTTACCAGTGTTTGGGCTAACATAGGGCAGCCGCCCATTCCGTAGAAGAAGCCATTGGCAATGTTTGCAGTTCCCTGGGCTAAACACTCTTTATTACTACGGCCACGGGTCCCTGTGATTTCATCAACGAGATTTAATGTTAATAGACCTTCAGTTAAACCTACTGCAGCCATAATTAGTCCATATGGAAAAATCACCTGTAACATTTCCCAGGTAAGGGGAACCTGTGGAATATGGAAAGGTGGTAAGCTACCACTAACTGAAGCAATATCTTTTACTTGTCTTGTTTCAATTCCGAAGAAATAAACAATAGCGAAAACAACCAATATGGCTACTAAAGATGGTGGTACTGTTTTGGTTATTTTTGGGAGAATAAGAATGATGCCAATAGTTAACGCTACCAGTACTATCATAATTAATAAAGCATCTCCGGTTAGCCATTGTACCTGGCCATTAATTATTTCTTTAAACTGTTCTAATTGGGCAGTGAATATAATTACTGCCAAGCCATTTACAAACCCGAACATTACAGGTTGCGGTACTAGCCGAATAAATTTACCCAGCTTAAAGATCCCGACTGCAATTTGAATAATTCCAGCCATGGCCACTGCCGCGAATACATATTCTAATCCGTGAGAATTCATTAAAGCGATTAAAACTACCACGGTAGCGCCGGCACCACCAGAAACCATGCCCGGGCGCCCTCCAAGTACAGCCGTAATAATCCCCATAATAAAAGCTGCATACAAACCTACCAGTGGGGGGAAATCTGCAAGAATAGCAAAAGATAAGGATTCTGGAATCATAGTCATCGCTACGGTAAGTCCTGCAAGGACTTCATTTTTATAATCAACTTTTTGTGAAAAATCAAACAGGTTGAAGATTTTTTGCATCAGAATTTAATTTTAATAAGTATTGGGAGCGGAATATTTTCCGCAGAAAATAATGTTGGAATATAATAAAAGTAAAACCTTAATTGCCTAGGGCGGAGTAAGTGGAGACGAATATTTGCTAATTCCTTGTTTCATAAGAGGCGTCAAAATTAGCCAATTATTTTGAATACAAAAGCTTCGTGCCACTTAAGTGGTAATTTTTAGCGCTTTATAAATAAGAATTAACTTGATTATCAAATTGATAATTAATTTTTATTGCAGCCGGCGAGAATTACTTTTTTGGAAATAATTTGAAACAAAGAAGATAACTATTATCTAATCATCTTACCTTTGCATCATAAAAATTATTAAAATGGCACATAAAGCAGGATTTGTAAATATTATAGGGAACCCAAATGTGGGCAAATCTACCCTTATGAATGCTTTTGTAGGTGAAAAGCTATCTATTATAACTTCTAAAGCTCAAACCACGCGCCACCGTATCTTGGGAATTGTAAATGGCGAAGATTTTCAAGTGATTCTAAGTGATACTCCGGGAATTATTAAACCGGCCTATCAATTACAGGAATCTATGATGGATTTTGTGAAATCGGCTTTTGAGGATGCCGATGTTTTGATCTATATGGTTGAAATTGGCGAAAAGGAATTAAAAGATGAAGCTTTCTTTAATAAAATTGTTTCTGCCGATATTCCTATTCTTTTGTTGCTGAATAAAATTGATAAATCTAACCAGGAAGAATTAGAGAGCCAGGTGCAATTATGGAGAGAAAAAGTGCCCAATGCCGAGATCTTCCCGGTTTCTGCATTAGAGGGATTTAATGTAAAGGAGGTTTTTACTAGAATTATTGAATTGTTGCCTGAATCTCCTGCCTTTTATCCAAAAGATACGCTTACCGATAAACCCGAACGTTTTTTTGTAAATGAAATAATTAGAGAAAAGATTTTAATGCACTACAAAAAAGAAATTCCGTATGCAGTAGAAATTGATACCCAGGAATTTTTTGAAGAAGATGAAATTATTAGAATGCGAAGCGTAATTATGGTAGAACGCGATACGCAAAAAGGAATCATTATAGGCCATAAAGGTGCTGCTTTAAAAAGAGTGGGAGTAGAAGCCAGAAAAGACCTTGAGAAATTTTTTGGAAAACAGGTGCATTTAGAGCTTTATGTGAAAGTAAATAAAAATTGGAGAAGCGACCAGCGCCAGTTAAAGCGCTTTGGGTATAATGATTAAGAGCTTCAATTTAATAGTTCAAATAACTTCCGCTTTCTAAGTTTCGGGTAAACCGGAATTTTTACACTAATTTTGCAAACAAATAAAAAAGGCCTTCAGAAAAGTCATGTTTTCGTCAAGCCAAACTTGTTTCAGATTCTATTATCTTTTTGATTTTTAAGAAATTAGATTCCCGATGAAAAATAGGGGTAGACTCTGAAATAAATTAAAGACGATGTATAGCGTACTTGGTAGAATGAGTCTTATAGTTTTAGAATCATTTGTTTTCTGAATATATTCAGGAAATAAAACCTCAAGGAGGTATTAAAGATAAATATTATGGGCAATATCGTAGCCATTGTAGGAAGACCAAATGTTGGGAAATCTACCTTTTTCAATAGGTTAATTCAACGCCGTGAGGCGATTGTAGATTCGGTTAGTGGGGTAACTCGCGATCGCCATTATGGAAAATCAGATTGGAATGGTCGAAATTTTTCCCTTATAGATACCGGAGGTTATGTGGTGGGAAGCGATGATATTTTTGAAGCCGAAATAGACAGACAGGTTGAGCTAGCTATAGAAGAAGCTGATGCTATTATTTTTATGGTAGATGTAGAAAGTGGTGTAACTCCTATGGATGAAGATGTGGCGCAATTACTTAGAAAAGTAGATAAGCCGGTTCTTTTGGCTGTTAACAAGGTAGACAATAACAAAAGGCTTGAAAATGCTGTAGAATTTTATTCCTTAGGCTTGGGAGAGTATTTTCCTATTGCCAGTACAAATGGTAGTGGTACAGGAGATTTATTGGATGCATTAATTGCAGCCTTACCGGTAAACGAAGCCGAAGAAGAAACAGAATTGCCAAGGTTTGCCGTGGTGGGCCGTCCCAACGCAGGGAAATCGTCTTTTATAAATGCATTAATTGGGGAAGAACGTTATATTGTAACAGACATTGCGGGAACTACCCGAGATGCTATGGATACACGGTATAACAGGTTTGGATTTGAGTTTAACCTGGTAGATACCGCCGGGATTAGAAGAAAGTCAAAGGTGAAAGAGGACCTTGAGTTTTACTCGGTAATGCGATCGGTTAGGGCTATAGAAAATTCAGATGTATGTTTGTTAATCTTAGATGCCACAAGGGGTTTTGATGGGCAGGTTCAGAATATTTTCTGGCTGGCGCAAAGAAACCGAAAAGGAATCGTGATTTTGGTTAATAAATGGGATTTGGTTGAAGATAAAAAGACCAATACCATGAAAGAATTTGAAGCCATGATTAAGCGTGAAATAGAACCTTTTACCGATGTTCCTGTAATCTTTATGTCTGTTCTCACCAAACAACGTATTTTTAAAGCCATAGAGACTGCAGTAAAAGTTTTTGAGAATCGCAGTAAAAAAATTAAAACCCGTGAGCTTAACGATGTGATGCTGCCAATAATTGAGCAAAACCCGCCGCCGGCTTATAAAGGTAAATACGTGAAAATTAAGTTTTGTACGCAATTGCCTACTCCACAACCACAATTTGCTTTTTTCTGTAATCTTCCTCAATATGTTCGAGATCCTTATAAACGATTTATAGAGAATAAGTTAAGGAATGAGTTTGACCTAACAGGAGTGCCAATTTCGGTGTATTTTAGGAAAAAATAAGTTTTCCGTTAAACTATGTGATAAATTAGGAGTCTAACTATCAATATAGTTAGTGAGGTGATATTTATTTCCTCAATTTATTCATAGTTTAACACCCAAATTCTACATGAGATTTTTCTTTTCTTTTGCCTTGCTTATTCTGGCAGGGAACTTAACGGCCCAAAATTTCGAAATTAATGGTAAAGTAACAGGACCGCAGGGGGAACCGTTAGAATCTGCAACGGTATACCTGGAAAAACCTGTAGATAGTAGTTTGGTTACTTATACAATTTCAGATAATTCGGGGACTTTTCAACTTGCCGGTAATGAGAAGCTTGAAATCGCCAAGCTACTTGTTTCTTATGCGGGTTTTAAAACTTATAGCCAAACAGTAGAAATTGGTGAAAAACTCAATTTGGGTACTATAAAGATGCAAATAGCCGATAATGCATTAGATGAAATAACAATCACTTCCTCTCGCGCTCCGGTAACGATTAAAAAAGATACCCTTGAATTTAACGCCGCCTCTTTTAAAACTCGTAAAGATGCAAATCTTGAAGAATTGTTGAAAGAACTTCCGGGTGTGGAAGTAGCTACCGATGGTAGTATCACGGTTAATGGAACCCCGGTTTCACAAATTAAGGTAAATGGAAAAGAGTTTTTTGGGGACGACCCTAAAATTGCTACTAAAAACCTTCCGAAAGAATTGATTAATAAATTACAGGTGGTAGATAGTAAAACCAAATCTGAGGAATTTACAGGAAAAGAAGGGGATGCCGAAAATAAAACTATCAATATAACCATAGATGAAGATAAAAATCGTGGATTTTTCTCCAGACTTACCGCCGGTGGCGGAACCAACGAGCGCTATGAATTAAGCGGAATAGGTAATTATTTTAAAGATGATTTACGGGTAAGTCTCTTAGCGAGTTCCAACAATATAAATTCTTCGGGTTTTTCTTTTGATGAGATTTATGACTCCATGGGGCGAAATGCTTATTCTATTTCCAGAAGTCGTGGGGGTAGTTTTAGTGTAAACGGAAATAATTTTGGTAGCGGAAGTGGCATTACCAGGTCTGATAATGCCGGCTTTAACTTCGTAAATGAGTGGCCACAAGAAACCGAGCTTTCCTCGAATTATTTTTATAGCCGTGCCGATAATATTACTGAAAGTAAGACTCAAAGAGAAAATATTTTACCTGATAGAAGGTTCTTTAACAATTCAGAATCTAGTGGGCAGCGTCTTAATAACAATCATAGGTTTAGTTTAGGGTTTGAAATTCAACCAGACACGCTTACCAGGATTTCGGTGAGACCAAATATTAATACTAATAACGGTCGCTCTTCCAATCAATCCTTTACAGAATCGATAGAGGAAAACGGTACGCCTATAAACACTGCTTTAACCGATAATTATTCTGAAGTGCATAGTGTGAATTTTTCTAATCGATTATACTTTACCCGTAAATTCGGTGAAAATGGAGGTTACTACAGTTTAGGTTTTAATAATCAGAATAATAACAGGTCTCAGGATAATAATTTCTTCTCGGAAAGAGAGATTTATAATCAGCAAGGAGAATTAGAAAGAACCGATGTGCAGGATCAATTAATTTCTGAAGAAAATACCGATAATAATTATGGAATAAATGTTAATACCCGTATACCAATTACCGGGGGCTTAAAATTGGATGTAAGCTATAATTTCGATAAAAGAAATGGTCGTAATGAGCGCCTGGTTTATGATGGGGATGATGAAGGAAGTTACACCTTGTTAGATGATGAATTGAGTAACGATTTTGTTTCAGAATCTTTTGAGCATCGTCCCAGTTTGGGACTTGCCTATAATAGCGATAAGTTAAGGGCACATGTTTCGAGTGGTTTTCAAAGTATTCGATTAAAAAATAAAGACCTTTTTACCGAAACAAGCATAGATAATACCTACGAAAATCTGTTTGCTAATGCTTATTTTAGATTTAATTTATCACAGGGTAAATCTATTTATTTTAATTACCGGAACTCCTGGGAAACTCCGTCACTTTCACAATTGCAGCCTGTAACCAATACCATAAACCCTCTAAATATTATTACCGGTAACCCAAACCTACGCCCCGCTTTAAGAAATAGGTTACACCTTAATTTTAATAATTTCGATTTTAAAACACGCTCTGGCTTTTATGTTTATTTGGGAGCGAATTTTATTAATAATAAAGTGGTTAGTAGAAGCTCTATAGATCAGGATTTAGTGAGAACCACTACCTATACAAATGTAGATGGTGCTTATAATTATTATGGAGGAGGTACCCTGGACAAGACATTTGAGTTGCAGAAAGAAAGTTCTATAAAAGTCAAAACCGGACTTTACGGTAATTTCGATAAAAATATAGGCTTTACAAACGAACAGCGTTATTCTTCCAAGAGCTTACGCTTTACGCCAAGTTTAAACCTGGAGTATAACTTTAGGGATTTGGTGACTATAGAACCTTTTTACAGTATCGAGTTTGTAGATGCTGAATACAGTTTTAATAATAGGGAAGAGAATTATAAGAATCAAAATATTTCCCTGGCGCTGACTTCCTTTTGGCCTGAAAAATTTGTGATAGGTAGCGATATCTCCTACCAAACTATTGGTAATGCCTCGCCGGGATTTCAGAATTCTTTTTACCTGTGGAATGCCAGTTTAGGCTATGAGATTTTTGGGGAAGACGGTGTACTAAAAGTAAAGGTTTTTGACTTGCTGGATCAAAATATAGCCACACGTAGATTTACTGGAGACGACTTTATTCAGGATACCCAGCAGCTTGTTTTGGAACAATACTTTATGCTTAGCTTTACGTATAAAATCAGCAAGTTTGGCGGAAAAGATCCAAATAATAAGAGAGGAAGAAGGTAGCATTAATTTACCTTGATATTTGCTCCCCTCCTTGCAAGAAGGGGATGAATTCAGCAGAGCTGAAGAAAGGGGAGGTTTCACATTCTAATTGATTTTTTGGGAAAATAACCCCTCCGGCCTGTGGCCACCTCCCCTTGAAAATAAGGGGAGGACCCGTATGCTTTTTAAAATAAACTCGGTTAGATCAAAAAATCATTTAAACTGGAAATCGAAAACTGACACCGTTTTACTGCTAACTGCTTACTTAATTACTGCAAACTGGAAATTACCAGCTTCCACCGGCACCGCCGCCGCCGAAGCCTCCGCCGCCGAAACCGCCACCAAAGCCGCCTCCGCCGCCAAAACCTCCACCGGAGCTGCCTCCGCCAAAAGTGCCACGCCCAAGAGAGCTTAAGATAATAGCGTCTAGAAAAGTATCTCCTGCGCTTCTACGGCCACCATTTCTACCGCCACCGCCACGTCGTTTAAAAAACGAAATAATAATGATCACAAAAATGATTAGCATAACAATTCCCTGAAGCGGAAAGCCTCTTTCTGAATTTCGGGATTGCGGTGTGCCTTTAAAAGTGCCCGATAATACCTGGAAAATTGCGGTAGTTCCGGCATCAAGACCATTGTAATAGCTCCCGTTTCTAAATTGAGGGAGAATTACCTGTTCAATTATTTGTTTACTACGGGCATCGGTCATATACTCTTCAAGCCCGTAACCGGTTGTGATCCAAATTTTACGATCGTTTTCGGCAACCAGTATCAATAGGCCATTATCCTTTTCACTTTGTCCTATACCCCATTCCTGAGCCCATTCTGCAGCGTATACGCCTTCATACTCACCTTGTAAAGATTTTATTGTGGCAATTACAATTTGGGTAGAGGTAGTATCAGCATAGTTAATTAACTTCTGCTCTAACTGATTTTCTTCTGAGACAGATAAAATATCAGCTCCATCATAAACACTGGTTTCTTCTGCCGGTTTAGGCGGAATGTCCCGTTGTGCATAGATGAACCCCGAAAAAACGAGGAAAAACAGAAATAGTAATTTGAATTTTTTGGTGAATTGTGGCATTTATCCTTTTGAAATTTCGTTGGAGAGTTCGTCTCGTGTGTCTTCACTCCACGGGAAGTGTTTTTTAAGTTGCTGGCCTGCGGTTAGAATTCCGTTTACCAGGCCTTGCTTAAACTCTCCTTTTTTAAATTTATCTACAATGGCATCTTTAGTGCTTTCCCAAAAATTATCGGGAACTACGTCGTTAATGCCTTTGTCGCCATAGATCACAAAGTTATGATCTTCTACGGCAACGTAAATAAGCACGCCATTATCATGTTTGGTATTATCCATCTTTAGAAGGTGAAAAACCTCCATAGCGCGCTCAAAAATATCTTTTTCGCCGGTAGTTTTTTCCAGGTGAACCCTTACCTCGCCAGAGGTATGGCTCTCTGCTTTTCTAATGGCTTCAATGATCTCCTCTTCGTCTTCTTTGCTTAAAAAATCTTCAACTTTACTCATTGTTTTTAAAAATCAAATTCAACATCGGGTGCGTTTTCTGCACCTTCTTCAGCTTCAAAAGTCGCTTTTCTTTCAAATCCGAACATTCCGGCAAAAATATTATTCGGGAACTTTCTAATATAGGTATTGTATTGTCTTACCGCTTCGTTGTACCGGTTTCTGGCTACGCTAATTCGGTTTTCGGTTCCTTCTAATTGCGATTGTAATTGAAGAAAGTTTTGATTCGATTTAATATCGGGATATCTTTCAACCGAGACTAAAAGCCTTGATAATGCTGAAGATAATCCGCCTTGTGCCTGCTGGAATTGCTGAATTTGCTGCGCATCTAAATTCCCCGCATCTACATTTACCGAAGTGGCTTTGGCACGGGCTTCAATAACGTCGGTAAGTGTTCCTCGTTCAAAATCGGCTGAACCTTCTACGGTACTCACCAAATTTGGGATAAGATCACTTCTACGCTGATAGGCATTTTCTACATCGGCCCAATTCTTTAAAACGCTTTCTTCGTATTCTACCGCGGTGTTATTCACGCCAGCCGTAAGGCTATAAACTATAATACCCAGAACTACAATAACTATTACAGGAATTAACCATTTTTTCATTTTATAACTGATTTTTAAGATTGATTAGTTTAGCTTTTACCCCTTCCAGTTTCCGAATTATCTCGAAGTTACTAAGGGTTTTTTGTTTTTCTTCTTTTAAATGTGTTTTTGCACCTTCTAGCGTAAATCCGCGTTCTTTAACCAGGTGATATATAAGTTCTAAATTCTTAATATCTTCGGGAGTGAACTTACGATTGCCCTTGGCGTTTTTTTTGGGTTTAATTACATCAAATTCCTTTTCCCAAAAGCGAATTAAGGAGGTGTTTACCTTAAAGGCTTCAGCAACTTCGCCAATGCCATAATATCTTTTATCGGGTAAGTTAAGGTGCATTAATCTAGCGATTGGTTTTCTTGTTGTGCTTTTTCCAGAACTTTGTCAAATTCTTCGGGCGATAGATGGCCGTAATAAAAGTTAATAGGATTAATGCGCCTATCATCCTTAAAGATTTCATAGTGTAAGTGTGGCGCCTGAGACCTGCCGGTACTTCCTATATAACCAATAATGTCACCCCGCTTTACACGCTGGCCAACCCTTACATTATATTTGTATAAATGGGCATAAAGGCTTGTGTAGCCATAGCCATGATCTATTCTTATATGGTTTCCATACCCGGTAGACCTGTTGTCGGCCCTGGTTATACGGCCATTCCCGGTAGCATAAATAGGAGTGCCACGAGGAGCGGTAAAATCCATCCCATGATGAAATTTTCTTACTTTGGTAAAGGGGTCGGTTCTCCAGCCGTATCCGGAGGCAATTCTGCTCAGGTCTTCATTCTTTACAGGCTGTATGGCAGGAATAGAAGATAATAAACTCTCTTTTTCTTTTGCCAATTCGGCGATTTCATCTAAAGATTTAGATTGCACCACCAATTGCTTGCTTAGAATGTCCATTCGTTTTGTGGTTTCAATAATCAATTTAGAATTATCAAAACCTTCCAGATCTTTATAGCGGTTTATACCACCAAAACCGGCAAGTCTTTGCTCTTCGGGAATTGGGTTGACTTCAAAATAAACCCGGTAAATATTATTGTCCCTATCCTCAATATTGGCGAGTACATTCTGGATTTGCGTCATTTTTTTATTGAGCAAACCATATTGAAGCTCCATGTTTTGAAGTTCGCGTTTTAAAGCTTTTTCTTTTGGAGTTTCAATTTGCGGAATGTTTAAATAAATAACCAGTAAAAGAAAACCGGCCAGGAAAGACCCTAGAATACTAAGCAATACAATCCCTGTGCGGCGGCCTTTTCGGCGCTCGATTTTTTTATAGGATTGCGTCTCACTATCGTAATAATATTTAACCTTCGACATGAGTCAAATTTATGCTATTTTTGCCAACAATACTAAGCAATTACCATGCTAAGTTAAGTTTGGTAAACGAACAAATATAAGAAATTGTTGCAGCACCAACACAATTAATAATTTTAGATTCGATTAAGTAGATGAAATCTCAGGAAATAAGAAGTCAGTTTTTACAATTTTTTAAGTCCAAATCCCACAAAATAGTACCTTCGGCACCCATGGTGTTAAAGGACGACCCTACCCTTATGTTTACCAATGCAGGGATGGTGCAGTTTAAGGAATATTTTTTAGGAAATAGCGAGCCTGCCAGTCCTCGTATTACCGATAGCCAAAAATGTTTACGGGTAAGTGGTAAACATAACGATTTGGAGGAAGTGGGCATGGATACCTACCACCATACCATGTTCGAAATGCTTGGTAATTGGAGCTTTGGCGATTATTTTAAGAAAGAAGCTATACATTGGTCCTGGGAGTTATTGACCGAAGTTTTTAAAATTGCTCCCGAAAATCTCTATGTGTCTGTTTTTGAAGGAAGCAAAGAAGATAAATTAGGCCTGGATACCGAGGCTCTTGATCTTTGGAAAGAAATTGTTCCTGAAGACCGAATTGTCTATGGCGATAAAAAAGATAATTTCTGGGAAATGGGAGAGCAGGGGCCTTGCGGACCTTGTTCCGAAATTCATATAGATATTCGTTCTGAAGCTGAAAAAGCTAAAAAACCGGGAAAAGAGCTGGTAAACGAAGATCATCCGCAGGTAGTAGAGATTTGGAACCTGGTTTTTATGCAGTACAATAGAAAAGCCGATGGTTCCCTGGTAGAATTGCCTGCAAAGCATATTGATACCGGAATGGGCTTTGAAAGGCTGTGCATGGTATTGCAGGGAAAACAATCTAATTACGATACCGATGTTTTTACCCCCCTAATTGCTGAAATCGAAAAAATTACTAAAGCCGCCTATGGGAAATCTGAAAAAATAGATATCGCTATTAGGGTAATTGCAGATCATGTAAGAGCTGTAGCTTTTTCTATTGCCGATGGGCAGCTACCTTCAAACACAGGTGCAGGTTATGTGATTAGAAGAATTCTAAGACGTGCTATTCGTTATGGTTTTACGTTTTTAGACACTAAAGAGCCATTTATTTATAAATTGGTAGATGTTTTAAGCAAGCAAATGGGTGAGGCTTTCCCCGAACTTAAATCTCAAAAAACTTTATGTGAAAATGTTATTAGGGAAGAAGAACAGTCTTTTTTAAGAACATTGGATCAGGGCTTGGTTTTACTGGAGCATATAATTTCAGAAACAAAAGGAAAAACTGTTTCAGGTGAAAAAGCATTTGAGCTTTACGATACTTTTGGCTTTCCTATAGATTTAACCGCTCTTATTTTACGAGAACGCGGATTTGATCTTGATCAAAAAGAATTTGAAATTCAGCTTAAAAAACAAAAAGATAGATCTCGTGCGGCAACCCAGGTTACAGCCGGAGATTGGGAGGAATTAAACCCGGTAAATGCCGAAGCATTTGTGGGCTATGACCATCTGGAAACAGAAACTCAAATTGCCCGCTACCGAAAAGTGGAAAGCAAAAAAGGTACATTGTTTCAAATTGTACTTACACAAACTCCTTTTTACCCTGAAGGCGGTGGCCAGGTTGGAGATAAAGGTTTCCTGGTAGATGATAAAAACAACAAGATCAACATTACCGATACTAAAAAAGAGAACAATTTAATTGTGCATTTTGCTAAATCTCTTCCTAAAAACCCTAATGTTAAACTTAAAGCAGTTGTAAACGCAAAAAACAGGGAAGCCACTGCTGCCAACCATACTGCTACACACTTATTACATCAGGCTCTTCGGGAAGTTTTGGGAACCCACGTAGAACAAAAAGGTTCTTTGGTTAAAGGAGATTATTTGCGTTTTGATTTTTCTCATTTCAGCAAGGTAAATAAGGAGGAGCTTGAACAGGTAGAGAAACTGGTGAATAATCGTATTAGCGAGCAATTGCCATTAGAAGAACATAGGAATATCCCATTTAAAGAAGCAGTAGAAAAGGGGGCTTTGGCGCTTTTTGGTGAAAAATATGGGGATGCGGTTAGAGCTATTCGTTTTGGCGAGTCTATGGAGCTTTGCGGAGGTACCCATGTAAAAAACACTTCAGAAATATGGTATTTTAAAATTACTGCTGAAGGTGCTGTGGCTTCCGGTATACGTAGAATTGAAGCTATTACCGGGGAAGCTGTAAAAGATTATTTTGCTAACCAGGATGAGGTTTTGGAACAAATAAAGGCCGAATTGAAAAACGCTAAAGATCCGGTTAAAGCGGTAAGTACTTTACAGCACGAAAATGTGGCTCTAAAAAAGCAGATAGAGTCTTTGTTAAAAGATAAAGCCAAAAACCTAAAAACCGAATTAAAATCTGAAATCTCAGAAATTAATGGGGTGAATTTTCTTGCTAAACAAGTAGATTTAGATGCCGGGGGCATTAAAGACCTGGCTTTCCAGCTTGGCAACGAATTTGAAAACCTATTTCTTTTATTCGGGACCGAGCAACAGGGGAAAGCGCTTTTAAGTTGCTATATCTCTAAAGATTTGGTGAAAGAAAAAGATCTACATGCCGGGAAAATTGTAAAAGCCCTTGGGAAATATATTCAGGGGGGTGGCGGTGGCCAGCCGTTTTTTGCAACTGCCGGCGGTAAGAAGCCCGAGGGGATAAAAGAGGCGTTGCAAGAAGCGCAAGCCTATTTAAAATAAAATATGTGACTGTCTGAAAAGTCTATTTTCGCCAATCTTAATCTGTTCCAACCTTTAATATGTTTGGTAGGTTAGGTGTTTAAAAAACTACCTGATAGAGCGAGTAGGTTTAGGATAATAGATTTAAAGTCTTTTCAGACAGCTTCTATATAATTCTATGGAATTCAGGACTAAAATACCTATAGCAAGGGCAGAACCTAAAATAGACTATAAGTCTAAGGTTTTTCTTGTGGGCTCCTGTTTTGTGGAAAATATCGGTAAAAAGCTGGATTTTTATAAGCTTCAGAATTTACAGAACCCGATGGGTATTCTGTTTCACCCTATAGCTATTGCAAATTTTTTTCAAAAACTTCACAGAGCTGAAGCATATACTAAGAGCGATATTTTTGAATATCAGGAACGTTGGCATTGTTTTGATGCGCATTCGTCTTTAAGCCATCCTGATGCCGATGTGTTATTAGAAAACCTAAATTCAGCATTAGGAAATGCCCGTGATTTCCTTCAACAAAGTTCTCATGTGATAATTACATTGGGGACGGCGTGGAGTTATTATCATTTAGAAAGCAAGCAAAGGGTAGCGAATTGTCATAAAATCCCACAAAAAGAATTCAGAAAAGAATTGCAATCAGTTGGCGAAATTGAAGCATCATTGCGTAGTACCCTTATGATTTTAAAAGAAATTAATCCTGAGGTTGCAGTAATTTTCACGGTTTCTCCAGTGCGGCATAGTAAGGATGGGTTTGTTGAAAATCAACGTAGCAAAGCACACTTAATTACTGCCGTTCATAGCATCATAGAGAGTAAAGAATTTGAGGTTGGAAATTCTTATTTCCCTTCGTATGAGCTTATGATGGATGAGCTTAGGGACTATAGGTTTTATGCCGAAGATATGCTGCACCCTTCACGAGTAGCTATAGATTATATTTGGGAGCAATTTATTATTGCCTGGTTTTCAGAAACTTCTTTGCCTGTTTTAAAAGAGGTGAAAAATGTTCAGAATGGTCTGGCGCATCGGCCCTTTAATCCTAATTCTAAAGCACATTCCCGTTTTCTGGAGAAATTACAAGCACAAATTTATAAGCTTAAACAGCGCTATTCGCATTTGGATTTTTAATTAAAATCTATTAAAAATAATATTTAATAATTTTTCTTTTTTGACTTTATATAGAAATATTTTGTATTTTTAATTAAGATTTGAGGTGTAAAGTATTGGAAATTAGGAGCTGAAAAGTTCATTTTTTTTAATCGGCATCTTGATTCTTTTCTAGAATTTGTTGGGGTAGATTTTAGAAATTTTTAAAACTTATGGACGGGTGGGGCCGTCCATAAGTATTTTATAGGGCTAAAGTATTCTTCCAAAATCTCAAAATTCACAATCTTTGTACCTTTAGAAAAAATTGATACATGAAAAATTTTCTTTTTGGTGCTTTCCTGGTATTACTGGTTGTTTTTGGGGTTCGTTATTGCGAAAATAAAAATCAGGAAAGAGATGAATTAGAAGAAAGTACGGCCTTGTTGCAGCAACAAATAAAAAATGTTGGTAAGCTGGTTGTTACCGAGGGTACTTTCTCCCAGGTGTATTCTTATAAAAATTCTAAAAAGTTTTATCTCGATATATTTTCAGCTCGAAAAAAAGCTCTAATTATTGTGAATGCATCGGTAACAGTTGCATACGATCTTAGTAAATTAAAAACAGAGATTGATGAAGAGAATAAGATTGTGCGTATTACTGAGATTCCGAAGGAAGAAATTAGTATAAATCCCGAGATTAAATACTATGATGTGACCCAGGATTATTTAAACCAATTTGATGCGGCAGATCATAATAAAATCCGAAACCGCATAGATACCTCTATTCGAGAAAAAGTAGAAGCGTCTTCTTTAAGGTCTAATGCCCAAAATAGGCTAATTAGCGAGTTACAAAAAATATATATCTTAACTAATTCTATGGGATGGACCCTACAATACAACGAGAAAAATTTTAGTAATTCAGAAGAGCTGGAACAAATTAAACTGTAAATTATGCTACTGAATAACCGAGGTTTAAAACTTGTAAACCGTGTTTAAATAAATTCAAAATTAATTTTTGACCAATTGGCTATTTATAAGGTTGACGCCTCCATCAATTAAGTGCGCAATATCGGGTCTTCGGGATTTTACGAGTTCTAAGTTTTGTAAAGCCTCTTTAGCGAGTTTTTCGTGTTTACCTACTGCCAGTTCGTAAATTTCAACCGAGAGTAGCCAGTCTTTTGGATGCTCTTTTTGTAGAAGCTCTAATGCAGCATCCAGCGAGAATTTTGCATTTTTTCCTTCCCTAATATTTCTAACCGAAGCATAAAGTGAAGCAAGTTCCTCGCGTTCTGGGGTACTCTTGCTTTTAATGGTTGTACTCGACGTTTTATGTGTAATTAAATCGAAGGAAAGATTATCTGCCGGGCCGGCAAATGCCGAAATGACTTCTTTACCAATAGCCATATCGTAGTTGCCCCATTCGGGTTTAAAAAGAATCTCCTGGTTGTAAGTGACCTTACAATTTTTAAGACTTATTAGAATTATTTTTCCCTGGAGGTTTCGGGTACCGGTAATAATTTCTCCGGCTACGTTTATACCTCCTTCAAATTCCAGTTCTATTTTTTTTCCTTCATAGATTCCATAAGCACTAAGATCTCTGGGGCTCATATCTTCTATGGCTAAATTGATACCTTTTAAAGTGCCAATAGGAGATCCGAATCCGTTTGGATGGTTCTTTACGCCGTGGCCAACCAATTCTTTCTCGCGGTGAGAAAGGGCGGTTTTTCCCGAGGTTTGGATATAAATTGGCTTGCCTTCATGTTCAATAACTTTCGAGAAATCTCCCGAAATTTGCAAACCGGTGCTTAATTCTATAGAACCCAAATTTTTAGAATTAATCAGCTTTTTTATACCTTCAAGTCCACCTCTTCTTAGCGCCATTTTATTGGCAAACTCTTCCAAAACCAAACTTAAATGGGCAAAGTCTGGTGTTATATATAGTTGAGGTTGAGGTTTGGTGATATCGAATTCCTGTTTGCAGGCTTCTATAGAATAAGGTATTTTCTTTACTTTATCTGTCATACACCAGGCGCTTTCTCCAATAGAGGATAAAAGGCCGGCGCCATAAATTTTAGGATTCTCAATGCTGCCAATTAACCCGTACTCTACCGTCCACCAATGCAGATTTCTTATTTGGGCCATTTCACTAAGTTCGGCAGTTTCATTTTGAAGCTTATCTACTTTTTTTTCGGCTGCTTCAATTTCTTCCTGTGGTGTGTCTTCGGCTTCTTTTATGATGGAGAGATGTCTTATAGCTTCATAGATTTCATAATCCCTGGCGCTGGAAATGGCCTTGCAACCAATTTCGCCAAAACGCCTAAGGTATTCGGCGTATTCGGGATTGGCAATAATAGGCGCGTGCCCTGCACCTTCATGAATAATATCGGGTGCCGGGGTATATTCAATATGTTCCAGCTGCCGTATATCGCTGGCAATCACCAAAACATTAAATGCTTGAAATTCCATAAAAGCGGCGGGCGGAATAAACCCATCTACCGCTACAGCTGCCCAGCCAATTTCCTTTAATATCCGGTTCATTCCATACATATTTGGAATATGATCTATAGAAATCCCCGTTTGTTTTAGGCCCTCTAAATAAGATTCGTGAGCCACTTTACTTAGATAATCAACATTTTTGCGCATTACATAACGCCAAACCGCATGATTTATAGGAGAATAATCATCGTAATTTTGTGGTTTTATATATTGTTGAAGATGGGCCGGCAAGCGGTCTAAAATCGCATTAGATTCAACGTTATCGAGCATAATTATCATTAACTAAAATTCAATATAAAGATAAGAAATTAAGCTGAAAATTATAAAATGTCAATGAAATATGCTTAAAAATAAAAACGTCCCTAAAAAAGGGACGTTTTGTTGAGAAAAATCTGTTGGGTTATTTGTTGATTTCCGGGGGATACTTTTCCAGTATCTCCCTAACAATTTCGTTTATTCTTTCCTGTTTTTTATCTACATCACTTGCTAAAGCGGCTGTTCCCATTCCCTGCCAAACCAATTCTTTTTCTTCAGCATCAATAAGATCTATGTAAAGAGTGCCTTCACTGGTACGGTTTACCGTGTTAAATCCAGAGCCCCAGTACCATGGGTGCCAACCCCAGCCATATCCCCAACCTACCATGTTGTTTTGGTAGATGTTTATATTTTCATTGGTTTTTGTAAAAATACTAACCAAAAGGTCTGGGTTCTCTGATTTTGTAAAACCTTTACGCTGCATCTCTGATTCTATAGCTCTTAGAATTCTTTTTTTATCCAAATCTGAAATTTCAGCTTTGTCTATTCCGGGCTTAAAGAATGCGAAACTCTTGTATTGGTTAAAGTTTACCTCCCTGTCGTAATCTGAGGCAACTTGCACGCTGCTGCACGAGGTTAGCAGGATAGCCAACAGTAAAAAAACCGGAGTAATTTTTAAGACTTTCATAAAATATAGTTTTAGGTGTTAATATCAAAGAGAGCCGGATCTACCAGGTTTGGGATAGTTACTTTTAGTTTTGGCTCCATCTGCATAGCCCTTTTTGCAGTAAAAACTGCTTCTTTGTTTCGGGCCCAACTTCGGCGTGCAATTCCATTGTTAACATCCCAGAAAAGCATAGATTTTAAACGCTCTTCCGACGCTGTATTACCTTCAAGAATCATACCAAAGCCACCATTAATCACTTCGCCCCAGCCAACACCACCGCCGTTGTGAATACTAACCCAGGTGGCACCTCTAAAACTATCACCAATTACATTTTGTATGGCCATATCGGCTGTAAACTGCGAGCCATCATATATATTAGAGGTTTCCCGGTAGGGGGAATCTGTTCCCGAAACATCATGATGATCACGACCTAAGATAACGGGGGCAATTTCCCCCTTGCCAATAGCATCATTAAAAGCTTTGGCAATTTTCATTCGGCCTTCAGCATCTGCATAAAGAATCCTGGCTTTAGATCCCACTACCAGTTTGTTTTCTCTTGCCCCTTTTATCCATTTTATATTATCGGCCATTTGCTGCTGAATTTCTTCCGGTGAATTTCTTTTCAGCTCTTCTAAAACTTCAGTAGCAATTTTATCGGTTTTGTCAAGATCTTCTTCTTTTCCTGAAGCACAAACCCATCTAAAGGGGCCAAAACCGTAATCAAAACACATGGGGCCCATAATATCCTGTACATAACTGGGGTATTTAAAATCTTTTCCATTTTCGGCAAGAATATCGGCTCCCGCCCTTGAAGCTTCCAGTAAGAAGGCATTTCCGTAATCGAAGAAATAAGTGCCTTTAGCGGTATGTTTATTAATTGCCGCGGTTTGTCTTCTTAAACTTTCCTGTACTTTCTCTTTAAATTTTGCGGGCGCTTCGGCCATCATGGTATTGGCTTCGTTTAAACTCAAATCTGCCGGATAATAACCACCAGCCCATGGATTATGCAATGAAGTCTGATCGCTACCTAAATCGATATAAATATTTTCTTTTTCAAAATATTCCCAAACTTCTACAATGTTTCCCTCGAAAGCTATAGAAACAACTTCTTTGTTTTCTTTGGCCTGTTTTACCCGTTTTGCAAGTAAGGCTACATCAGAGATTACCTCATCTACCCAACCCTGGCTATGGCGGGTTTGTATTGCTTTTGGGTTAATTTCGGCGCATACGGTAATACAGCCGGCAATATTTCCTGCTTTTGGCTGGGCACCGCTCATGCCGCCAAGGCCAGAGGTGACAAATAATTTTCCTTCCAGGCCTTCTCCCGATTTTGATATTTTTCTTCCGGCATTTAAGACCGTAATAGTGGTGCCGTGTACAATACCTTGTGGACCAATGTACATATAACTTCCGGCCGTCATTTGTCCGTATTGTGTTACGCCAAGTGCATTAAATTTTTCCCAATCATCGGGTTTTGAATAATTTGGGATCATCATTCCGTTGGTAACTACCACTCTGGGAGCATTCTGGTGAGAAGGGAATAAGCCCATGGGATGGCCCGAATACATAACCAGGGTTTGATCGTCTTCCATTTGGGCTAAATACTGCATAGTGAGCCGGTATTGCGCCCAATTTTGGAAAACCGCCCCATTACCACCGTAAGTAATCAATTCTTCGGTGTGTTGCGCAACTTCGGGGTCAAGATTGTTTTGAATCATGAGCATAATTCCTTTTGCCTGGGTACTTTTTCCTGGATATTCCTCAATACTACGGGCATACATGGGATAGTCTGGCTTTAGCCTATACATGTAAATTCGGCCATATTGTTCCAGTTCATCTTTAAATTCCGGTAATAATTCCTGGTGATGCTCTGGTTTAAAATAACGCAATGCATTTTGAAGCGCAAGTTTATTTTCCTCAGCATTTAGAATATCTTTGCGCTTTGGAGCGTGATTGGCTAAGGTTTTGTATTCTTTTTTTGGAGGGAGTTTAGCCGGGATTCCCTGTAATATTTCAGCTTTAAAGTCCATTAAATTATAATTTACAATAAAATTCAATATTAATAAGAAATGTTAAGTTTATAAGTTTTAAATTTCGTTTTCTATAAACTTAGCACTCTTTTAAAGAAATATATTATGAAATATGTTACAATTATTCTCTGTCTATTTTGTTTTATTTCCTGTAAAAATCAGGAAAAGGAACCTGAAACTAATGTTGAGGAGCATACCATAGAGGATGTGGGTTTTAAGCCTGATAATGCACATAATTCGCAAAATTCGTTGGATTGGGCCGGGGAATATAAAGGGACTTTGTCTTGTGAAGATTGCGAGGGAATTGAAACCAGAATTCTCTTACAACAGGATTTAGGCTATGAACTTTCACAAAATTATATTGGAAGATCAGAAACGCATGTAAGTATCAACGAAACCGGGGAGTTTAAATGGGATAAACAAGGGAATACCATTAGTTTGGGAAAGCACCAAAAGTTTTACTTTCAGGTAGGTGAAAATTACCTGTTACAGCTTTTTGAGGATGGAACCAAAGTTATGGGGGATTCTGCAATGAAGTATCGGCTTACTAAAATAAATAACTTATAATTGTTTGCCGGTTTTTTTATCGAAGCCATAAGGGCAATGCCGGCAACCACTCTCGCAGCAATAACCCCGTTTTAAATGATATTGCTCGGTAAAACAACGATAACCTTCTGGAGTTGTGTAGTAATCTCCTTCTTCTAAGGGAATTCTTTTTCTGGAAAAACTCATATTGCAAAAGTACAATTTCTTAACTTCCGGGCGTGATTCTAATTGTTAACAAATATCTACTGGGAAAATCTTTTAAAGGTGCAAGCTTATGGCCTTTTGTGATTTTGAAGAATCACGATCTTAAAAGAGACGAGACTTTTATTAATCACGAAAAAATTCACCTTAGGCAACAAATAGAATTACTAATTATTCCTTTTTATGCCTGGTATTTATTGGAATATCTTTTCCGATTACTACAATATAGAGACCGTTTTTTAGCCTATAAAAACATTAGTTTTGAGAGGGAAGCTTACACGCAGGAGGTAAAGGAAAACTATTTAAGTGAGCGAAAATTCTGGGCATTTTTAAAATTTGTATAGGTGATTAGTCTTAGAATTTAGACCTTTGCGCTATGGCAAATCCTTTAAATTTTAATGTTGAAATTTCTTCTGAAAATCAATTTATTACCGAATTTAAAAACGGAACCTCCCTTTATCTAAAACGAGAAGACTTGCTGCATCCTGAAGTTTCCGGGAACAAATTTAGAAAACTAAAATATAACATTTTTGAAGCTGAAAAGCAGGGAAAAGATACCTTACTAACTTTTGGGGGGGCTTACTCCAATCATATTGCGGCTACTGCCGCTGCAGGCAAACTTGCCGGGCTAAAGACTATAGGAGTTATTAGGGGGAAGGAATTAGGTGAGAATTTAGGGGAAACACTTAAGCAAAATGCAACTTTAAATTTTGCCCATTCCTGTGGGATGCAATTTTACTTTGTTTCCCGGGGTGATTATCGAAAAAAAGCTAATTTGGAGTTCCGGCAGCATTTGAGCGAAAAATTTGGGGACTTTTATTTGGTGCCCGAGGGAGGAACCAATGCATTCGCTATAAAAGGTTGTGAAGAGATTTTGAGTGCTAAAGACAAAGAGTTTAATTATATAGCCGCTTCAGTAGGAACTGGAGGTACACTTTCGGGCTTGATACGGGCATCTTCCGAAAATCAAAAAATCCTGGGTTTTCCCGCTTTAAAAGGTGATTTTCTTTCCGAAGAAATTAAAAAGAATGACGTTAAAGATAATTGGGAGTTAATACTAAACTATCATTTTGGTGGTTATGCCAGGGTAGATTCGCAATTAATCAGTTTTATTAATAAATTCAGGGAAAAATATCAAATTCAGTTAGATCCGGTATATACAGGAAAGTTAGTTTTTGGTATTTTTGACCTCGTAAAAACTGGATATTTCCCTTCCGGGAGTAAAATTCTGGCAATACATACAGGAGGTTTGCAGGGAATTATGGGAATGAACAGCTTTTTAAAAAAGAAAAATTTGCCTTTAATCAATTACTAAGATGAGATTTAACCGGTTTTTTATTTTGTTTTTCTTTGCATTATTTGCGGTTTCGTGTGGAAGCAAGAAAAAAGTAATCACCACTAAAAAAGAAGGGGTTATTGCTGAATCTTCTGAAAACAATAGGATTGAAGGGGTAAAACCACTGGGTGGCGCACCCAAATTACCTCCGGTAAACCCGCGTCTATACACTGTGGAAGATTATATTAGGGATTTTGCAGCGGTTGCTATGGAAGAGATGCGACTTTATAATATTCCGGCAAGTATCACCCTGGCGCAGGGAATATTAGAGTCTGGGGGTGGTAAAGGAGATTTAACCATGCGTTCAAATAATCATTTTGGGATAAAATGTCACGACTGGAAAGGAGCCCAGGTATATCACGATGATGATGCCCGGGGAGAATGTTTTAGAAAATATAAAGATGCCCGGTATTCTTATAGAGATCACTCTCTTTTTCTAACCGAAAGGAAACGTTATGCCTCCTTGTTTGATTTAGATAAAGACGATTATAAAGGTTGGGCCAGAGGCTTAAGAAAAGCGGGCTATGCCACAGATAGAAAGTATCCCGATAAATTGATAAGCTTGATAGAGCGCTATAAGCTTTATAAGTTTGATGCAGATGTATTAAAAAGGCCATCTCCAAGTTATACCTATACTCCCGAAGAACCAGAATCGGTTACATACCGGGTTAAAAAGGGAGATACCTTATATGCAATTGCCAAAAAACACAATACTACGGTAGAAGACTTACAACGATTTAATAATTTAAGAGATACCAATATTAAGGTTGGACAAATGTTGGTAATTATCTCTCCAGAATAAAAAAACAATGATTTATAAAAGAAGTAGCGAGTTGTTCGCTTCGGCGCAAAAAGTGATTCCCGGCGGAGTGAACTCTCCGGTAAGGGCATTTAAAGCAGTAGGTGGAGATCCCATTTTTATTAAGAAAGCCGAGGGACCTTATTTGTATGATGAAGACGGAAATAAATTAATAGACTATATAAATTCCTGGGGTCCCTTAATTTTAGGACACGCGCACAAACCAGTAATAGATGCGGTAATTGCGATTGCAAAAAAAGGAACTTCTTTTGGAACTCCTACCGAAATTGAGACTAAAATCGCAGAATTAGCGGTGAAAATGGTGCCTAATATCGATAAGATTAGAATGGTAAATTCGGGTACCGAAGCTACGATGAGTGCAGTGAGACTTGCTCGCGGATTTACCGGGAAAGAAAAGATTATCAAGTTTGCCGGTTGTTATCACGGCCATAGTGATTCCTTTCTAATTCAGGCAGGGAGCGGTGCTGTTACTTTTGGCACTCCAAATAGTCCTGGTGTTACCCAGGGAACGGCAAAAGATACCTTGCTTGCTAAATACAACGATCTTGATAATGTAAAAAAACTTGTTGAAGCTAATAAAGGCGAGATTTCCTGTATAATCCTGGAACCGGTTGCCGGAAATATGGGCTGTATACCCCCTAATGAAGGTTTCCTGGAAGGCTTGCGAAAAATCTGTGATGAAACCGGGATTCTAATTATTTTTGATGAGGTAATGACAGGATTTAGGCTTGCTCCGGGAGGAGTTCAGGAGCGAATGGGAGTAAATGCTGATATTGTTTGCTTTGGGAAAGTGATTGGTGGTGGTTTGCCCGTGGGAGCCTTTGCCGCCAGGAACGAAATTATGGATTACCTGGCACCGATTGGTCCTGTGTATCAGGCGGGAACCCTTAGTGGAAACCCACTAGCGATGGCTGCAGGTTTAGCTATGCTTAAAGAACTGGATAGTAATAGGGAAATTTTTGAAAGCATAGATAAAAAGACCGCATACCTTCACGAAAGAATGGAAAAAGTGCTGTTGCAAAATAATATAGATTTCAGCATTAATAGAGTGGGGTCTATGATCTCGGTACATTTTGGAAAAGAACCTGTAACCGACTTTGCTTCGGCTGCTGAATCGGCCAATTTAGGTACTTTCAATAAATTCTTCCATGGAATGCTGGAAAACGGAGTTTATATCGCCCCAAGTGCCTTTGAAACCTGGTTTATAAGCGATGCCCTTTCTTATGATGATCTAGATAAGACCATTGAGGCTGTAGATAAAGTTTCGAAAACATTGTAGAATAATAAATCTCACAGGTTTTGAAAACCTGTGAGATTTACTCGATAATCGAGATTAAACACTCTGGGGCCTGCCTCCTAATCGAATTGTCTTTTTTAATTATAATGCTTCGTGAGCTTGCACCGTAGTAGTCTGCTTTTTCAACGTCGTACTGAATTTATTTTCAGGATCTAACACTTCATTCTAAGATAAAGGATTTCAGCTTCTAATGTGAAATTCGCTTAAACCATTTTGATATTTTAAAAAAGGTAATCTGTTTTACTGAGAATTCATTCCCAGTAATTCTTCTACATAAGTTCTGGAATTAGAAAGCCTGGGAATTTTATGCTGTCCGCCAAGTTTGTCATTTTTCTTAAGCCAATCGTAGAATAATTTTTCTCGTGCCTGGTGTATTTTCGGCATATTTAGCGTCATATTATTATAGCGTTTTGCTTCATAATCGCTATTTACCTGTTGTAAGGCTAAATCCAACTCATGCCTAAATTTATCAAAGTCCTTCGGCGGATTTTTAAACTCTATAATCCATTCATGCGCACCTTTTTCTTTGCCTTTCATAAAAATTGGTGCAGCGGTATAATCTACTATTTCACAGTTGGTAACAAGGGAAGTCTTTTTTAAGGCTTCTTCGGCATTCTCGATAATTAACTCTTCTCCAAAAGCATTGATATGATGCTTGGTCCTGCCGGTTACTTTGATGCGATAAGGATTTGTAGAAGTAAATTTAACTGTATCACCAATCTTATATCTCCATAGGCCCGCGTTGGTAGTGATTACCACCGCATAATTTTTTCCTGTTTCTACTTCGGCTAGCGGAATAGCTTTTTCATGTTCGCTTCCATAGCTATCCATAGGAATAAACTCATAATAAATTCCGTAGTCCAGCATTAATAAAAGCTCTTTGGAATCGTTCTGGTCCTGGCAGGCAAAAAATCCTTCCGAAGCATTATAGATTTCATAAAACCTAAAATCTTCTTTGGGTAAAATCTTTTGATATTGCGGTGCATAAGGATCAAAACTTACCCCACCGTGAAAATAAACTTCAAGGTTTGGCCAAACTTCAAACAGGTTTTCTTTACCGCTGGTCTCCAAAATATTGTTGAGTAGCACCAACATCCAACTGGGTACACCGGCTAGGCTGGTTACATTTTCTTTAATTGTTTCATTTACAATTGCCTGCATCTTTACTTCCCAATCGTTCATAAGGGAAACCTCGTTGCTTGGCGTGCTGCTAAATTCTGCCCAAAAAGGCATGTTTGCAATTAAAATAGCCGAAAGATCTCCGTATGCCGTACCGTTGTTTTTGTAAATTTCCTTACTGCCTCCCAATCGTAAGCTTTTCCCTGTAAAAAGTTGTGACTGCGGATTGTTGTTTAAGTACATACAAAGCAGGTCTTTTCCTGCATTGTAGTGGCAATCTTCGAGGGAGTCTTCACTTACCGGTATAAACTTACTTTTTGCACTGGTAGTTCCACTAGATTTGGCAAACCATTTTATAGGGGTAGGCCAAAAAATATTATTTTCTCCCCGCCTGCTGCGTTCAATACAAGCCTCATAATCTTCATATTTTTGAATTGGAACACGCTCTGCAAACTGAAGGGGATTTTTGATTTCCGCAAAGTTGTACTTCTTGCCAATTTCTGTGTTTCTCGCCTTAGAAAGTAAATCCTTTAGCAACTCGTGTTGCACTTCGTGAGGGTATTTTATAAACAACTCCATTTGGTGAATTCGCTTCTTTAGGAACCAGGAGGCCACGGAGTTTACTAGTGGAATTGGCATTATTCTTTATATCTTTATACGCTGAGAATGCTTCAGCTGGTTGGCTGGATAAAAATAATTTAAACTTCGAAGCTTGCAAATCAACTTCGGTTAAAAATAGGGAAAAAATGATGAGATACGAAGGCGTTTTAAAAAAAATGAGAACCGAAATTGTAGATAAAGTACAATATTACCTGGTTTTTGAGGACGATTTTATCAATATAAATCAAATACTCAATAAAAAAATAAGCCTTAATTTCCTTCGTTTTCAATGTTTAAACTGCGGATTGGAAAAGAAAATATTCCGGCAGGGGTATTGTTATGATTGTTTCTCGTCTATCCCGCAGGCAGGTGATTGGATTATGAAACCCGAACTGAGCAAGGCTCATTTAGATGAAGAGGATCGGGATTTAGATTATGAAAAACAAGCCCAATTACAGCCACATATAGTTTATTTGGCTAATTCCAGCAATGTAAAAGTTGGTGTAACCCGAAAAACGCAAATTCCTACCCGGTGGATAGACCAGGGAGCCCACGAAGCTATTGAAATAGTTGAGGTGCCCAATAGGTATCTTGCCGGAGTTACCGAAGTAGCTTTAAAAGATCACGTATCAGACAAAACGAACTGGCGAAAAATGCTAACCAACGAGGTTTTAGATCTTAACCTTGCTGAAGAAAGAGATAAATTAAAAGATTTTATCCCGGAGGAAGCTAAAGAATATTACCTGGGCGATAGAAAAGAACTTGAAATTGATTTTCCGGTGCTGGAATTTCCAAAAAAGGTAAAAAGCCTTAACCTGGGGAAAAGTCCATTTTATGAAGGAGTATTAAAAGGAATTAAAGGCCAGTATTTAATTTTTGAAGACGGTACCGTGTTTAACGTTCGCGCCCACGAAGGCTTTGTAGTGGAGTTGGGAGTACTTTAATTGAATAAAGCTGAAAGGACGTCATGCTTATTTCAGCATCTAAGATATTGATAGTTAAAACATACTAAAAGTTGAAATAATTTCAGCTTGACAAAATTAGACTTTATTGGCATCGCCAGGGAATATAATACCCAAGGTGGTTTTAAAAAAGCCTCATAAATTCCCAGGATAATAGGAAATTATGAGGCTTTATTTTTTAATTACTTGTGGTGTCCGTTTGCTTTTTCTTTTTTCCAAAAATGCCGCCTAAAATATCTTTGGCTGCATCCTTAACCTGTTCCTCCTGGCTTTTAGGTTTGTCTTCTGTTTTAGGAGTTTGGGTTTGGGTAGAGTCTTGAGAGGCAATGCTATCGGTTTGCTGTTGTTGATTTCCACCCATTTGTTTGTTAATTATATCTTTAATCGCATCCTTGCCACGGTCTTTAAGGTCTTCTTTTTGTTTTTCCACAATTCTTTGGGTAAGATTGCTTACTGCTTGTTGCATATTTATATTGATTTGTGGATTTTGAAAAGTTCCTTTTAGGCCAATGGGCAATGCTACCATCATATTTTGTAGTTCGTCCCCGCTTAACTTGCTTAGTGCATTTCCTACCTGGCTGCCCAATAATTTGGCCGGAACATCCAGGGCCAGGGTATAGTCCATATTCATATCAAATCCATGGCTACCCGAAACCTTAACGTCTACCCCTTTTACATTAAAACTAAAGGGTTCAATTTGTACCATCCCATCATTAAAGGTTAGTTTTGTTTTTAGCTTATCCAGGTCCAGGTCACTTAAATTAATAAAATCTAATTGCTGATCTAATCGGGAAAGCAAGGCTAATTTTTCGGGATTTACCTCTGCCGTAAGAATTTCGGCCAGGGCGTTCCCGGCAAGTGTTGAGAGCTGTGGGGTAAGATCTTCATTTAAGTTTCCATTTAATTTTAAATTGGTTTGCAATTTTCCTTGCAAGGCCTGGGCTACCGGGGCCAATCCCTGTAGCATTTCCAATCCGTTAAACGATTCAGCTATATTTAATGCGTTTAGCGCCAGGTCCATGTTAAATGTAGGGGTTGTACCTTTTGTAGAAACATTTCCTGTTAGGGCTATATTTCCGCCAAAAATGTTTGTGGAAATATTTTGTAAAGTGGCGGTTTCGTCACGTAAAATAATACTTCCTTTAGCATCTTTAAGTTTAAGGTTGTCGTAAATTACCGTGTTTACCGCAAAAGCCAGTTCTGTATCCAGGAATGAAGGAATTTTAACCGCTTCTTTTGTAGCCTGGGCAGAAATTTGAGCTCCGGTTTCAGCTTCAGTCTCCGTTTCTGCAATCATAAAGTCGTTGATTGCAAAAACATCTGAATTCACTTTAAAGTTCCCTTTTAGATTTTGATCGGTAAATAGAAAACCCATAAGGTTTTCAATATTTCCGGTAGCCGAAATATCGGTTTGCCCGGTACTTAGTTTTAATTCAGGAACACGCACATTACCCTGGTTAAAATTCATAGTAGCGTTAGCGATCTTTAACTCATTGGGAATTTCGGGCGATTTATAACTGAAATTCCTAATACTGGCGGTTCCGTTACTTTTTACATTCTGATATTGTTCTTTTTCTATAGAATTCATATCAAATTGCGTGGTGACATCGGCTGTCAATATTCCATTTAGTTCCTGTTCCAGTTCTAAGGGATAAGCTTTGTTAAGGTTCGCTAAGTTTAGGGTTCCCTGTAACGACATATCTATAAGCATATTTCCCATTAGGTTTTTTACGCTTCCGTTGGTCGCAAACTTATCCTGGTCTATTCTAAAAGTCACATCATTGAAAGTAAGATAGGTGTCTTCCAGGATTCCGGTTTCGTTTAGAACCTGTAGGTCTATGTTGATATCCTGTACACTCTTTGGTAGCTCGGGATATTTAAAAGAGGCATTGTCTGAACTTACTTTTATATCCATTTTAGGGATATAGGTCTCGTCTACAATACCCTGTATTTTTCCATTCACAATGAAATTTCCGCTGGTTTCTACATTTTCAATGTTTTTTGCATAGGTTTCAGGAATTACCGCCAGGAAGTTTTTAAAGTCTGAAGAAGGCGTCTGGAAACTTAGGTCTATTTCATTATTGTTTTCATTTACCTGAACAAAACCTTCAAAAGTAAGTGGTAATTGGTTGATGGTAGCTTTATTCTCCAGGAAGGTGTAACGCATATTCTCCAAATCCATTTGGATTACTGCATCAAGGGCGACTTTGTTTCGGTTTAAATAGTTTACGCCATCAAAATCTAAAGAAACCAGGGCATTAGATTTAGTATCGAGTTCACTTGTGGCAAGGGAGAAATCGCCGGTTCCCTGGTGGTTTAATTCTTCTACATCCAATAATAGATTTTGGCCTTCATCTAAATATTTTACGCGCGAATTATTTATTTCATAATGCTTTAAATCAAGGCTAAATCCGGTTGAAGTAGAATCACCGGTAGTTGTGGTAGTATCTTCAATTGCAATATCGTAGTTGGCGTTGCCAAGCGAATCTACCTTAATATTTAAATAGGCATTGTTAATTTTTATATTGTCTAAAATTTTAGGTTCATCGGCCCCCTTAAATAATTCTTTAATAGACATTTCTAACTGCGCTTCTTCACCAATAGCAAGGGTGTCTCCTTTAAAAGGCTCATTATTAATCACGCTAAAATTTTCAATTACCACCGTAGCTTGAGGAAAATTTCTAAATAGGCTTAGACCAATATCGCTAAATTCAATTTGGGCATCTACACTGTTATTGGCGGTTTTACGCACATAGTCTTTTATTTGAGATTCGAATAAAAAAGGTGCTGCAACAAGTATAATAACAATTGCCAATAATGCAATACCAATTATTTTAAATGCTTTTTTCATTTTTTTATTATTTAATTCAATCTTGTCTATCAATATGAGCGTGAGTAAAACACAGCTCGTTTTAAAAACTTTTTAAACAGCTTTATTTTATTAATTATATTCTATTTCTTCTCCCTGTTTCAGATTAAAACGCTTTCTAAAAGCATAAACCGAGGCATAGAGGAGTGGGGTATCCAGGGCGGCCACAATTACTTTAAACAAAAATCCGCTAAGTAACAACCCACCAAATAGTTCCCATTCAATTTTATTAAAACTACAGAGCAAAAACAAGACCGAAAACGTATCTACAAACTGTGAGAGGAAGGTAGAAAAGTTATTTCTAAGCCATAAATGTTTTCCTTTGGTTAGTCTTTTCCAAAAATGAAACAACTGGATATCTATATACTGTGCCAGTAAATAAGCAACCATAGAGGCAAAGACTGCTATAGTGGTAGCACCAAAAACCTGGGTAAACAAGGCATTGCTTATAGGTGACCATTCGGTTGCCGGTACGGCATCTGCAGTATAAACAATCAATAAGGAAAAGAGCGAGGCAAAAATACCCGTAGTCACTACCTGGTTTGCTTTTTTCTTACCATAGATCTCACTAATTATATCGGTGATTAAAAACGTAACCGGATAGGGTAAAATTCCCACAGAGACTTCGAACGTATAAATCCCAAAAAAATCCCAGCTAAAGAATTTTTGAAAAATTAAGTTCGAGGCGACCAGGGATGCTATAAAAAGCCCGGCCAGGATTAAGTAAATGCGTTGCGCTGTAAGTTGGTCTTTTAGTAAAAGTCTATCCAAATTTATTTTTTAAGTCTTCTTACAAAATTAGGGGTATGTAATTTTGTTTTACTTAATTTGCTGTGAAATTTACAGTCCAGCTTAAAAAAACTTTTCCTTACGTAGTTTGAATTCCCCTAAATTAGTACATATAGCCCTGGGAAGCAATGTGGGCAACCGCTTTGAGCTTCTGCAAAATGCACTGCATACCATATATTTAGAAATTGGCGAGATACATCAGGTCTCGCAGGTGTATGAAACTCCTGCCTGGGGTTTTAGTGGAAATGCTTTTTTAAATGCCTGTATTACCGTTTCTACAAGATTTTCGGCTGAAGAGGTACTTCGCAAGTTGTTAAAGATAGAGGCCGATGCCGGCCGGGTACGTTCTGATGCTAAGACTTACCAAAACCGAAGCCTGGACCTGGATATTCTACTTTTTGAAAATGAAGTTTTAGAAACCAAAGATTTAGTGCTGCCGCATCCTTCAATGCAAAACAGGAAGTTTGTTTTGCTGCCGTTAGCCGATATCGCCGCAAAGGAAATTCATCCTGTTTTTAAAGTTTCTATAGGAAAACTCTTGCAAGAAGTACAGGATGATTCGCAAATAAATGCGATTTCTGAAAAACTTGAAATCCCAAAAAAAAGTTTTCATTTAAATAAACTTAATTATATCGCCGTAGAAGGTAATATTGGAGCCGGGAAAACCAGTTTTTCGACTATGGTTTCTGAAGATTTTAATGCCAAACTTATCTTAGAAAGATTTAAAGACAACCCTTTCCTGCCCAAATTTTATGAAAATAAAGAGCGGTATGCGTTTCCGTTAGAAATGTCTTTTTTAGCCGATAGATACCAGCAGCTCTCCGATGATTTAGCGCAGTACGATCTTTTTAAAGATTTTGTGATATCAGATTACGATGTTTTTAAGTCGCTTATTTTTGCTAAAATAACCTTGCATGAAGATGAATATGCCCTGTACTACAAGCTTTTTCATTTAATGTACAAAGAACTGGTAAAACCAGACCTGTATATTTACCTCTATCAAAACACTGATAGGTTACTCGAGAATATCAAGGTTCGCGGTCGCGATTATGAGCAAAACATCCAGCCCGATTATTTAGTGGAAATTAATAAAAGCTATCTGAATTTTATAAAAACCCAAACCAATATGAAGGTGCAGATTATAGATATTTCAGGGAAAGATTTTGTAAATAACCGTGCCGATTATCTTTCTATTTTAGAAGAGATAAAAGCTTAATTGAAATAATACTAGTGGGCCATATAAGCTTGTTCCCTGTTATCTTGTGAAATTTTAGAAAATAAATCCCAAAGCACAACACCTACACTTACCGAGATATTTAAAGAATGCTTGGTGCCAAGTTGTGGAATTTCAATAATTCCATCACTGGCCGAAACTACCTTTTGCTGTACACCTTTTACTTCGTTACCAAAAATAACCGCTAACTTTTCACCGGCCTGGGCTTTAAAATTGTTTAGCATTACCGAGCCTTCAGCTTGTTCAATAGCAAAAACTTTAGTTTGCTCTTTTTGTAGTTTTTCCACAACCTCCAGTGTGTCTTCAACATATTCCCAGGCAACCGTATCGGTGGCACCCAAAGCGGTTTTTTGAATGTCTTTATGCGGTGGTTTTGCAGTAATTCCGCACAGGTAGATTTTCTCGATCAAAAAAGCATCGGCACTTCTAAAAACCGAACCAATATTGTTTAAACTTCTAATATTGTCTAGCACCACAATAATGGGGGTTTTCTCAGCTTCTTTAAATTCTGAGACAGATTTACGATCTAATTCGCTGTTTTTTAACTTTCGGTTTTCCATAGCACAAAAATAGGTTTTCCATCTTTTCTTCGGAAGACTTTTTACGATGCTTTTAATGGGCACCGCCAAAGGGTGTAATACCCCCGAGGTAGATTACTTAAATTTTTAAAAATTACACTTAACTTGCAAAGAAAAATTCTCCTTGCCAAGACCCAAAAAATCATTAGAAGCCAATAAAGTTTCGTTTAAGGGAAGTTTCGAATCCCTAAAATTTGTTCCCCGGTTTTTTAAAGAAATCAGGAAGGTAAATCCGTGGCTTTTTTATGCTAATCTATTGTCGAGAACTGTAAATGCTGTACTTCCGGTAATTATCCTTATTGTGGGGAAATTGATTATCGATGAGGTGGTTTTACAAATTTCTGCTGAAACCAAAGACCTGGAAAGACTGTGGTGGTTGGTAGCCGCTGAATTTGGATTGGCTATTTTGTCTGATCTAATGAGTAGGGCCATTAGCTTAACCGATGCGCTTCTTGCCGATCAATATTCAATAGATACTTCGGTTCGTATCATTAAAAAAACTTCAGAATTAAATTTAGATCAGTTAGAAGACGCTGAATTCTATGATAAATTAGAACGCGCCCGCCAACAAACTACGGGTAGGGTTGGGCTAATGTCTAATATTCTTACCCAGGCCGAAGATTTGGTGGTTATTTTCACCTTACTCGCCGGGGTAGTAGCTTTTGAGCCCTGGCTTATTATATTATTGGTAGTTTCGGTAGTTCCTACAATAATTAATGAAATTAAATTTAGCGGCACCAGTTATTCCCTGGCGCGAAGCTGGACACAGGAGCGTCGCGAACTCGATTATTTGCGTTATGCCGGTGCCAGCGATGTCACCGCGAAAGAGGTGAAGCTCTTTGGCCTTTCTAATTACCTGGCAGACCGATTTAAAAATCTTTCTGATACTTATTATTTAATGAGTAAGAAACTTGCGAAACAGCGTGCCGGCTGGGGCTCGCTATTTAATGTGATAGGTACGGGAGCTTATTACGGTGCTTATCTCTTAATTGTTTTTAGAACCGTAGCAGGAATCTTTAGCCTGGGCGATCTAACGTTCCTTTCCGGGTCTTTTAACAGGTTGAGGTCTAAATTACAGGGTTTTTTCACCCGTTTCACGGCTATTACTGAAAGTGCACTTTATCTTCAGGATTATTTTGAATTCCTGGATCTGAAATATTCTGAAGAATTGGAAAAAGAAAAATTATCCCTTCCGAAGAAAATAAAAAAAGGCTTTGAGTTTAGAAACGTAGGCTTTAAATATCCGAAATCTGAAGCCTGGGTGGTGCGCAATATAAACTTTGAATTAAAAGCTGGCGAAAAACTGGCCTTTGTGGGTGAAAATGGTGCCGGAAAAACCACGCTTATCAAATTATTACTTCGGTTTTATGAACCTACAGAAGGAGAAATTCTGCTAGATGGCATCCCTGTAACACAATATAATCAAACCCAATATCAGCAATACTTCGGAGTGATTTTTCAGGATTTTGTAAAGTTTGAGCTTACGCTTCGGGAAAATATTGCCATGGGTGAAATTGAAGAAATTCAAAACCAGGAAAGAATAGACAGTGCCGCCGAGAAGAGTTTGGCCAATGAGGTGATCTCCGATTTACCTGGAGGCTACGACCAGCAATTGGGTAAGCGTTTTAAGCAGGGAAAAGATCTTTCGGGAGGGCAGTGGCAAAAAATAGCGATTGCCCGCGCTTATATGAAAGATGCTGAGGTCTTAATTTTAGATGAACCCACTTCGGCCTTAGATGCAAGGGCCGAAACCGAAGCTTTTGACCGGTTTATTAAATTAACCGAAGGAAAAACAGCGGTTATTATTTCGCACCGCTTTAGTACGGTAAGAATTGCCGATAGAATTATGGTCTTAAAGAATGGTGCAGTATTGGAAATTGGAACCCACAGAGAACTTATGGAAAACGATAAACTTTATGCCGAATTGTTCAATTTACAGGCGCAGGGATATCAATAAAGTTAATTTCACTGTACTTTAATTTTTATTAAAAAAAATCTAACTTAGTACCTAGCCTCAAATTCAAATCTCTAAAAAAGAAAAAATGGGGCAATCACTATCGCAGATGTATATCCATCTGGTTTTTGGAACTAAATTCAGATATCCTTATATCAATGAAAATGTATCGGATTCTTTGCACGCTTACATCGCTGGCATATTAAAGAATTTGGAAAGTCCGGCGTTAAAGATCAATTCTGTGCCAGATCATATTCATATTCTCTTTCGGCTTTCTAAAAATTATTCACTGGCAAAAGTGGTTGAAGAGGTGAAGAAACAATCTTCAAAATGGATGAAGGAGCAGGGAGTTACAGGTTTTACCTGGCAAGGTGGTTATGGTGCGTTTTCGATAAGTAGTTACAAAGTTGAAATTGTAAAGAATTATATAATAAGACAACAAGAACATCATAAAATTGTGAGTTATAAAGATGAAGTCGAGAAGTTTATAAAAGATTATAAACTAAACAATTATGATACGAAGTATTTTTGGAGATAAGTAGCGAGGTGTTTCAGGCCTTCAGCCTGAGGATTTATGTGGTTGAGATGTGAGTTGCGTGTAGCGGCTATTTCTCAAGAAGCGAAGCTACTCGTTGTGCTGTGTAAGGCCTGCAGCCTTACTTTTAGTTATGCTGCTCTAAATAAACTATATGTTAGTAGTTTTAGAAAAGCCTGAAAGGCTAATACACTTTAACCATACACGCCGTCTCGGTTACATCTCAGCCTGAAGGGCTGAAACAGAAAAGTATATACATGAAAATTAAACACTACGGCATACCTGGAACTGATGTTTCATTGAAAGGAAGATGGATGCAAGAACTTTTAATAGGCAATGCTCCGGCCGAATTACAGGAACTGCAAGGAAAAAAAGGATTACTCTTTTCGAAAGTAGTTTTAGATAAATTTATTGAAGAAGATGCTAAACACGGAAATTCTGTTTTAGTTACGGGTGAGAATCGTTCGTTAAGGACTTTTTCCAGTGGTGAAAAGCGAAAAGCTTTACTGAATTATTTATTGTTGCAAGAACCAGATTTTCTGGTTTTGGACAATGCATTTGATAGTTTAGATAAAACTTCAGTTAAGGCGTTAAGATCAAGCCTGGAAAGAGTTTCAGTTGAAACCGCTATAATACAATTATTCAATAGGCAGGAAGATTTATTGCCATTTATAGGTTCAATTTTAAGAGTGGAGAACCAAGATATCACAAATTTAATGTCTGTTTCTGAATTCCTGGAAGCCCGGGGCCAAACAGCGTTTTCAGCTATATCAACAATTCCACCGGCACCCAATGTTTTTTCTGAAATTCCGGAGGCTTTAGTAAAAATGAATGAGGTTTCTGTTTCGTATAAGGAAAAAGCTATTTTAAAAAATATTAACTGGGAAATTAAGAAAGCTGACTTTTGGCAACTTATTGGGCCCAATGGATCTGGAAAAACCACCTTGCTTTCTATGATTTATGGTGATAATCCAAAGGCTTATGGTGTAGATTTATATCTTTTTGGCAGTAAAAAAGGTAGCGGTGAAAGTGTGTGGGAAATAAAGAAAAAAATCGGTTATTTCTCGCCTTCCCTTACCGAGCTTTTTACCCGAAGGAACAGCGTTCTGGAAATGTTAATTTCAGGGTTGCGAGATAGCATAGGCCTGTATCAAAAACCCAGCGATAAAGAAGTTAGAACTGCAAAAGCCTGGTTAAAGGTATTGGGAATAGAATCATTCTCAGGCGCTATTTTTACCGGTTTATCTGAACTTCAGCAAAGAATTGTTTTAATTGGGCGGGCTATGATTAAGCATCCGGCCTTGCTTATTTTAGATGAGCCCACCAATGCGCTAGACGATAAGAGTGCCCTGGAAATTATATCGCTTATTAAACTGATTGCTCGAGAAAGTGAAACTGCAATAATTTTTGTTTCACATAGGAAAGAAAAGGGCCTGGAGCCAAAAAAGATTTATCAATTAATTCCCACAGAAAATGGATCGATTGGGGAAATACTACCGGTATAATTGTGGAAAAAAATAAATAACTTATACGGGATATTTTCCTTTGAAAAAGTGGGATTCTGTACTTTAGCAAGAAATTAAAAGTAAGCATTTTGGCAGCAAAAAAACCTCAGAAAGTTACCCCATTGATGAAGCAATACAATGCTATAAAGGCAAAGTATCCAGATGCCTTATTATTATTTAGGGTGGGCGATTTCTATGAGACTTTTGGTGAAGATGCGGTAAAAGCCGCCAGAATCCTTAATATTATTTGCACCAATAGGAATAATGGTGGCGAGCGCACCGAGCTGGCCGGGTTTCCCCATCATTCTTTAAATACCTATTTGCCAAAACTGGTAAAGGCCGGGGAGCGGGTAGCAATTTGCGACCAGCTGGAAGACCCTAAAATGACCAAGAAAATAGTGAAACGCGGGGTGACCGAGTTGGTGACCCCGGGTGTGGCTTTAAGCGATGAGGTGCTTCAGAGTAAATCGAATAATTTTTTATGTGCCATTCACTTCGGAAAGAAAATCTTTGGAGTTTCGTTTTTAGATGTTTCCACCGGCGAGTTTCTCACTGCACAGGGCAATTCAGAATATATAGATAAATTACTTCAGAATTTTAGCCCTAGTGAGGTCTTGATTCCGAAGAAAAACAAGAAAGATTTTGCGCAAATTTTTGGGGAAGACTTTCATACGTTCTACCTCGAAGATTGGATTTTTAAACAGGATTTTGCTTACGAGACCTTAAACGGGCATTTTCAAACAAAATCTTTAAAAGGTTTTGGGGTAGAGCACCTGGAAGAAGGCATTATTGCCTCGGGGGCTATTTTGCATTACCTGGCCGAAACCCAGCATCGCAAACTGCAGCATATTACCGCCATAAATCGTATTGCCGAAGAGGAATATGTTTGGATGGACCGCTTCACTATTAGAAACCTGGAACTATACCATTCTACTGCTGCCAATGCCGTAACCCTGTTGGATGTTATTGACAAAACAATCTCGCCAATGGGTGGTAGGTTGTTAAAACGTTGGCTTGCCCTTCCTTTAAAGAATGCCGATAAAGTGAAAAAACGCCATGAAGTGGTAGGATTTTTACTTGAAAATCCTTTGGTATTGGAAGAGATTCAGCAAAACATTAAAAAAATAAGCGACCTGGAGCGGTTAATTTCTAAGGTTGCTACGGGAAAAGTGACCCCGCGGGAGGTGCTTCAGCTTAATCATTCATTACAGGCAATTATTCCCATTAAGGAATTAGCCCTAAAAAGCAAAAATGAAGCGATAAAAGTAATTGGCGATAATTTGCATGCCTGCGAGGTGCTTCGGGGCAAAATTACCGAAAGTTTGCACGAAGATGCGCCGGTAAATATTTTAAAAGGAAATTGTATAGCCGAAGGTTTTTCGGAAGAATTGGATGAATTGCGAAAAATAGCTTTTTCAGGTAAAGATTACCTGGATAATATGCTAAAGCGCGAAACCGAAACCACCGGGATTTCTTCGCTTAAAATAGGTAGTAATAATGTTTATGGGTTTTATATTGAAGTGCGCAACACCCATAAAGATAAAGTTCCCGAAAACTGGATTAGAAAACAAACTCTGGTGAATGCCGAGCGGTATATCACTGAAGAATTAAAGGAATATGAAGCCAAGATTTTAGGGGCAGAGGAGAAGATACTGCAGTTGGAGCAGCAGCTTTTTAGCAAGCTGGTAACTTGGATGAACGATTATATTCAACCGGTACAACAAAACGCCCAACTTATTGCTCAATTAGACTGTTTGTGTTCTTTTGCTGAACAGGCCAAAGCCGAAAATTATTGTAAGCCTGAGATTGAGGAAAATCACGATCTAAATATTGAGGAAGGCAGGCACCCGGTTATTGAAAAGCAATTGCCAATAGGAGAAGCTTATGTAACCAACAATGTTGTTTTAGATCGGGAAAACCAGCAGGTGATTATGATTACCGGCCCTAACATGAGTGGTAAGTCGGCGATATTGAGGCAAACCGCGCTTATTGTATTAATGGCGCAAATGGGAAGTTTTGTACCGGCAAAAGCTGCTAATATTGGCCTGGTAGATAAGATTTTTACCCGGGTTGGGGCCAGCGATAATATTTCTATGGGCGAGTCTACTTTTATGGTAGAAATGAACGAGACTGCCAGTATCTTGAATAATATTTCAGACAGGAGTTTGGTGCTTCTAGACGAGATTGGCCGTGGGACCAGTACCTACGATGGTATTTCTATTGCCTGGGCTATAAGTGAATATTTACATGAACACCCTGCCAAACCTAAAACTCTTTTCGCAACGCATTATCATGAACTCAATGAAATGTGCGATACTTTTGAGCGGATCAAGAATTTTAATGTTTCGGTAAAAGAACTAAAAGACAATGTGCTTTTCCTTAGAAAGCTGGTACCTGGAGGTAGTGAGCATAGTTTTGGGATTCACGTGGCCAAAATGGCCGGAATGCCGCAACAGGTATTGCACCGAGCCAATAAAATTTTAAAAAAGCTTGAAAAGTCACATAAAATGGAAGACTCAGGGGAGCTTTTAAAGAAATCGGCCGAAGAAGAGATGCAGCTAAGTTTTTTTAATCTAGATGATCCTATTCTGCAAGAATTAAAAGAAGAGGTTTTACATATAGATATAGATACACTTACACCGGTAGAGGCTTTAATGAAGTTAAACGAGATTAAAAGAACCCTTGTAGGTAAAGAAAAGTCTAAAGAGAAGGCTTAGATGGTTTTCTGTTGGCGGTTGTGGGGTTTTTAGTAAAAAATAGTGAGAAAGAGTATTAAGTATTGGTAAACAATGAGTTGTAAATTTTCAATTTAGGCTATGAATTACTGAAGGAATTTTTTCTTTAAGTTTTTCTTTATTTTTTTAAAAAAGCCTTTGACATTATAAGATTTATATTAAATTTGCATCCGCAATACGCTATTGCAGCCACTAAAAATGTGGAAGTTCTTTTAAACACGCGAAAATAGCTCAGTTGGTAGAGCGCCACCTTGCCAAGGTGGAGGTCGCGGGTTCGAATCCCGTTTTTCGCTCATATAAAATATACCACGCTCGGGTGGTGGAATTGGTAGACACGTTGGACTTAAAATCCAATGGCCATTATGGCCGTACGGGTTCAAGTCCCGTCCCGAGTACTTAAAGCCTTGTTAATCACCTGATTTTCAAGGCTTTTTTGTTTTTGAAGCTGAAAATTTGTCAAACATTTGTCCAACAAAATGGGGGAAATCTCGGCTGTGAGCCAATTCGGGATCAATAAAGTTCGCTCTGGTATCTGATTCAGATATCATATTTGCCATCAATTGTTATCTTTTTTAAGCGTATAATAGGTGCCCGGGCCTTTACCTCTTCGAATTATTAACTTATCTTCATTTACCAATTCAGCTAAAATCTCTGAAGTTTTACTTGATTTGGCCTCGATCAATGGAGAGGCAGTACTTCTGTTTATAGTTTGGTGGTCTAAAAGATAAAGAAGAATTTTTTTCAGGACTTAATCGACCGATAGATTGACTGGAGTTTCTTTTTTGAGAACGATTTCGATATTCATAAAATCATTCTTTTCTTCTATTTTAGGAGTAGGTAAACCATATTCTTTACAGGAATTAATAATACGGTTAATTCTGCTTTCTCATTTCCATTAGAATCCAGTTATTTCAAATTATGATTTTTTCAGCCTGCAGTAAAAAAATACTTCTGCCAGCCAATCTTCTCTTATTTGATTTTTAACAATCCTCATCAGGATCTTCAACTGCGCAATGATCGGCGTGCCAGGCGTTTCTTTCGCCCATTGGTTTTTCCATTCCTATGGTAGTGTCGTGGCGGGTTTGATGTTCCATTTCTGAATTTATCTCAGCACCCATTAATACAATAAAAGCGGTTAAAAATAACCACAACATTAATATTGCTACGGCAGCAAAACTTCCGTAGAGATCATCATAACTTCCAAAATTGGCTACATACCACGAAAATAAAATAGAGCCGGCCAGCCAAACCAGGGAGCCAATTACCGCACCCCAGCTTACCCAACCAAATCTTGGATTTGTTCTGTATGGAGCAATTTTATAGAGCATACTTAAATTAAAAATTAAAATAAGTCCTAAAAATACCCAACGTAACCAGTTGAACATGTTTTCTAATTGTGGTGTTAAGCCCAGGTTTTTTATGAGTAACGGGAAGAAAATCACAATTAATAAACTAATGAGTCCTATTACTAAACCTCCCAGGGTAAACAACAGGCTTAGCAGATTTTTCATGATAATTCCCCGGCCATCAATTTCATCGTACGCAATATTAATACCTTGCAAAAGTGCACTTGTTCCTTTATTGGCACTCCAAATACTTATAAGAATACTAATAAATAACCCCCAACCAATTTCTTTTTTAGAACGTTCTAAAACAGGATCCAGGAAATCGGTTAGCATATTAAAAGACTGGTCGGGTAAAATAAGGTTTAGGTATGAAATCTGTTCTTCAATTTGCGAAGGTTCTAAAACCAGGCTATAGATGGAAATAGCAGCTACAATAGTGGGGAAAATTGCAAGAAAGAAATAAAAGGCAACCCCGGCTGAAATTATTTGTATATGGTCTAATTTCATCTCTCGAAATACACGCTTCCCAATATCTATCCAGCCTGATATTGGGATTTGGTGTGGCCATTTAGCTTCTTCGCCCCGGTAATTATTTCTGTTTTTACTCATTTTATAGATACTGGATTTTTACCTCTATTTAAGTAAGCCTAATATTTTTTGAAAAAGGGAATCTTTATTTCGCTTATTGATTTTGCTTTTAAATTCCGGTGCTCGAGCCTTTCGGCGGATAGCTTGATTGGTTTCTAAGAGCATCAATTTGCTCCCTGGTAAATTCCGGTATTGGCATTTCGCGCTCCTTTCTCCAGTTTTCAACTTCAGCTTCGGCTCTGGCCGACTTTTCTTTAGAAAGCCCGGGGTCTTTTCCGAAATAAATAGTTTGTGAAGGGAAAGCAAAATCGGTACCGCTGCGGTCTACAACTTCCATCATTCTAAGCATAAGGTCTTCGCGTATTTCCAGAAACTCTTCATAACTGCGTGCTTCTAAATAAGCAAAAACTTCAATATCTAAAGAGTGTGCGCCAAAACCTATAAAGCGAATCCTGGCCGGATCTTCATAAACTTTTGGATGTGAATAGAGTGTTTTTCGTAATTCGGTAAGTAAAAAACGCAATTGGTCTGATGAGGTTTCATACCTGAAATTTAGAATGCTTGCGAACCTAAATTTATCTCGATAGGCATAATTCTCTATGGTGTCTGATGAGAAAGCTCCATTGGGAATGGTGATAAGTGTACGATCCAGGGTTCGAATTCGTGTAGACCTAATCCCAATTTTTTCAATAGTTCCGGTAATTTCTCCCACTTTACAAAAATCACCTACTCTAATGGGCCTATCGGCTATTAAAGTTACACTTCCTACAAAGTTCTCTATAGTTTTTTGTGCACCCAGGGCCAGTGCTATACCACCAATTCCTAATGCGGCGAGGCCGGTGGTTACATCTACACCTATAGTCCCCAGAATTGCTATAATTCCAAAAGCTACAATAGCTATTTTAGCTGCACGTTGTAAAAATAGGACTATGGAAACCCCGGCAGGGTTTCCGCGTAAAAGCATTTTTTCCTGGGTTATCTTTCCAATAAAATCAGATAATCTCCATAAAAGGATAAGAATAGCAGCAATCCCTATGGTTATAGTAATGGCACTAAATTTCTGCCGTAGAATAAATGAAAGTTCAAGGTTTCTTGAAATAGATACAAATATCCATACCGCCATATAAAGTTTTACAGGTAGTTTCAGCGCAGTAATGATTCCTGAAATTGGCGAATGTCTTGCTTTTTTCCATATTTTCTTTAGTAGAAATATAATGACAGAAACTATTAGTCGCGAAATTAAATAGCTTATTGCAATAAGTATTACTGCAATTATCCATTGGCCGGCCGGAACCCCGCCCCATAGGTGCTTTTTTAAAACACCGGGCATTATTTCATCTATATATGTAGGGTTTTCCAGGTTAAGCGAGCTAATAGCCCTGGTAGTTTTAGAGGAAAAAAGCCATATGGGATGGCCGGCTTCATCATCATATTTTTCTAAAAAAATAGGTATGGTCTCATCATTAACCTTTACACTACCAATTTGATCCAAATTTGCATCTATATCATCATCTAATTTGCCACTTTCTTCATTACTAATTATGTAATAAGACTGTATGTTTCCTTTTTGGTCAAACAAACCTTGTAAAATTCTAATAACTCGCTCTTTCTCTTTTTCGGTAGAAATACCCGCCGGAAAATTTAAGTATTTAGCTGCTTTGTTATAGTTTAGCTCGGCCATTGCATCTATAAAACCATTTACCGCTCCTCTTGGCGTTCTTCTACCAAGGGGGTCTTTAGGGGTTTCCTTTGCTTCCTGCTCTTCATTTTGTGTTTTAGATAATGGGAATTGCGCCTGGATATCTATGCTTGAAAACAGCAAGAAACAAATAATAAAAATCTGATGTACGCGGGTTATTGACTTCATGAGTTGGCAGTTTTCAAACTTATACCGAAGATAAGCAATTGTTTTTATCGCTTAGTTTTCTGGCTTCAGTTCTAACGTATTTATAGAATTCAGACTTATAAATCTTCCTTAAAACTTGATCGTAAAATCTTTAAAGAAGGTTAAAGTTCTTGAAACAGCTTTTTTAAACCTGTAAATTATAGAATAGAGACTAAAATAATGAAAAATGGAAAAAATAGTAAAGATTAAAGAAGTGAAGCTTGTAACTCATGATGTTAAACAATTTATAGTAGAAAAGCCTGCTGGTTATACGTTTACCCCGGGTCACGCCACCGAAGTTTCTATAAATAAGCAAGAGTGGAAGCATGAAAAAAGGCCGTTTACCTTTACCAGCTTAAACGAAGACGATTATTTGGAATTTACAATTAAGATCTATCCAGATCATGATGGGGTGACTGAACAATTAGGTAAATTAAAACCGGGAGACGAATTAATTGTTCGCGATACCTGGGGTGCCATAGAATATAAAGGGCCGGGATATATTATTGCCGGGGGAGCAGGAATAACTCCATATATAGCGATGCTGCGCGAGCTTAAAGAAAAAAATAAGCTAGACGGAATAACTTTATTTTATTCTAATAAAACCGATAAAGACATTATTCTAAAAGAAGAATTGGATACTATGCTGGGGAAAAATGTAACTTATGTGATTACCGACCAAAAAGATACTCATTTTACCAAAGCTTATATAGATGAAAACTTCTTAAAAAGACATATAGATAATTTTAATGAAAAATTTTATGTATGTGGGCCGCCGAAAATGACAGAAGAGGTAGGTGAACTTTTAGAAAAATTAGGTGCGAATCCAGAGTCAGTAACCTTAGACGATCAGTAAAAAAAAGCATCCTTCAAGTAAAATTATTACTAAGAGAGGTTTTGCTTACCGGGTAGGGTTAATTGAGGAATATGTTATCTATAATATTTTAAATGGAATATGATATTTTTTGAAATTAATAATCCGGGGTTGTTTCTTGTATGTGTACTCATCTTTTTTGCTGCGGTTTTTCTCAGGTATCTGGTCGCTGCAGGGATTTTTTATTGGTATTACTTTAAGCTGAAAAATAAAAAGTTTAGTGCAAAAAGGTTAAGTAAACGTGGCTTTAGAAAAGGGCAGTTAAAAAGTGAGATCTACTGGAGCATGTGGTCTTCTGTAATTTTCGGCTTTTTTGGTGCGGTAACCTATTTTCTTTGGCAAAAGGGCTTTACTGCCATTTACTTAGACCTCGAAAAATATGGGCTTTGGTATTTACCGGTAAGTTTTATTTTACTTTCTCTACTGCACGAAACTTATTATTACTGGATACACCGTTGGATGCATAAGCCCGGTGTTTTTAGAAAAATTCATAAAGTACATCACGATAGCCTGGTGCCCAGTCCCTGGACGGCTTTTTCATTTCACCCCTGGGAGTCTCTATTAGAAGCCATAATAGTCCCGCTGTTGTTACTTCTGATACCCGTACATCCAATTGTTATTGGTCTCTATCTAATCTTTATGACATTTAGTAGTGTAATAAATCATTTAGATATTGAAATCTATCCAAAATTATTTAGGAAAACCTGCTTCGGTAAATTGTTTATTGGGGCTACCCATCATCATTTTCATCACGCCGAGTTTAAGACCAATTTCGGACTTTACTTCACTTTTTGGGATAGATGGATGCAAACCGAAAGCAAGTCTGAGGCTTCCTCTGAGTAAGGAAAGCCCATTTTGAAAAGTTTTATAGATTAGCCCAAACTTGTTTCAGAGTTTGTGCTAATGTTTTTTGGAGATTTAAAATGTGAATATTTTAACTATGCTAGAAGCTGAAAAACAAGTTTAGCTTGAGGCTGGTTGCCAATCTAAATTCTTCTCTTACGATTATTTCAGGCTTTTGTAAGCTTTCCGTATCTTGAAGCCAAAATAAAAAATTCATGATAAAAAAACTACCTGTTCTGGGGCTGGCTGCAATGCTTGCAGTTGGTTGCGGAAGTGAGAAATCTCTTTTTGGCGGTAAGGATAAGTCGGCCGAAAACATACCTAAAAAATCAACCAACGGCCTCAAATCTTATAATCAGGTGATACCTTCTTCGGCTAAATCAGACGAAGGTCTTTTTACCACACATTTTGTAGACGATAAACTTTACTTCGAAATTCCTTTAGATTTACTGGATAAGGATATGCTTTTGGTAAGCCGTATTGCCGGTGTGCCCGATGGGTATGGAGGAGGCTATGTGAATGCCGGTTCTAAAGTAAATGAGCAGGTGGTGCGTTGGACCAAACGAAAGGGGAATATAGATGTTAAGGTAATTAGCTTTGAAAATATGAGTGATGAAGAATCACCTATTTACAAATCGGTACAAGCCAATAATTATTTCCCTATTTTATTTAGTTCAAAAATTGAAACTTATAATGCAGACTCCACAAGTGTGGTAATTGAAGTGGGCGATTTGTTCGAAAACGAAGTAAAAGCCATTAACGGGCTTTCGTCTTCACTTCGGAAACGTTATAAAGTTAGAAGACTAGATCAAAATAGATCTTATATAGAATCGGCAAATTCGTATCCAAAAAACATAGAGGTAAAGCACGTGATGACTTACGAAGCCGAAGAACCACCAACAAGGGACCAGGCCGGGACTATTTCTATGATGATGAACCAATCTATGGTATTGTTGCCAGACGATAAAATGCAGCCTAGAATTGCAGACCCACGTGTGGGCTGGTTTACTATAGATAAGTACAATTATAATTCGGAAGAGTTAAAAGCCGATGATTACGAGTTAATTAGGCGTTGGCGATTAGTACCTAAAGATATTGAAGCATATAAACGTGGAGAGCTGGTAGAGCCGGTAAAACCCATTGTATATTATTTAGATCCTGCCACCCCTAAAAAATGGCGGCCTTATTTTAAGCAGGGAATTGAAGACTGGAACGTGGCTTTTGAAAAAGCAGGATTTAAAAACGCCGTAATTGCTAAAGATCCGCCTAGTGAAGAAGAAGATCCCGAATTTAGCCCGGAAGATGTTAGGTACTCGGTAGTGCGATATGTAGCCAGTACCACAAGAAATGCAGTTGGCCCTTCGGTAACCGACCCACGTACAGGCGAGATTATAGAAAGTGATATTATATGGTACCACAATCACTTGCGTTCTTATCGTAACCGGTTTATGATTGAAGCCGGTGCCCAAACCGAAGATGCCAGAACCTTAAATACCCCCGAATCTGAAATTGGAGAAATGATGCGTATGGTAATTGCGCACGAAGTAGGCCATGCACTCGGTTTACCGCATAATATGAAAGCGAGTTCAGCCTATCCTACAGATTCTTTAAGGTCGGCTGAATTTACCCAAAAGTATGGTTTAACTCCATCTATCATGGATTATGCGCGTGTAAATTATGTGGCACAACCTGAAGATAAAGGCGTGCGATATATAAGAATGATGGGGCCATACGATTTATATGCCATCAACTGGGGATACCGGTATTTGCCTGAAGCTAAATCGGCTGAAGCAGAGAAAGAAAAATTAGATGCCTGGATATTGGAAAAAGCAGGAAACCCCTGGTATGAATTTGGAAACGGTTATGGTGGGGTAGATCCACAATCCCAACGTGAAAGCCTGGGAGACGATCAGGTAAAAGCTAGTGAATATGGTTTGGGGAACCTTAAAAGAGTGGTGCCTAACTTAATTGAGTGGACCTCCAAAGATGGCTACGGCTATGAAGATTTGGAGGAGGTTTATAGAGAATTAACCTATATGTGGAGGGGTTATGTTTCTCACGTGGTAACCAATGTTGGGGGCGTTTATGAAACTCGTAAAACCTCAAATCAGGATGGTGTGGTTTATAAAAACGTGCCTAAACAAAAACAGAAAGAAGCTGTAGAGTTCTTGGTAGATGAGGCTTTTAGCACCCCCAAATGGTTGCTTAACCAGGAAATATTAGACCGTATTGAAGCTTCAGGAGCTATAGAACGAGTACAAAATTTACAGACCCGTGCCCTTAAAAGCTTGTTGGATGAAGATCGTTTAAACCGAATGATAGAAAATGAAGAGATAAACGGAAATGAAGCTTATACCGCTATTAATTTAATGCAAGAATTACGAAAAGGCATTTTTAGCGAACTTTATAGCCGTAAAAATGTTGATGCGTACCGCCGTAATTTACAACGTTCTTATGTGGATATTGCTTCAAATTATCTCAAAAAAATGAAGTCAGAAGGAGATGAAGCTTTATTAAAATCAGATATATTGCCATTGATGCGTGGTGAGATGCAAACATTAAAGCAAGATATAAACCGAAGAAAATCTGGGGTAAATCACTCCCTTACCAGATATCATTGGAATGATCTAATTGCCAGAATAGATGCTGCGTTGGAGGTAGAGTCTTAATTTTTTTAAATATCAATAGAAACCCCGAAAAGCATAAAGGTTTTTCGGGGTTTTATTTTTTTACTCCTTAACTTGTTCTATAAACTTTCGCGATTATTTCAGAATCTATTTAGTAAAGATTTAAAGTTGAAAAAAAGAGCTTGCTTTTAGGTTTGTGAAAAATAACAAACATTTGTATTATCCTCTAAAGTTTTCCCTGACGTCAAAAACTATTGCACAGGAAAATCAAAATAAGTTTCAGGATAGGGCTCATTTCTAAGGGTATAATGCCACCATTCTTCGGAATACGGTCGGAAGCCATTTTTGAGCATAATTCGTTTTAACAACAAACGATTTGCTTTTTGTTCTTTGTTAATTTTATTGGTATTATGGTGGGAAATATCTCCGAAGAAATCATATTTGCTGCCCATATCCAGTTCTTTTCCTGTATTCATATCTATAATAGTGAGGTCTACGGTACTGCCCCTGGAGTGCCCCGATTTGCTGGCTATATAGCCCAACTGAAATAAATCTTTTTTAGCAATTTCAGGATAAAATTTATTTTTGGTGAGCGTGTCTTTTGGATGCCTGGCCCATTCAATAAAATGGTTTACTGCGGTTTGTGGCCGGTAGGCATCAAAAATTTTAAGGCAATAGCCTTCCTGCATCAGGTCATCTTGGGCATTTTTTAGTGCTTCAGTAGCCACTTTGGTTAAAATGCCAACCGGTTTATAATAGGCATTCACCGGCTTGCCAATAAAATTATTACTTCCGGCATACCTAATATCCAGCTTTATGTTAGGGATTTGTTCTTTGATATAAACAAAATCTTTGTGAAGTCCTTTTTCCTGGGCCAGGCTTATACTTAAGTTGCATAGGAAAAGGAAAAGATAGGTTAAGTTTTTCATCGTTGCTAAATTTAATTCAGATTACTCGATAATCGAGGCTTAATGTTTGGAGCTTTGCCTCGATATTACAAAAAGTTTCTTTAATGTTTTGTTGACCTGCCGTGAGGTAAGTTACTTAAAATATTATTCCCTGATTTTCATCATACTTTTTTCTTGGTTAAAGGCTTAAATTTAAGCTTATTAATTAAATATTCAGGTCATGGAATTAAAAGGTAAAGTAGCTCTTATAACAGGCGCAGCATCAGGAATAGGAAAAAGCACAGCCTTACTTTTTGCAAAAGAGGGGGCAAAAGTTTTTTTAACTGATGTCAATGAAAAAGATGGAAAGGCCTTGGTTGCTGAAATTGAGGAATCGGGAGGAGAAGCTGCATTTCTTAAAGCCGATACCTCTAAGCCCGAAGATTCTGAAAAAAGCGTAGCCCAGGCAGTAAAAAAGTTCGGGCAACTGGATATTGCCATCAACAATGCGGGTATAGGTGGTCCTCAAAATCCTGTTGGGGAATATGAAATTGAAGCCTGGGATAAAGTAGTAAGCATTAATCTTTCCGGGGTTTTTTATGGAATGCGATATCAAATTCCTGCGATGCTTAAAAATGGCAAAGGAAGTATTATCAATGTAGCTTCTATTTTAGGAAGTGTAGGTTTTGCAAATGCATCAGCTTATGTGGCAGCCAAACATGGGGTTGTTGGTTTAACAAAATCGGCTGCACTGGAATATTCGGCGAAAGGAATACGGGTAAATTCTGTAGGACCTGCTTTTATAAAAACGCCATTATTGGAGGGGTTGGACAAGGAGCTTTTGGCGCAATTGGTAAGTGTTCATCCTATTGGGCGTTTGGGAGAAGCAGATGAGGTTGCACAACTTTTTGTATGGTTGGCAAGTGATAGGTCTTCTTTTGCCACCGGGTCTTATTATCCCATAGATGGGGGGTATTTGTCTCAGTAAGATTTTAAGTTTTTATTGGTGTAAACAATAAATGGACTGAAAAAGTTTAATAAACTCCTTATTTTGTTCCAAAGGTCTTTAGGGTTATTGTTAGCGTCTGCACTGTTTTTTAATCGGTGAACAATCAAAAACCTGAAGATATGTTGAATAAAGCTTAAAATAAAAATTTAGCTAGAAGAAAGTAGACTATGCAGAAAGCCTCTTGCCAATAAAATTGGTTTTCTTTCCCTAAAATATAACTTTATGATTTTCATAAGAAATTGAGAGGTGGATTGCTGTTGAAAAATAGTATTTTAGAACTTTAAATAAGCAAATCTTAACCGAGAATCTAGTTTATATTTATGGTAAAACCTCATGCCAACGAGCTTTCTGAAAAAGAAAAAAATATCCTTACTAAATATGCCTTACAGCTTACCCAAACTATTAGGGAGCCGTTGCTGGTTTTAGATGAAAATTTTTGTGTTTTAAGCGCTACAACCGGGTTTAAGAATAGGTTTAAGCTTATTGGGCAGGCCATGGATGGAGATTCGGTTTTTCACTTAAACAAAGGGCAATTAGATATACCTGACTTTAGGAATAGTCTTGAAGAGGTCTTAAAAACAGGTGAGGCAATTAATGAGAAGACTTTTAGTATTGGTCTTAAGAAGAAAGGAAGAAAGAGGTTTTCTGTAAATATTTCTTTGTTAGAGTCTCCTAATGCGCAGAATATACTTTTGGTTAGCTTTAGGAAGCTAAAGGAAATGAGTAAAACCGACAAGCAGGAGGCTGTTTTTAATCGTATTTTTAAAAATATCCTATCAAAAACTCCTGCAGCTATATGTGTATTACGCGGGCCGAATCACGTCTTTGAGGTGGCCAATGAGAATTATATGAAACTGCTAGGGCATAGGGATATTATTGGTAAGACTGTGCAAGAAGCGATTCCGGAGGTGAGTAATCAGGGTTTTATAGAACTTTTAGATGAAGTATACAAAACAGGAGAACCTTATATAGGTAAGGAAACCCAGGTACAACTCAAAGTAGATGAAAATAAATTTAAAAATTCTTTTCTAAACTTTGTATACCAACCCACCAGAAACCATAAAGGAAAAATAGATGGGATTTTCGCCCATGTGATTGACGTTACAGAGCAAGTAGAGGCACGTAAAGCTGTAGAAGATAGCGAAAAACGCCTACGGGAAGTGATTGATGCTGTCCCGGCAATTGTTTGGATTTCCGATACTAAAGGGCAAACGGTTTACCTCAATAAAAACTGGTATAGTTATACCGGGCAGGACAAGGAAACTTCTGAAGGTTTAGGGTGGTTGGAAGCCATTCATCCCGAAGATAGAGAACAAACTAAATTATCATTCCTGGAAGGTCATGAGCAAAAAAAAGGCTATAGTATAGGCTTTAGATTGCGCAACAAAAAAGGAGAATACAGATGGGTGCTAGATAAGGCAGGCCCTAAATTTGATTCCAGTGGCAATTACGAAGGTATGATAGGTACCTTAATAGATGTCCATGAAGAAAAAAATAAGGAAGACCTGGTTAGGGAAAAAGATCACCGGCTACAGGGTATTGTTAAAGAGGCCACTGTAGCTACTGCCATTTATACAGGAAAGGAGATGCGCATAGATCTTGCCAACGATGCTATGATTAAGCTTTGGGGTAAAGATAAGTCGGTTATCGGTACTCCATTACATAAGGCCTTGCCCGAACTGGACGGACAGCCTTTTTTAGGTTTGCTTAGAAATGTTTTGGATACCGGGGAAACATATTGGGGAAAAGAAGACAAAGTAGATTTAATGATAGACGGTAAAATGCAAACCGGCTATTACAACTTTACCTATAAACCCTTAAGGGACAAAAACGGGAAGATTTACGGAATTTTAAATATGGCGATAGATGTAACAGAATCTGTTACATCAAAAATATTGCTAAAGGAAAGTGAATTTCAGTTTAGGCAAATGGCCGATTTAATGCCCGGAATGGTGTCTAAATCCAACAAGGAAGGTGTGGATATTTATTTCAATAAAAATTGGCTGGATTTTACCGGAAATGACACTACAAAGCTTAAAGAAAAGGGATGGTTTCAATATATCCATCCCGATGAAAAAGAAGGGTTTTTACGTGCCTGGCAAGATTGTCTAAGTACCGGTTGTAATATGGAGATGCAATTGCGCCTTAAAAATAAAGAAGGGAAATATATTTGGCATCTAAGTAGATGTGAAGCGGTAAAAGAAGACGACGGTTCTATAAAAATGTGGATTTCTGTAAATACCGAAATAAATAAGATTAAGGAAGAAGAAAAGCGGAAAGAAGAGTTTTTAAAAATGGTAAGTCATGAGTTAAAAACACCGGTAACCTCCATAAAAGGCTATGTTCAGCTTTTGTTAACCTTAATCAAAAAACAAGAGGCGGCAGAAGCTTCAAAACTACCTCTAAAACCTTCATTAGAGCGCATAAATCATCAGGTAACCAGGTTAACCCGTTTAATTTCAGAAATACTGGATCTTTCAAGGATTAGGGAAAATCAATTGGAACTAAAAAAGGAAGAATTCAATTTAAACGAATTGGTTAAAGAAACTATTCAGGATATCAATTATACCAATACCCAACACGAGATTAGCTTAGATAGTGATAGTCAGTTTAGGGTGATGGCAGATAGGGATCGTATTGGGCAGGTAATTATAAATTTTGTAATAAATGCCATTAAATATTCTCCGGGGAGCCAGAATATAATTCTTAAAATTACCGGAGAGGGTAAAGATAAGGTAAGGGTAAGTGTTAAAGATTTTGGAATAGGAATAGGAGAAGAAAATTATAAAAAGATTTTTAGGAGATTCTATCGGGTAGAAGTTAAGCGGGAAGAAACTTACTCGGGTTTTGGAATTGGTTTATATTTGGCTAACGAAATTATAGAAAGACATAACGGAGAAATACAACTTAAAAGTAAGCTGGGTGAGGGGTCAGAATTTTCATTTATTTTGAACACTACTTGCGTTACTTCTTAATTATTAAATATGGAAAAAACTACAAAAATTCTGGTGGTTGATGATGATTCAGGAATAGGGGAGATGCTAAAAACCTTGCTGGAATTTTATGGTTACCAGGTAATGGTTACCGAAAAGCCACTACTGGCAGAAGAATTAATTCAACAAGAAAGTATAGACCTGGTTTTATTAGATATGCTTATCTCAGGGGTGGATGGTACCGATGTTTGTGCCGGTATTAGGCAAAACTCTAAAATAGCTCAAACTCCGGTGCTTATGATGTCGGCATTACATGATGCCGGCCCTAAATGTAAATCGGCCGGTGCCAACGATTTTATTGCGAAACCTTTTGAAGTGGAAGATCTTACTGCCAGGATAGAAGCAATTCTACAGAAAAAAGAATAGGCATATAATTTTGTAAATACGGAATATATCCAATAAATTTGGGTTTTAATGGATATATTCCTAATACATTATAATTATGGGCCAACCACCTTCTATTGAAATTAAACACTTTAAAGAGATTAGGGAAGAAAATAACTTTACCCAATCTGAATTTGCCGATCTTTTAGGGATTAAAAACTCTACTGCCGATATTGAGCGAGGTCGTACCAAGCTTTCGGGCAAAGTGGTGGCCGAACTTCTTGGGCAGTTTGGGGTTAATCCATTGTGGCTTTTTGGGCAAAGTGGGCAAAAGTTTTTACAACTTAGTAAAGGCGATGTTAGCCCCAAGGTAGTGACGGTAGATTCTTCAGATAATGAGAATATGCTCATGGTAAATCAAAAGGCTGCGGCCGGTTACCCCCATAATGTACAGGATGTAGAGTGGTATCAGCAATTACCGGCTTTTGATATTCCATTGCCCGAATTTAGAAATGCTACTTACAGGGGCTTCCAAATTGAAGGTGATAGTATGCTTCCAAATTATTATCCTAATGAATGGGTTTTGGCTAAAGCCGTACCCGATTTGGACCAAGCCAGCAACAATAAAATTTATGTAGTGGTTTTACAAGACTCGGTGTTGGTAAAAAAACTACAGAAATTACCTGATTCTTCTAAGATATTATTGATCTCCTTAAATGAAGAATATCTTCCTATTGAAGTGAATATAAATGAAATTCAGGAGCTTTGGCAGGTAAACTCAAAGCTTACTTTTAATCTGGATAATCCTTCAGAAAGCGGTCTTTTTAGAGAGTTAAAACAATCTATGGAAGATCTTAAACGAGAGCTTCGAACTTTTAAAAAACAGGCATAAATAAAAAAAACCTTTTTGATATGTATCAAAAAGGTTTTTCCATTGGTTGGTTAGCTTGTAAAAAAATGCTCTAATCTACGGCATCTTCAATTTCCTCACCAGCCTCTTCAGCAGCATCTTCTACATCGTCTGCTGCCTGTTCTACTCCAGATTTTTCTTCTCTACAAGAAGTAAATACTGCGGCAGTACTAAAACTAATGGCCAGGATTAAAATTATCTTTTTCATCTTTTTTATTTTAAAATGTTGGTTAATTAATAGTCGTCATTACCTTCTACCTCATCTTCTACTTCATTTGCAGCATCTTCTACTGCTTCCCCGGTTTCGTTGGCTGCATTTTCTACAGCATCTCCAACGTCGTTGGCAGCGTCTTCAATGTCTTCTCCAACATTGTCCATATCATTATCCATTTCGTCCATTTCTTCTTCCATCTCCATTTCCATTTCATTTTCTTCCTCCTTTACTTCACGGCAGGAAGTGAAAGCTGTACTAAGGGTGAAAAACATGGCAAGCATTAAAATTGATCGTTTCATAATTTGGTTGTTTCTAGTTTTCAAGAACAAAATTACAGAGGTAAAATTGTATCGTTGATACAAATAACATTAAATTTTTCTTAAAATAAAGATAATTTGTCGATATAAATAGCTTTTTAAGATGTAAAATTAATTATCGTCAATTTTGTCTATCTCTTCGTTAATCTCCTTGTTAACTTTTTTATCTACTTTTTCACCGGCACGCTCTAAGATTCCTTTTTGTTCCTCTTCTTCAGGTTCTGGTGCTTCTTTTTGAACTTCAACTTCCTTTACCACGGTTTTTTCCTCTGCAGTCTCCCTACAAGAGGTTAAGCTTAAGGTACCTAACAAAAATATTCCTGTAATAAATACTCGTTTCATGTTTTTATTTTTTTGATTAGTAGATCGAAATTACAATTTAAACTTTATGCTTATTTCTTTTTTAAGAAACTTTAGCAAAATCAGGTAGGTTTTTTAGATATTTCATAACGCTATGGGTAGCCCCGGTATTACTGTTGATGAAGTGGCCGGCAATCATTCCTGTTTTCTCCCTAAAACTTCTGTCGGTAATTAGTTTGTTACTTATGTTAGAAAATTCGTTAGAACTGGCTGCCACGAACAATCCCGCTAATTGCCGAAGTTTAATGGCTTCGGGAAAGTTTTTATAGTTTTTACCTATTACCACAGGAGTTCCAAAAGTAGCAGGCTCAAGGATGTTATGAAGTCCCGTAGTACCGGCGGCACCACCTACATAAGCAATATCAGCATAACTGTATACCTTTCCTAAAAGACCAATAGTATCTAATATTAATATATCGTAGCTTTTTAAATCTTCATGTTCTCTTTTAGAATATCTGATATATTTTTTTGTGATTCTCTTTTCCAGGGCTTTTAGCTTTTCTTCCTTTATCTCGTGAGGTGCAATAATCACTTTAAGTTTTTCTGAAGTTGCATTTATAAACGGAATTATAAGATCATCATCTTCAGGCCAGGTACTTCCCGCTACTAAACAGGTGGTGTTATTAATAAACTCTTCGGCGAAATCAAGTTTGTTGTTATGCTGAATTTGCCTCGATACACGATCAAACCTGGTGTCACCACTTAGTGTAGTATTATTTAACCCAATGCTTTTCAGCAAGTCTCTGGATTTTTTATTTTGAACAAAAAAGTGATCAAAATTTGAGAGCGCTTTCCTCATAAAATCTCCGTAGGCTTTAAAATAGATCTGATTCTCTCTAAAAGCCCCCGACACTAATAGCGTTCTAATACCTCGCTTTTTTAATTCTGATAAAAAATTTGGCCAGATTTCATATTTGATAAAAAAGGCCATTTTAGGTTGTACAAGGGCTAAAAAGCGTTTCGCATTCTTCCGGGTGTCTAGTGGTAGATATGTGATTACATCGGCCAACGGGTGGTTTTTCTTATTTTCATAGCCCGAAGGAGAAAAAAATGTGATCAAAATCCTGAATTTTGGAAAGTCTTTTTTTATCTCTTCAATAATTGGCAAAGCCTGTTCAAACTCACCTAAGGAGGCAGCGTGAAACCAAAGATACTCTTCTTTAGGGTTAATCTTAGCTTCCAGTTCAGTAAAAACCGATTTTCGGCCTTCTGTAAATAATTTTAATTTTTCATTAAAACTGGCGACCAGCGGGAGGGCTCTCTCTGCAATTTTTGTAGTTAGGTTATATAGTGCTCTCAAAATAAGTTATTTCTAATGCTAAAATAGGTCTTTAATTAAAATTGATTGGCAATAGGAGCTTATTTTGTATTTTCGTACCACTCAAAAAACTTACATGAAAAAGATACAAATGGTTGACCTTAAGGGTCAATACGAGGGAATAAAAGAGCAGGTGAATACTTCTTTTCAGGAAGTAATAGAAAATGCAGCCTTTATTAATGGCCCACAAGTTCAGCAATTTCAGAAAGACTTGGAAGACTATCTTCAGGTAAAAAATGTAATTCCCTGTGCGAATGGTACTGATGCCCTTCAAATAGCCATGATGGGGCTTGGTTTAAAACCAGGAGATGAGGTGATTACTGCCGATTTTACGTTTGCGGCTACTGTAGAGGTGATAGCCCTACTTCAGCTTACCCCGGTCTTGGTAGATGTAGAGCCAGATACGTTTAATATAGATCCCGAAGCAATAAAAAAAGCAATAACTCCTAAAACTAAAGCTATTGTTCCTGTTCATCTTTTTGGCCAGCCGGCAAATATGGATGCAATTATGGAAATAGCAGAAGAACATAAGTTATTTGTTATTGAAGATAATGCGCAAGCCATAGGTGGAAATTATCATTCTAAAAATGGAAAGACATATAAAACAGGGGCAATAGGGCATATTGGTGCCACCTCCTTCTTTCCATCTAAAAACCTTGGCTGTTATGGAGATGGAGGAGCCATTTTTACCAATAACGATGAATTAGCACATACTATTCGAGGCATTGTAAACCACGGAATGTACGAGCGTTATCATCACGATGTAGTAGGAGTGAATTCTCGTTTAGATAGTTTGCAAGCTGCGGTTTTGCGGGCTAAACTTCCAAAATTAGATGTTTATAACGAGGCTCGTAAAGAAGCTGCAAATCGCTACAATGATGCTTTTAAAGACGAGGCGCATATAGAAACTCCCGTTAGGAAAGGCGATTGCGATACCCACGTGTATCATCAATATACCCTGAAAATTAAGAACGGAAAACGTGATGCCCTGGCAAAACATCTTCAGGAGAAAGGAATTCCTTTTGGAATTTATTACCCAATTCCGTTGCATAAACAAAAAGCTTATGCCGATTCGAGGTATAATGAAAGTGACTTTCCGGTGACCAATCAATTGGTACAGGAAGTTTTATCATTGCCTATGCATACCGAACTGGATAAAGAACAAATTTCCTATATTACAAAAACCATTAAGCAATTTTTAAACACTTAAACTTTTAAGTATGAAAAAACTTTTAATCTTTTGTTTCGGAATATTTCTGAGTACCGGGCTTCAGGCTCAGGATTTATATATACAGGCCGGGAAGTTGGTAGATACCAGGTCTGGAAAAGTCTTAGCTGAGAAAACCATTATCGTTTCCGGAGAAAGGATTAAAAGTGTGGAGAACGGATTTGTAGCACCAGAAAATGAGAAGGATTCTGTAATCGATCTTCGGAACAAGACAGTGTTGCCCGGATTAACAGATATGCATGTTCACCTGGAAAGTGAAACCAATCCGCAGAAATATATGGAGCGGTTTGTAAACGATCCTGCCGATGCTGCATTTAACTCGGTAGGTTTTGCTAAAACAACTTTAATGGCTGGTTTTACTACGGTTAGGGAATTAGGCGGTAGCGGTGTAAATATTGCGCTTCGAGATGCTATTAACGCAGGAAAAGTGCCCGGGCCTAGAATTTTTACTGCCGGAAAATCCCTTGCAACAACCGGTGGTCACGCCGATCCTACAAACGGGATGAATAAAAAATTAACCGGAAATCCGGGGCCAAAAGAAGGTGTGGTAAATGGCCCGGAAGATGCAGCGAAAGCAGTACGCCAGCGGTATAAAAATGGAGCCGATTTAATAAAGATTACGGCTACCGGTGGGGTTTTAAGTGTCGCGAAAAGTAGCTCTAATCCGCAGTTTACCGAAGATGAAATAAAAGCCATTGTAAAAACAGCTAACGATTATGATTTTCATGTAGCAGCCCACGCTCATGGCGATGAGGGAATGCAACGGGCTATAAGGGCCGGTGTAAAAACTATTGAGCACGGTACCAAAATGAGCGAAGAAACAATGGATTTGATGAAAAAGCATAATGCTTATTTGGTGCCCACCATTACGGCCGGGAAAGAAGTAACCCAAAACGCTGAGATTGAAAATTACTATCCGGCACTTGTAGTGCCGAAGGCCAGGGAAATAGGTCCACAAATTCAGGGAATGTTTGAGCGTGCGTATAAAAGAGGCGTTGGCATTGCTTTTGGCACCGATGCAGGTGTTTTTAAACACGGAGAAAACGCACGGGAATTTGTGTATATGATCAAGGCCGGAATGCCGGCTATGGAAGCTATACAGAGTGCTACAATTACTCCGGCTATGATTTTAAAAATGGAGAATAAAATTGGCCAAATTGCTGAAGGTTTTTATGCCGATATTATAGCTGTAGAGGAGGACCCTACCCAAAATATAGAAACTTTAAAAAATGTAAAATTCGTTATGAAAGAAGGAAAGATATATAAAAAGTAAATTCCTTAGTTGTTTCGGGCAGAGTCGAAAAGTTTCGTTTGAAGTACATAAAAATAAAAATCCTGAAGTTTATAGCTTCAGGATTTTTTATTTTTTGAAATTGCTTCGGTCTTTTGATATCCATGTTACGACCGTCATCCTGAATTTATTTCAGGATATAACGTATTAGAAGCTGAAACATGTTCAGCTTGACGAAAGCTGGTTATTCAAAGAGCCTACTTAAATTCTGTTTTCTCAGTCCTATATAGAAGCTGAAGCAGTTTCCATTTTTCGGTCTATTTTCTTAACCAGACCCTGCAATACTTTTCCGGGGCCAACTTCGGTAAAGCTACTGGCGCCGTCTTGCATCATATTTTGTACACTTTGCGTCCATTTTACCGGGGCTGTTAATTGAAAAACAAGGTTTTTCTTTATTTCCTCGGGATCGGTTACTGCAAACGTGCTTACGTTTTGATAAATAGGACAGGTAGGCGTATTAAATGTAGTATTCTCTATAGCAGCAGCCAGTTCTTTTCGGGCCGGTTCCATTAAAGGAGAATGAAAGGCACCTCCAACAGGCAGGATCATAGCACGTTTTGCACCGCGTTCTTTTAAAGTTTCGCAGGCGGCTTCTACTGCTTTTACATCTCCCGAAATCACTAATTGCCCGGGGCAATTGTAATTTGCAGCTACAACGGTTCCTTCTGTTTCAGCACAAACGGCTTCTACTATCTCGTCTTCCAGGCCTAAAACAGCGGCCATGGTAGATGGCTCTAATTCGCAAGCCTGCTGCATAGCCATAGCGCGTTTATAAACTAATTTTAAACCATCTTCGAAAGAAAGCGTGTTATTTGCTACCAGTGCCGAAAGCTCTCCTAGCGAATGTCCTGCTACCATGTCTGGTTTAAAATCTTCGCCCAAAACTTTACTTAAAATAACCGAATGTAAAAAAACTGCCGGTTGGGTAACTTTTGTCTGTTTGAGGTCTTCAGCAGAGCCTTCAAACATTATATCGGTAATTGAAAAGCCTAAAATTGCATTGGCTTTCTTAAAAAGTTCCTGTGCTTTCGCAGATTTTTCAAAAAGGTCTAAGCCCATTCCCGAAAATTGCGCTCCCTGACCCGGGAAGATATATGCTTTCATAATTTTTCAATTTAGATTCGGCTAAAATAGAAATAATAAAAAAGACCTCATAACAAATGAATTGCCAGGAGGTCTTTTAATTGTAAAATCGGGTGTTTTTTAAAGGTTCAATTTGCCTTTCTCCCCAATTTCTTTTTTATCACCGGTTATGGCCGCAGCCCCAATTTTTAAGAAAGTCACAAATTTGTTTTGCTTGTTATCCCAGAAATAAGCTTCTTGAGGAACCACTTTTATAGCCGTTAAATTGGGGTCGTCAACTCCATTAAACCAGGCATCATCCATTTTTCCGTAGAATTCTTTTAAAACACCTTTGTTGGTTTCAATACTGGCCTTTCCATAAATGCTAATAAATTCCATATCTGAGGTGTCACTGTATAAAAGTTGTACGTCATCGTCTTTTGCGATATCTCCATTATGGTCACTATCTAACCTGCTAAAAAACCAGATATTTCCTTCTTTATCCACTTCTTTGGTTGTCATAGGTACGGCACTTAGAGGTTTGTTACCAAAATCTGTAACCAACATGGCTGTTTTTATACTGTTTACCATGGTTTTCATCTTGTCTAAAGCCTCGTCTTTATTCAAATTTTCTGTACTCATTATTTTTTAGTTTAAGTTGGAAATTGAATTTAACGAGTATATTAAGCTATCTACGCTAAGAAAGTGCTAAAAGAATAATATGGCCTGTTAAGAATTGTAAAATTAAGTGTATTGCTTTATGATGCTGGTAACCTGTGGCTTATATCCCGCACCAAAAATATTGAGATGAACCAATAAATAATAAAGTTGCCAAAGTGGGATCCGCTTTTTAAACCCTGCTTCTAAAGGAAACTCTTTTTCGTAGCTATTGAATAATTCCTTATCAAATCCGCCGAAAAGCTGCATCATAGAAAGGTCCATTTCCCTAGGGGCAAAAGAAGTGGCCGGATCTATAAGGCAGGGATCGCCGCTTCCATTAACCAGGTAATTGCCTCCCCAAAGATCGCCGTGAATTAATGCAGGATTTTCATTGGGGATTATTGTTGAAATGTTTTTAAAAAACGAACCGGTAGCACCAAGGTCAAAACCATTATTTTTCGCCAGTTTAAATTGAGGTTCCAGTCGCTGGGAAATATAAAAGTCGGCTGCCGAAGCTGCAGTATTATTTTGTTGCGGAAGACTGCCAATATAATTATCCCGGTGAAACCCGAATTCTTTGGCAGTAGTTTTATGTAAGGCTGCTAATTGTCGACCAAAATCCTGCCAGAAAGTAGATGACTTGGTAGCACTTTCTTTGTGTTCCAACAACAAATATGAAAAAGAGTCAATTTCACCAATTCCTAAAACATCAGGAACATCAATTACTTTCGTGTTTTTAAGCGCTTCCAGGCCTGCCTTTTCAGCTTCAAACATACCGGGAAACTTTTCGGCATTATTTAGTTTTACTACCTGTTTTTTCTCACTAATTGTAATGAGATAAACATCATTAATATCGCCGCCGGTAAGTCGGCTAAATTCGGCGTTGTTTAGATTATGCTCTTCAGCTATTTTAAAGAGAATGTTATCTTCTAACATAGGTTAGGTAAGTAAAGGCGTAGTCGTGCTTCTCATCCTTAGGATGAAACTCTTCGGCTATTAACTTCCATTTTTTTTCATCTATTTCGGGAAAAAAGGTATCAGCTTCAAAAGTACCGTGTACACGCGTAAGTTCTATTTTATCGGCTACCTCCATCCCTAATTTATAAATTTCGCCGCCGCCAATAATAAAAGGTTGGGGGTCTATTTTAGCAAATTCAAGCGCCTTTTCTAACGAAGAGGTAATTATAGCATCTTTTTTTAGATAATTATCATTGCGTGTAATTACAATATGTGTACGGTTGGGTAGCGGTTTTGGAAAAGATTCAAAAGTTTTCCTGCCCATAATAATATGGTGCCCGGTGGTAAGTTTCTTAAAACGCTTAAAATCGTCTGGTAGGTGCCACACTAAATCCTGGTCTTTTCCCAGGGCATTATTTTCCGCAGCAGCGGCAATCATGGTAATCATAGTTTTAGGTATTGTAAGGTTGATCCGGTTTATCGGGCTGGTTGGGTTTTGGTTTAAATCGCTCGTTGTCTGCTTTTAATTCAGGTTTAACCTCCGGTTCAGCAGTATTTTTATGCAAAGGAGGGTTTGCAGGGAAATCCTGCTCTACCTGTTTTTGCATTTTCGCAATCTTTTCCTTTTGTTTTTGTACTAATTTACTCATTTGTTTATCCTGCCATTCTTTTCCTAAAAATTTATTGGTAATAAAAACATTAAAAACGTGGGCTAAAAGTAGAAAGCTCCAAATTAAAATTGCCCAAACAAACCAATTATAGCCAAGGGGCATAAAGTTTTCTTTGTAACCAATCACTACATTTAAAACAATAAGGAAAACGGCACCAATTAGAAAAATAATAAAATGTTGAAATAACCTCTTTTTTTGAAGTGTACGTTTACGCGCATTTTCATAGAGTTCTCGTTGCTCGGCATCGAGTTTGGAAGTGTTTTTCTTTTTAGAAAACATAATAAGAAGTACTTTAGTGTCTATACCAAATTTACAGTTTTCGTTAACAATTTACATAGGATTATGGAGAATTTAAGAAAAGGATTTCCGGTATTGGAACAATACACTTACTTAAATACCGCAGCTTCAGGTTTATTGCCCGAAGCGGTTTGGGAGTTTAGGCAAAATCATGACCTGGATTTTCTACTAGGGGCCAGTGTATTTAAAGAAAAACAAGCCGAAGCACTAACCGAAACCCGTGAATTGGTAGGCGAAGTCTTTAAATGTGCCCCGGCCCGGGTGGCTTTGGTTCCTAATTTTTCCTTTGGGATTAGTACTTTATTGGAGGGGCTGGATAAACACCCAAAAGCGCTCTTGCTTAAAAATGATTATCCGTCATTAAACTGGGCAGTCACATCCAGGAATTTTGAAATTGAATATGCTGAAATTAACGAAAACCTTGAAGAAAATATAGCTGAAGCCTTTAAAAAGCAACAACCCGATTTTTTTGCTTTTAGTATTGTACAATATCTTAATGGTATAAAAATAGACCTTGGTTTTGTTAATAAACTAAAACAAGAATATCCTCATACCTTATTTATTGCCGACGCAACCCAATATTGCGGTACCGAAGAATTTAATTTTGAGGAGAGTGGGCTCGATGTGCTTATTTGCAGTACTTATAAATGGTTAAATGCCGGCTATGGCAATGCTTTTATGCTCTTTAAAAAAGAAATGGAAAATAGGATTAGTCCAAAAACTTTAGGTTTTGGCTCTTTACGGGGTAAATATAAAGCCCATGAAGGTAATTTTATAGGGAAATTTGAACCGGGGCATCAAGATACCTTAAATTACGGAAGCTTAGCTGAAGCCTTAAAATTGATCAAAAAAAATGGAATAAAAGAGATTTCCGCAAGAATTGAATCTTTAAGCAACAAGGCTAAAAGTGAATTCACAGAAATGGATTTACTGGAAGAAAGCGTTGTAAATAGAAAAACACATTCTTCAATTTTTAATATTAAAGGAGGAGAAAAGCTATTCCGGCATTTACAAAGTAAAAACATTATTACTTCTATGCGGGGTGGTGGGGTTCGCGTAAGTTTTCACTATTTTAATACTGAAGAGGAGCTGCATTTCCTCCTAAAACAATTAAGGGAATTTGGGGTTTAATGCTTTTTCCTGAATATATAGTTTTTAAACCAGTTATCCTGGTCCTGAAAACTGGATTGAATCTCTAAACCGGCTTCTTTGGCCAGCCAGGCTACCACGGCATCGTCGTATTTTTGAGAAATTTCGGTATGTATGCTTTCCCACGCATCAAAACATACCTCTAGCTCTAGCTTTTTAATAGCCACTTTTTGCTTTACTCTACTTACCAAATAGCTTTTTGCGGTTCCGGTTTCGGGGTTATAGGTTTCCCAGTGTTTAAAATTGTCTAAATTAAAGTTGGCGTCTAATTCTCTATTTATTCTTGCCAGTAAATTTTTGTTGAAAGCTTCTGTAATGCCGGTCTTATCGTTATAAGCGTCTAAAATCTTTTGCGGATCTTTTTTCTGATCAAAACCCATAAATAGACGGTCTTCAAAATTCATGGCTTTTTGAATATTACGAAGAAAGTTTATTGCGTTTTCGTGTAAAAGATTCCCAATATTGGAGCCCAACACCAGGATTACTTTACGGCGATTGTTATAATCGGCTAGGTTTTCGAGGGTTTTAAAATAAGTGCCCTGTTGAATTTTTACCTTCACTTCGGGTATTTCATTCCTTAAAGAATCTCGTAATTCTTCCAGTACATGCTGACTAATATCTATAGGTAGATAATTGAAATCGTATTTTTTAGCTACCAAATGTTGTAAGAGGATTTTGGTTTTTTTTCCGTCTCCTGCTCCTAATTCAATAAGGTCAAATCCTCCTTCTTTATTAAATATTTCGGCAATAGCAGCTTTATGATGTTCCAGTATGTTTAACTCGCAGTTAGTAAGATAGTATTCAGGCATTTCCATTATTTGCTGGAAAAGTTTATCCCCTTTTTTGTCGTAAATATATTTGGAAAGTAAATATTTCGGAAAACTGGTTAGGCCTTTGTAAACGTCTTCTTCAAACGCCGATTGGAATGTAGTAGGTGTGGTTTTCATTTAGTTTTTTGGTTATTTGGCCAGTCTTAATCCCGTAAATTGCCAGCGTAAATGTGGATGAAAAAAATTGCGATATGTGTGGCGTGTATGCTTTTGGGAAGTGGCAACTGAAGCTCCTCGTAAAACTTTTTGGTTTACCATGAATTTTCCGTTGTATTCACCCAATGCGCCTTCAGGCCTGGTGTAATTAGGGTAGGGTGAATAAGCACTTTCTGTCCATTCCCAGCGGTCTCCCCATTTAAAATATTTTTGTGCGGTTTCCCATTCAAATTCTGTGGGTAATCTTAAACCTTTCCACTGCGCAAAAGCAAATGCTTCATAATAAGAAATATGACTTAATGGAGCTTCCGGGATTAGTTTTGTAAGTCCGTTTAAAGTGTATTGATGCCATTCTCCATCTATTTTGTGCCAGTAAAACGGAGCTTCAATTTTATTAGAATTAATCCAGTCCCAGCCTTCGGCGTGCCATAATAGCACATCTTTATAAGCCCCCGACGCAATGAATTCAATAAACTCGGCATTGGTTACCAGTTTATTTGAAATTTTAAAATCATTTAGGTAGACCTTATGAGCCCCCTGCTCGTTATCATAACAAAAGTCATTAGATTTATGGCCTATTTCATAAACGCCTTTAGAAATTGAGATCCATTCCTGCTTAAAATCCTGGATGGGATTTTCTTTAAACTGATCGTTATATTCTGGAAATAGCGGGTTGTTTCCAAGAATATACTTGATATCTGTTAATAAGAGTTCCTGGTGTTGTTTCTCATGATGGCAACCTATCTCAATTATGCTGCATAACTCTTTAGAAATACTGCTCTCCTTAAGAAATTGTTCCATAGCTTTTGAAACATAATTTCGGTATTTATAAACCCAGGCTACCGTTGGTCGCGATAAATTACCACGATTGGTCCTTATTACTTTATCGCCTACACTTTCGTAGTAACTATTAAAAACGTAAGCCGAATGTTTATCGAAAAGTTGATAATTTTTTAGGTGTGGTTTTAAAACAAATTCCTCAAAAAACCAGGTAGTATGCCCAAGGTGCCATTTTGGGGGCGACACATTTTCTATTGGTTGCACCACATAATCTTCTGTTTCCAAAAAGGAACAAATCAGTTCAGATTGTGCCCTGGTTTTATTAAAAAAGTCGAGTAATTGTTTTTGTGATTGCATAAAAAAGAGTGATACCTTTTTGGGTATCACTCAAATTTACAATTTTTTCTTTCGGTCTAAAACTTAAGCTAGTTAACGCCAAGTTAAAGTATAATGAGACCCTTATAGATTTAAAGGGAGGGTGTAGCTTATTTTTGTAGGCTTTCCGCCACGAGTGCCCGGTTTCATTTTAGGCATCTTTTTAAGCATTTCTTTTACTGCGGCAATTACTTCTTTTTTATCGCCCTTAACAGTATTGATTACTGTTTTACCTTCTTCATCTATATGCATTTTTACAACCACCTTTCCTCTTATAAATTCCCCCTTATTGTTACGAGGATATTTATAATTAGACTTTACATGTTCCATCAATTTTTGATTGAAACATTTTTTTGGATCTTCGCTAGATTCACATCCCGGCCAAACCGGTGCCTTTTCCTTTACCGTAACCGTATTTCCTTTAACTTCTACGTCGTTTTGGGCAAACAAAAAAGTGCCGGTTAATAAAAAGAAGCAGAACATTAATTTTTTCATGGCTCGGGCTGTTAGTGGTTGTAGAGCTGTTCTCTAGAAATTAAATGGGACGGTGAAATTGCGGTCATCTGGTTCGCCATTTAAGGTTCCAGGTTCCATATCAGGAATCTTTTCAATCATTTCTCTGGCTGCAGCATTTACTTTTGGCTCAGATCCTTCTACCTTTTTTACTACGGCTTTTCCTTCTTCAGTAATGGTGAAAGAGATTTTTACTTTTCCCCGCACATAATCACCGTCTTCGGTTTGAGGATACTCATAATTTTCTCTTACGTGTTGAGATAGTTTTTGATTAAAACAGGCTTTTAAGTCTTCGGAGTCTTCACAGCCTGGCCAAACCGGAGAAGTTTGCTGGGCCTGAACACTGGTTAAACCTCCAACTACTAAACTTGCGATAAGCAATAACTTTTTCATAAATTTTAAAATTTTAATTAGATAATTATAGATTACACCGCAACCTTGGCTTTAATACCCGGGTGCGGATTATAATTCTCTAATTTAAAATCTTTATAATCGAAATCAAAAATATTTTTTATTTCGGGGTTAAGGCTCATAGTTGGAAGCGCCCTGGGCTCTCGGGAAAGTTGCAGTTTTACCTGCTCCATATGGTTATTATATATATGAACATCGCCAAATGTATGAATAAAGTCCCCCGGTTCATACCCACAAACCTGTGCCATCATCATAGTTAATAATGCATACGAAGCAATATTAAAAGGTACCCCAAGAAATACATCGGCACTTCTTTGATAAAGTTGAAGCGAAAGTTTTCCATCGGCAACATAGAATTGGAAAAAAGCGTGACAGGGTGGCAGTGCTGCCTTTCCATTGGCTACATTCTCTGAAAATGATTTAGAAGAATCTGGAAGAACTGATGGGTTCCAGGCCGAAACCAACATTCTGCGACTGTTAGGATTCTTTTTTAAGGTTTCTATAATTTCTTTGATCTGGTCAATTTCTTCGCCATTCCAATCTCGCCATTGTTTGCCATAAACAGGGCCCAAATCGCCATTTTCGTCTGCCCATTCGTTCCAAATGCGCACCCCATTTTCCTGGAGGTATTTTACATTGGTATCGCCTTTTAAGAACCACAAGAGTTCGTAAATAATAGATTTTAGGTGTAGTTTTTTGGTAGTGACCATGGGAAAGCCTTTGCTAAGATCAAACCTTAACTGATGCCCGAAGATACTTCTGGTGCCTGTGCCGGTTCTATCGCCTTTGTCGGTTCCGTTATCTAAAATATGCTGTAAAAGTTCGTGGTACTGTTTCATAAGTTTGCGCTGCAGAAGATTAGTTTTGCTAAAATAGCAAAAGCTGTTCAAATACAATTCTTAAAGATTTTTTAATAAATTACCCAATTATCATCCCGGCAAGGGTGGCAGAGAGCAAAGAGGCGATAGTCCCGCCAATTAGCGCTTTCATTCCAAATTCTGATAAGGTTTTTCTTTGTCCCGGGGCGAGAGATCCAATACCGCCAATTTGAATTCCTATAGAGGCAAAATTTGCAAAACCACAAAGCATATAGGTGGCCATAATCACAGATTTTTCATAATTAAGGCTAAGTGCATTTGCGGTGTTTTTAAGATCGGCCAGTTGTACGTAGCCTACAAATTCACTTGCAGCCAGTTTTATTCCCAGCAATTGCCCCATGAGCATCATATCTTCTTTAGCAACACCAATAAGCCACATTAGGGGGGCGAAAATTGTTCCTAAAATAGCTTCAAGTGAAAAGCTGGAGTAGGGGGTGTTTTCGGCTAGAAAAGCGTTTATACCGGTCCAGGACCCTGTCCAGTTTAAAATATAATTGATCATGGCTATAAAAGCGATAAAAACCAGGAGCATGGCTGCAACGTTTGCGGCAAGTTTTAAACCTTCGGTAGTTCCGTTGGCTATAGCGTCAAGGATATTTGAACCAATTTTATCTGAAGATACCTCCACATTGGTATTAATTTTATTTTCCTGGGGATATAGTATTTTAGAAACCACAATGGCGCCGGGCGCTGCCATTACTGAAGCTGCCAGTAAATGTTTTGCAAACTGAAGCCTTAGTTCTGGATCGTCACCTCCTAAAAAACCAATATATGCTGCGAGCACACCACCTGCAACGGTAGCCATTCCGCCAATCATAACCAGTAAAATTTCAGAACGGTTCATTCGTTCCAAATAGGCCTTAATCATAAGTGGGGCTTCGGTTTGTCCAAGAAATATATTTCCTGCTACGCTTAAGCTTTCGGCTCCCGATATTCCCATTAAACGGGTAAGTATCATCGCCATTCCCTTCACCACAATTTGAATAATTCCAAGATAAAATAATACAGAGGTTAATGCTGAAAAGAAGATAATAGTGGGTAATACCTGAAAAAGGAAAATAAAACCAAAACTGTCTACATCCATCATTCCGCCAAGTAAAAATTCGCTTCCTGCGGCTGTAAAATCAAGAATTAGTACAAATATATTTCCTATAAATTCAAATATTTTTTGAATAAAACTAATCTTTAAAACGCCAATTGCCAATAATAATTGTGCACTAAGTCCAATGCCAATGGTTTTCCAATTAATGGCTTTGCGATTGCTGCTAAATAAGAAAGCAATAAATAATAAGCTTAGCATGCCTAATGCTCCCCTCCAAATACTATTAAAGGATATCCCGGCACTGGGCACCATTTCTTTTGCCAATTTAGCAGGAACAACCTCTTCGAGATTGTTAAAATCTTCGGTTTTAAAGTAAAATTCTTTATCAGCCTCCTTTAGCGTCATGCTGGAATCTGTAAGCGCAGAAATTCTGTAATTTACAATGCTGTCTTGAGGTGGGCTGTAAAATAAAACGAGAAGTTTGTTTTGTAGAATATAATCTCCTGAGGCAAGTGTATCTTTAGCTGTACTAATGTTAAAGATGCCTTCATCTAAATGTAAGTTGTGTCCCTGCGCAAAAGTCTCCTGGTTGTCTTGTTCTTTATCAAGAGTCCAGGTTTTTGAAATATTTTGGGAAAAAGTGCCGGTCACACTTAAAAGAACTAAAATCAGGCAAAACCAGGTTTTATTCATAAATGGGAGCATTATTTGCGTTTGGAAATTTCGTCCCGTATGCGCGCCGCTTTTTCGTAATCTTCATTGTTTACGGCCTGGGAAAGCATATTTTTAAGTTCGTCTAAGGATAACTTTTTATAGTCAGTATCGTCAGATTTTATATCAATATCGTCGGGAAGTAGCTCTTCTGAAATTATATCTTCCTCCTGTTTTTCTGAAGCGGTTTTTTGCTCTTCTTCCTCTCCTTTTAAAAAGATTCCTGCTTTATCAAGAATGTTTTTATACGTGAAAATAGGAGCGTCAAACCTTAAGGCAAGGGCAATAGCATCACTGGTGCGTGCGTCTACAATTTCTTCAATCTTATCGCGTTCGCAAATCAAACTGGAATAAAATACACCGTCTACCAGCTTATGAATAATTACCTGCTTCACCGTAATTTCAAACCTGTCGGCGAAATTTTTAAAAAGATCGTGGGTTAAAGGGCGAGGTGGTTTTATTTCTTTTTCTAAAGCAATAGCGATAGATTGTGCTTCAAAAGCTCCAATAACTATGGGAAGTTTACGTTCTCCATTTACCTCGCTTAAAATTAAAGCGTAGGCTCCGTTTTGGGTTTGGCTATAAGAAATTCCTTTTATATTAAGGCGCACTAAACTCATATATCATCAATTAAAAAGGGCTGTCTAATTTAGGACTTTCACCGTATTTTAGACAGCCCTTTTAAAGGGTGCAAGTTATAAAAATTATGCGTTTTTAGCTTTAAATTCCTTTAGTTTTTCGTTTAGCTTAGGTACAATTTCAAAAGCATCACCAACTACTCCGTAGTCTGCGGCCTTAAAGAAAGGTGCTTCCGGGTCGTTGTTAATTACCACTTTAGTCTTGGCAGCGTTAATTCCTGCAAGATGTTGTATTGCTCCTGAAATTCCTACTGCGATATAAAGGTTAGAAGCTACCGGTTTTCCCGTTTGCCCCACGTGTTCGCTATGCGGTCTCCAGCCCATATCGCTAACCGGTTTGGAGCAAGCTGTGGCAGCCCCAAGAATATCGGCCATTTCTTCAATCATTCCCCAGTTTTCAGGGCCTTTAAGTCCGCGACCACCCGAAACAACTACTTCTGCATCAGCAATGGTTACTTTGTCTTTTGCTTTATCTACCGATTCTACATTTACTGTAAAGTCTCCTTCTTTTAGCTCAGGAGAAAAATCTTCAGCGGTAGCAGCAGCTTCACTTTCTTTTAAACCGAATGCATTTTGAGATAAACCTACAATTTTTACATCGGTAGTGATTTTAGTAAAATTAAAAGCTTTGTTGGTAAAAGCACTCCTTTTAACTGTAAAAGGCTCCTGGCTCTCTGGTACTGCAATAACATTAGATGCATAACCTGCATTTAAATGCACGGCCAAAAGTGGAGCTAAATATTTACTGTTGGCGCTTTGGCTCAATACAATAAGCTTACTTCCTTCTTTTTCTGCTGCTTGTTTAATTGCATCTGCATAAGCTTCAGCATTAAACTTGCTTAGTTTGTCGTTTTGGATATTTAGCACTTTGCTAACTCCATATTTTCCAAGCTCAGAAGTATCGGCAGCGTTAAAACTTACTGCAACTACTTCATCTCCGCCGGCTACTTCCTTTGCATAAGAAGCAACTTCAAACGCAGCTTTTTTAAACTTGCCATCTTCGGTTTCTGTATATACTAAAACTGACATATATTTTTATTTTTTAAGTGTAATTGCTCACAGGTTTTGAAAACTTGTGAGGTAATTTATATTTTATATTGCCTTGGCTTCGTTGTGAAGTAAATCTATCAATTCATCAAGATTTTCTGGGTCAACCAGTTTTACATCTCCTTTAGGAGCCGGTTTTTCAAACTTCACAGCTTCGGTTTGCGTAGCTGCTTCCTCGGGTTCAAGAACATTAAGTGGCTTTTTACGAGCTTGCATAATCCCTCTCATATTTGGGATCTTAAGATCGCTTTCTTCAACCAAACCTTTCTGTCCTCCAATAACCAAAGGAAGAGAGGCAGTTAAAGTTTCCTTACCGCCATCTATTTCCCTTACGGCTGTAGCTTTGTTGCCTTCTATCTCTAAACTAATACAGGTGTTAATAAAATTAGCGTCCAGAAGTGCTGCTAGCATTCCCGGTACCATTCCGCCGTTGTAATCTATAGATTCACGTCCGGCAATTATAAGGTCATATTCTCCTTCTTTAGCAACTTTTGCCAATTGTTTTGCTACCTGAAAACCATCTACAGCTAACGTATTTACACGTATGGCATTATCGGCTCCAATAGCAAGTGCTTTTCTTAAGGTAGGCTCGGTTTCGGCGCCCCCAACATTTACAACATCTACACTTGCGCCTTGTTTTTCTTTAAACCACATAGCGCGGGTAAGTCCAAACTCATCATTTGGATTTATTACAAAATTCACTCCGTTGGTATCAAACTTTGAATCACCATCGGTAAAGTTGATTTTTGAGGTAGTATCAGGTACGTGACTAATACATACTAATATTTTCATTATAACGAGTTTTTTATATTTATAACAAATTTCATCACGAAGTTACATAATTTAATCCATAAAATGCTATGCATGCATAGTAAATTTCGCAATTTTCTTCAAAATTAATTTTATTGATTCCATCAATATATTGTAAATATGACAATTTTAAGATTAAAAAACTCCCAAAAATTAATTATTTCTTAGGGGTAATAGGCTATAATGTTGAACTTACGGAAGGCCTGTAAATTTTTGTGGATTATTAGTGGGGAAAACTTTATTGAATTACTATTTTTGTTGTTTAAAAAGATACATCTAAATAGTATAGCATATAATGAAGACAATTCAATTTAGGGAAGCCGTTCAGCAAGCAATGAGCGAAGAGATGCGAAAAGACGAGTCTATTTATCTAATGGGCGAGGAAGTAGCAGAGTATAATGGTGCTTACAAAGCCTCTAAAGGTATGTTGGACGAATTTGGCCCTGATCGTGTAATAGATACACCAATTGCAGAGCTTGGATTTGCTGGAATTGGTGTGGGTTCGGCAATGAATGGCAACAGGCCTATTATTGAATTCATGACCTTTAACTTCTCATTGGTTGGAATTGACCAGATAATAAATAATGCGGCTAAAATGCGCCAAATGAGTGGTGGCCAATTTAATATTCCTATCGTTTTTAGGGGGCCAACCGCTTCTGCCGGGCAATTGGGTGCAACGCACTCCCAGGCTTTTGAAAGTTGGTATGCCAACTGCCCGGGTCTAAAAGTAATTGTACCTTCAAATCCTTACGATGCCAAAGGTTTGCTGAAAGCTGCTATTCGTGATGATGATCCGGTAATCTTTATGGAGAGTGAGCAAATGTATGGTGATAAAGGAGAAGTACCTGAAGAAGAGTACGTACTGGAAATAGGAAAAGCCGATATTAAAAGAGAAGGTAGTGATGTAACAATTGTTTCCTTTGGAAAAATTATAAAAGAAGCTTATAAGGCCGCTGATAAATTGGCTGAAGACGATATTTCTTGTGAGATTATAGATCTTAGAACTATTCGCCCAATGGATCATGAGACTATTATCGAATCGGTTAAGAAAACCAATCGTTTAGTGATTTTGGAAGAGGCCTGGCCTTTTGGAAATATTTCTACTGAAATCACCTACCAGGTACAGTCTAAAGCTTTTGATTATTTAGATGCACCAATTGTAAAAATAAATACTGCCGATACACCGGCACCTTACTCTCCTGTATTGCTTAAAGAATGGTTGCCAAACAGCGACGATGTTATTAAAGCGGTTAAACAGGTGATGTATATTGACTAAAAAAGCCAGCAGGATGCTGGACTTAAAACTTAGCAATAAACAGGTAATTAATCATAACTCTATAAGTAACACCAATTATAGGTTAAGCTTGCAAATAGAGAGAACTTTTATAAATCTAAAACTTCATCGGATTCTGATTCGGTGAAGTTTTTTTTTGTCCTGAAGAACAATGAGGCCGAAAGCAACTTATCTTTCCTTATTATTTTTGCTTTGCTATACGATAATGGCATCGCAAACCAGGGTTGGTGGTGTGGTTAAAGACGAAAACGGCCAGGCTTTGCCTTTTGTGAATGTGATTTTTAATAATTCTTCGGAAGGGACAACCTCAGGTGAAAATGGGAAGTTTTATTTGCAAAGTGAAAATAACCATACCGAACTCAAAATTTCTTTTATTGGTTATCAAACCGAAATAATCCCACTTCCGCAAAAAAGTAATCTTTCACTGGAGATAGTATTGCAGCAAGAGGCTTCAAGCCTTGATGAAGTGAAAATAATTAGAGGGAAAACTTCTAAAAAGAATAATCCCGCTATAGATATCCTGAGAAAAATCTGGAAAAATAGGCGAGATAACGGTATTACTGCCTTTAAACAATATCAGTATAAAAAATATGAAAAGCTGGAATTCGAACTAGATGGTATAGATAGTTCAGTAGTGAAAAATCCAATTTTTAACGGAATGGAATTCATATTTGATTATGCCGATACCAATAGAATTACCGGAAAGACTATTTTACCGGTTTTTATAAACGAATCGGTTTCCAGGGTATATGGTGATAATGTAGAAAATAAAAAACGAGAAGATCTTTTAGGAAATAAAAACTCAGGCTTTGATCAAAATCAAAATTTAATCGCTGCGGTAAAAGATGTGTATGATGAGTATAATGTATACAACAACTATATTAAGGTTTTTGATAAAAGTTTTGTAAGTCCGCTTTCTACTACCGGCATTAATAATTACAATTACGTATTAAGTGATAGTGCTTATGTAGAAAATAAGTGGTGTTATAATATTATTTACTATCCACGCCGGGAAAACGAGCTTACTTTTAAAGGAGATTTTTGGGTAAATGATACTACCTGGGCAATTAAGAAAATAAATCTTGAGGCTTCTCGCGATGCCAATATAAACTGGGTAAAGGAGTTGTATATAGAACAGGAGTTTGAGGTACTTAACGATTCGGTGTTTTTAATATCCAAAGATTATTTCCAGGCTAATTTTTCTTTGACCAAAAAAGAGACTTCAAAAGGAGTGTATGCCAAAAGGACTCAAGTTTTTGACGAGTATCAATTTAATTTAAAGCAAGCAGAAGGATTTTACGACAAACAGGCATATAGATTTAATAAAGAGGTTTATCAGCGGGGTCAGGATTTTTGGGATAAAAACCGTTTGGAAGAACTTAATAGGGCAGAGGAGGATATTTATGTGATGCTGGATAGTCTAACCAGTGTGCCCGCATTCAATAGAATTTATGATATTGCAACCATAGCCGAATCGGGGTATGTAGAGTTTAATGGCTGGGATTTTGGCCCTGTCTATTCCTTGTTCGATTATAATGAGGTTGAGGGTTTTAGAACCCGTTTAGGCGGAAGAACTTATTTTGGGCAACATGACCCCTGGCGAATTGAGGGGTATCTGGCGTATGGTTTTTTAGATGAAAAGTTTAAATATGGAATTTCCGGGAAGTGGTTATTGGATGCGCGCTCGCGTTTAATAATTTCTGGAGGAAAAAGACGCGATATTGTACAGTTAGGAGCCGGTTTAACCGGTAATACTACCGATGTTTTGGGACGCAGTTTGGCATCTTCAGGACTTGTGAGCGTGGGAGACAATACTAAATTAAGTCATTTAAACTTAAATACTGTAAATCTTGAAATTGAGCCCTGGAATAATTTTAAGGTTCGGGTAGGTGCTTCTTATCGTGAGCTTAGTTCGGCCTCTCCAGATTTTAGTTTGGACTATTATACCGATAAAATGCAGTCTAACATCGCTTCAACTATAAAGCAAACAGAAATTGCAACTACTTTCGCCTATACGCCGGGTAGGCAAACTTCCGGGTTTGGGGTAGAACAAAATGTAATTAATGAAGATGAATTTCCTACCTTCTTTTTTAATTATAGTCTGGGCTTAAAAGACATATTGAAAAGCGATTTTGATTATAAGAAAATCCAGTTTTTCTACAATCAGCCACTTAAAATTGGCGGTTTTGGTAGGGCAAATGTCAGCATGGAAGCCGGAAAAACCGTCGGAGAAGTTCCGCTGGGGCTTTTAAATGTGGTGCCCGGGAACCAAACTTACTTTTCTATGTATAATGCGTTTCCGGTACTTAATTTCTATGAATTTGTAACTGATACGTATGTTTCAGCACATTTTGATCATAATTTTAACGGAAGGTTATTTGCCAGGATTCCGCTTTTGCGAGAATTAAATTTGCGTGAACTTGTTGGTGTTAGGGCTGTTTGGGGAGAAATTTCTGAAGCAAATAAAGCGCTAAATGCTTCTGAAATTCCATTTCGCGCACCTAACAAAACACCTTATTACGAATATAGCCTTGGAATAGGAAATATTCTTAAATTTCTAAGTGTAGAAGCTCATTTTAGAGGTAATTATTATAATGTACCAGAGTCACGATCTTTTGCCATAACAGCCTCCTTTGGTTTTCATTTCTAAATAGGCGTAATTAATACTGAATTTCACTATATTTGCCGCCTTTAAATGAGAAAAATAGAAAGAACATGTCAGATAGTTTTGATGTATTAATCGAGATCCCAAAAGGGAGTAGAAACAAATATGAATACGATTTTGAGTTAAAGAAAGTCCGTTACGACAGGATGATTTTTTCTTCAATGATGTACCCGGCCGATTACGGCTTTATTCCAAATACCCTGGCCCAGGATAGCGATCCATTAGATGTTTTGGTATTGGTGAGTGAACCAACTTTTCCCGGTGTTGTAATGGAAGTTAAACCAATTGGTGTTTTCCATATGGCCGACGAAAAAGGACCTGATGAAAAAATTATTTGTGTGCCGGTTTCAGATCCTATTTGGAATAGGTTGAATGACCTTAAAGAACTTAATGGCCACATGATTAAAGAAATTGAGCATTTCTTTAAGGTTTATAAAGATCTTGAGAAGAAAAAAGTAGATGTAGGTGGCTGGGGCGATGCTTCAGAAGCCAAAGAAATTATAAGACAATGCGTAGAGCGTTTTGAGAATTTTGATGGAGATAAAGGTCAATTTGGAATACAACCTTAATTTCAGTCACATAATTTTGACGATTTTAAAGCAATAACCTTAAAAAGTTATTGCTTTTTTAATTATCAGTGATTTACTACATTAGCCATATTAACTAAAACTTAACAATTAATATGGAATCAATAATGGTTTATATGCCTGCAATACTTGCAGTAGTAGGTCTTGTTTTTATGTGGGTAAAACGTTCCTGGGTACTTAAACAGGATGCCGGGGACGGCAAGATGAAAGATATTTCTTCACATATCTACGAAGGGGCACTCGCCTTTTTAAATGCAGAATATAAATTACTTAGTTTTTTTGTGGTTGGGGCCAGTATTGCCCTGGCAGCTATAGCCTATGTTGTGCCAACCACACATTACCTAATTATTGTTGCTTTTATTTTTGGAGCTTTTTTCTCGGCCCTGGCCGGAAATATGGGGATGAAGATCGCTACCCAAAGTAATGTGCGCACCACACAGGCGGCCCGAACCAGTTTGCCACAAGCTTTAAAAGTTTCTTTTGGGGGTGGTACCGTAATGGGTCTTGGCGTAGCCGGTTTAGCGGTACTTGGGCTAACCACATTTTTTATTTTATTCTACCATTATTTTATGGGTGGGCAGTGGAGTAATACCACTCAAATGACCGTTGTTTTGGAAACCCTGGCAGGTTTTTCCCTGGGTGCCGAGTCTATTGCATTATTTGCCCGTGTTGGCGGTGGAATCTACACAAAAGCTGCCGATGTTGGTGCCGATTTAGTGGGGAAAGTTGAAGCAGGAATCCCGGAAGACGACCCCAGGAATCCTGCAACCATTGCAGATAATGTAGGAGATAATGTTGGTGACGTGGCTGGAATGGGTGCCGATCTTTTTGGGAGTTATGTGGCTACCGTTCTTGCTACTATGGTTTTAGGAAATTATATTATTGAAGATATGGGCGGAAATATTGTCGATTCCGGGTTTGGAGGAATTGGTCCTATTTTATTGCCTATGGCTATTGCCGGTGCCGGTATTATTATTTCTATTATCGGGACGCTTTTAGTGAAAATAAGCAGTAATTCGGCTAAAGAAGCCCAGGTGCAAAAAGCATTGAATATCGGTAATTGGACCTCCATAGTTCTGGTAGCAGTGGCCAGTTACTTTTTGGTAACCTGGATGCTACCTAAAGAGACCTTAACTATGGGCTTCTTTGTTGGTGGATCTGAAGGTTTTGAATTTATGGAAATCGCATCAATTAGGGTGTTTTATGCTTCTTTGGTAGGAATAGTAGTGGGAGGTGTAATTTCGGCGGTTACCGAATATTATACCGGTCTAGGTAAAAAACCAGTACTCTCTATTGTGCAAAATTCGAGTACAGGAGCCGGAACTAATATTATTGCAGGTTTGGCTACCGGAATGATCTCTACCTTTCTTTCTGTGTTATTATTTGCATTAGCTATTTGGGCCTCTTACGCTTTTGCCGGATTTTACGGCGTTGCATTGGCGGCTTCAGCCATGATGGCCACTACAGCAATGCAATTGGCTATTGATGCTTTTGGGCCTATTGCCGATAATGCTGGGGGAATAGCCGAAATGAGCGAACTGCCGGCCGAGGTTAGAGAGCGCACCGATATCCTGGATTCTGTAGGAAATACTACTGCAGCTACCGGAAAAGGTTTTGCAATTGCTTCTGCCGCATTAACCTCACTGGCGCTTTTTGCTGCCTACGTAACTTTTACCGGAATTGACGGAATCAATATTTTTAAAGCCCCGGTTTTGGCGATGCTATTTATTGGAGGCATGGTGCCCGTGGTTTTTTCAGCATTAGCCATGAAATCTGTTGGGAAAGCAGCTATGAAAATGGTAGAGGAAGTGAGACGACAGTTTAAAAGCATTCCAGGCATTATGGAAGGAACCTCGAAGCCTGAATATGATAAGTGTGTCGCTATTTCTACCGAAGCGGCCTTAAAAGAGATGTTGTTACCCGGAATTTTAACCATTGGCTTTCCAATTGCCATCGCCCTACTTCCTATGCTTTTTGGCTATGAGAATGTTTTAATAGCAGAGATGCTTGGCGGCTATATGGCCGGGGTGACTGTAAGCGGGGTGCTTTGGGCAATTTTTCAAAATAATGCCGGTGGTGCCTGGGATAATGCTAAAAAGTCTTTTGAAGCAGGAGTGATGATAAACGGAGAAATGACCTATAAAGGTTCTGATGCCCACAAAGCCGCGGTTACCGGAGATACGGTAGGAGATCCGTTTAAAGATACCTCCGGGCCTTCTATGAATATTTTAATTAAATTAACCTGTTTAATCGGTTTGGTAATTGCACCAATTTTAGGAGGACATACCCAAACCGATGTGCCCAACGAAGAGACTGCAATAAAAAAAGAGGTGATTATAAATAATAATGCTTCAACCGATGAGAGCTCCAAAGAAATCCAGGTTAATATGATTTCGGAAGGAAATGAAACTATTGCTAAAGTAAGAATTACTACTACTGAAAAAGGAAAAACTGCAGTACAGCAAAAAACTTTTACCGGTACCAAAGCCGAAGTAGAAAAACAGGTACAGCAGTTAAGAGATAGAATATACTTAAGTCAGGTTTTTTTTTAACCAAAGAGGCTGTTTGATTTTTTGTTAAAACCGTTATCCAGAATTTATTTTAGGATCTAAGATGTTTAGAATTTAATTCATGTTAGAAGCTGAAACAAGTTCAGCTTGATGAAAAAGAGTTTTTTCAAACAGTCTCTTTCTGTATACAAAAAGGGGCTAATGCCCCTTTTACTCGATAATCGATAGATTTATCCCGATAGTTATCCGGCCTCTTAGGCTTGGCTCGAAATGGAATTATATTCTCCGACCTTGCTTCGAAGTAGTTTGCTTATTAATTCTTTTTCACAAGGTTTTGATGCCTAAAGCTGAGATTTTCATAAATTTTATAATTCATTTTAAAGCCGAAGCCCTTTCCAATTTTAACAAAGCTACAACTAAGCTTCCGTGTTAATTCTTTTAAATTTAAGAATAGAAGAAACCTAAAAAATAATATTATGGCTAAAGATCATGGACCATCTATTAAAAATGATGAGCAATACGAGGAATTAAGGGATAAAGGAATGAGTAAATCTAAAGCAGCACGAATTGCAAACGACCCCAATTCTGGTGAAAAAGGTGGAAAAGCCGATAAATATGAAGAGCGTACCAAAGAGGAACTTTATAAGAAAGCCCAGGAGATCGGGATTGAAGGCCGGAGCGATATGAGTAAAGATGAATTGATAAAGGCCCTTAGAAACCACTAGAATGAGTAATAGGTAGCTGTTCTAGGGGTTTTTCATGTTTAGATTTATTAAAAAAGAAGCTTAATCTTGATACGCTAATTAGGTACAGGAGTTACCATATTTTGTAGAGAGGCATAAAATAAAGATAAAAACGAAAGTAGAAGAGAGGTTTTGAAGGTATGTAAGGTTGATGTATGTAAAACAGATTAGTTAGCACTTCGCATCTTCCTAAAGTTTATTTAAAAGTAAGGTCGCGCTATCCTATAATTTTTAACTTGTCCGAAAGCGCAAATTTCATGAAAAAAAGAATACGTAAGCTGGCTGGCAGGTATAAGCTAATAGATCAGGTATTAATTACACCTTATAGAAGCTATGCTACACATTCTCGTTTGTATATAAAAGGCCGTGTATTGGATAATGAGCCGCTAAAAATTATTAAGGATGCCAATATTTTTAGAACCATAAAAACCACTTATAAGCAGTTTGATACTTTTGAGATTCCTGATGCTCAGGTAGATTTACTACTGCCTGGGAAAGTGCCGGCAACTACAAAAACCAATGCGGAAGGCTATTTTTTATTTGACAATGATATTAAGCAAAACCTGGCACAGTATGCAGATGCAGAGGGCTGGTTAGATTATAAGCTATACTATAGGGGGCCAATGGGGAAGAAAACCCAGTTATTGGAAAATCCGTTTACCGGTAGTTTTTTAATTCCGGATCCCGAAGCAGAATATGGTGTAATTAGCGATATAGACGATACCATTTTACATACCGGTGTTACGTCTTTTTTAAAACTTAGATTGCTCAAAAATTCATTGCTGACCAATGCCTATGATAGAATTCCGCTAAAGGGAGCGGCAGAATTTTACCAAAAACTGCACAAAGGACGTAACAACACACCAAATAACCCCATTTTTTATTTAAGTAACAGCCCGTGGAATTTATATGAGTATTTAAAATTATTTTTAGACCATAATGTTTTTCCGAAAGGACCAATTTTACTCCGGAAATTTAGCACGCCGTTCGATGGGAGTTTGAAACCGGAAAAACCACATAAGCAAAAAGAAATTACCAATATTTTACAGACCTATACAGGTATGAATTTTATTCTTATAGGTGATAGTGGTGAACACGACGCTTCTATCTATACCGAGATTGCTGCCCAATATCCCGATAGGATTCTGGCAATTTATTTGCGTAGTGTAAAACATAAAAAGCAGATGAACCGGGTGCGAAGTATAATCGATAACTTCAATACCACTCCTGTGCTAATGGTAGAATCTTCGCAAGAAGCCGTAGCCCACGCAAAAGGACAGGGGTTTATCTAATACTAGTCGTCAATGCTTTTTCCTACTGCAGTTTTTCTGCTGGCCGCCGTTTTTCTAGGCATCGTTCTAAAAATATGATCCCAAAGTGGGGAAGATACCCCAAATGCCCTGTCTGGCTCACGGTAGTGATGAATGCTATGGTGCTGCCATAAAACTTTTAAGAAATTGTTTGGAACCTTAAAAGCGTGCACCGAGTAGTGTACGGCAAGGTAGCCTGCATACCCAATTAAAAATCCGGCAAGGAAACCAAAAACATAATCTCCCAATACCGCCCGGTATATAATAAAAAGTATGGTAGCAATTATTAAACTCAACACCGGTGGCATGGCTAGTCTTGATTTATCTTTTGGATAGTCATGGTGTACCCCATGCATGGTGTAAGATATTTTTTTCTTTCTTTCGCTGGTAGCAGGGATATGGTACAAATACCTGTGCATAATATATTCCACAAAAGTAAAAAAGAAAAGACCGGCCGCGAAAAGGCCTATCATCATAGGTGCTTCAAAACCTTTTTCAATAACTCCGTAGTAGATTAAAGCAGCAGCAATAAGCCCAAAAATAATTAGGGGCAGGGAAATATGTGTATGCGTTAGCTTTTCTAAAATAGGGTTATCAAATAGTTTTGGAGAACCCTTATGTTTTGGTCGTTTAAGTTTTGTTGATTCCATCTTACTTGTTTTTAAAATAATCCGTGAAGCTCAGCGTCAATTCGGTTTATAATATCTCCTAGATCTTCAGGGTTATCTACAAAGTTAATATTATCTACATCTATTATCAATAGATTGCCTTTGTTGTAGTTATGAACCCATGCTTCGTAGCGCTCATTTAACCTGCTTAAATAATCTATAGAAATAGAGTTTTCGTAATCCCGGCCTCTTTTGTGTATTTGAGAGACAAGGTTTGGGATGCTGCTTCTTAAATAAATAAGAAGATCGGGGCCCTGCACCACGCTTTCCATAAGATCAAAAAGAGAACTGTAGTTTTCAAAGTCCCTGTTGGTCATTAATCCCATTGCGTGAAGGTTAGGGGCAAAAATATGGGCATCTTCATAGATTGTTCTATCCTGGATGATTTTTTTTCCGCTCTCTCGTATTTGAAGTGTTTGCCGAAATCTACTATTTAAAAAGTAAATTTGGAGGTTAAAAGACCAACGTTCCATTTTATTATAGAAATCTTCGAGGTAGGGATTTTCTAAGACATCTTCATACTGTGCCTCCCAATTATAATGTTTTGCCAATAATTTAGTAAGGGTGGTTTTTCCCGCGCCAATGTTCCCTGCAATCGCTACATGCATAAAGTTGTTATAATTAGATAGTTGTTAGAGCCGCTTTAAAAAGCGGCCTGCAAAGATACAAGAATTAGTATTCTTTGAATTTTCCACTTTGTCAAAATACTCATAAATCTTGAAAAGCTAAAGTTTTTCATTCTATATCTTCTTAAAATTCATTAACTTAAAGCTATGAAATTCCTGTTAAAATATTTCTTCCTTATTTTTTATTGCGGAATTCAATTAGGAACGGCTCAGGAGAAAGAGAAGGATCATTTAATGCTTGCCCGCAGTGATTATAGTTTTAAAGAAACGGCCTCGCGTTTGGCAAAAACTTTAGAACAACATAATACGTTCACTTTTTTTTCAAAAATCGAACATTCAAAAGAGGCTAAAAAAGCCGGTTTGGAGCTCTCAGAAAATCTCCTTTTAATTTTCGGTGATCCTAAACAAGGTTCCCTTTTAATGCAAAAAGATCAATTGGCGGGCCTGGAACTCCCGCTTAAAATATTGGTATATAAACAAGACAATCAAACTATAATAACATATAGTAGTACCAATTACCTGAAACAGCGCTACGATCTTAGAAAAAACAAGGATCTGGGTAATCTTAGTAAAACGCTTAAAAGCATAGTTTCTAAAACTGCGGGCAATAGGGTTAAAAGCTCCGGAAAACTCAAGCTGAAAAAACACCAGGGTATTATCTCAGAAATTAGTGAGTTTAACTTTAATGCCACTTACAATCGTCTTGTAACGGCGATTAAAGAAAATCCTGATTTGCAGATTTTTATAGAGTTAGATCATTTTAAAAATGCTGAGGAAATAAATATTGGATTGCGCCCTACTAAACTCATCATATTTGGGAGTCCAAAAATTGGTACGCCAATTATGAAGGAGAATAGCAAAATTGCCCTGGAATTACCGATTAAATTTTTGGTTTGGCGTGATGAAGCCGGTGTGGTGAAAATATCCTACAACGACCCTTTGTTTCTGGCAAAAAGGTTTAAACTTACCAAAAACCTTCCACAGTTGAGTGCTATGAAAAATGCATTGGAGGAACTAAGTGAAAATGTCGCAAAATATTAAGCGATATTGTTTTTAACCAATTTTCTATATTGATTAGGAGTAATTTTCTCAAAGCGCTTAAACTGACGGTTAAAATAGCTGGTATTGTTAAAGCCACTTTTATAAGCGATATCGGCAAACTTTTTATTTGTTTGCTGAATAAGTTTTTTTGCAAACTTAATTCGCTCTGCGTTTAGATAATCTATTGGGCTTTCGCCAAAGGTGTTTTTAAAGCTTCTATAAAAATTTGAAGTGCTCATACAGGCTTTATTGGCCAATTTATCTACTTGAATATTTTCGGTAAGGTGCTCCCGCATGTATTTTACAATAAAAGCCATCCTATTATTGTCAAAAAGTGTTTCGTTGTCCAAAAGCATAACCTTTGCTTTGGTTTGAAGCAACCTAATAATAAGTTCTTTTAGCATTAAATCTAGCAATGCGTCTCTAGCTGTCCCGGCCTCCAGGAAAGTATTGAAAATTCGATCTAGTACAAATTGTACCTGTTGATTATTGTCTAAATGAACCGCAGTAGTTTCGAAACTATGAGTGTCATTTTCAAATTCAATTCGGGTGTTTTCATTAAAGATTTCAACCGTTTCTTTAATCTTTTCAGGATCAATTCCCAAGGCAAGGCACCGGGTTGGATTTTTTGCACTTGCTAACGGAAAGTCTATAAGCATCTTTTTATCTGAAGGCAAAACAACCGATTCCCCTGGGAAAAAATCAAAGGCCTTTATTCCGTCAAGATGCATCACCTTTTTTCCGGTAAGCATACTCGCAATAATTGGGAATCCAAACTTAAGGTTTATCTTCTCGGCTACCTGCCTGGTTTCAAAAACATTTAACTCAGCGTAATCTGAACTGTAGATCGTTCTGTTTTCAATAGAAGTTTTTAGCTTTAAATCGTGATTATATTTTAGTAAATTATCATTCAAAACCTTTTTAATTTAATTACTTGGTAGTAATGTGATATTTATTAATAGAAATGTTCAATTAATTGGTGTTAAATTTAAATAAATTGTATTGCTAAAATATTAAAATTATTTCTATGAGCTACTCAGCACCAAAATTTAAAGAAAAATACGGTAATTTTATTAATGGGAAATTTCAGGATCCTATAGATGGGGAGTATTTTGAAAACCATTCGCCGGTAGATAATAAGGTATTGGCGAAATATCCCAGGTCTAATGAAAAGGATGTGAATAATGCCATTGAAGCGGCTAACAATGCTAAACACGAATGGGGGAAAACTTCTGCTTCAGAACGGGCTGCTATTTTGCATAAAATTGCCGATGTAATCCAGGAAAACCTGGAAACATTTGCACAAATGGAAACCGCCGATAATGGGAAGGCTATTCGGGAAACAATGAATGCCGATGTACCCCTGGCCATAGATCATTTTAGGTATTTTGCGGCCGCAATTAGGGCCGAAGAAGGTTCGGCTACCGAACTTAACGAAAATACCCTCTCTTTAATTATAAATGAACCTTTGGGAGTGGTTGCCCAAATTATTCCGTGGAACTTTCCATTATTAATGCTTGCCTGGAAGGTAGCACCTGCTTTAGCATCTGGTAACTGCGTTGTTTTAAAACCTGCTGAACAAACCCCTGCTTCAGCAACGTTTTTAGCCGAAAAAATAGCCGATTTATTGCCCCCGGGCGTATTTAACGTGATTCACGGTTTTGGGCCCGAAGCAGGAAAACCATTGGCGTCAAGCCCAAATGTAGACAAAGTTGCCTTTACGGGAGAAACCACTACCGGGCAATTAATTATGCAATATGCTTCAAAAAACCTGCACCCGGTAACTATGGAATTGGGTGGAAAATCGCCTAATGTGTTTTTTAATAGCATAATGGATCATGACGATGCTTTTCTCGATAAATGTATTGAAGGCGCCGTACTTTTCGCCTTTAACCAGGGAGAGGTTTGTACTGCACCTTCCAGAATTTTAATCCAGGAAGATATTTACGACGAATTTATTAAGCGGGTAATTGAGCGCACCAAAGCTATAAAAATGGGTAATCCGTTTGAAGAATCTACCATGATGGGTGCCCAGGCTTCTAGCGATCAGCATCAAAAAATCCTGGAATATATTAAAATAGGAAAAGATGAGGGGGCCGAGGTTTTAGCCGGAGGAGGAGCAGCAAAACTGGATGGAGATTTAGGAAACGGATTTTATATTCAGCCAACTATTCTGAAAGGTCATAATAAAATGAGGGTGTTTCAGGAAGAAATTTTTGGCCCGGTGGTAGCTGTTTGTACTTTTAAAGATGAAGCCGAGGCTATTGAAATTGCAAACGATACAATGTATGGTCTGGGTGCCGGGGTTTGGACCCGTGATGCACATCAATTATATCAAATTCCACGGGCAATAAAAGCTGGTCGGGTTTGGGTAAATTGCTACCATGATTATCCGGCCCACGCGCCATTTGGAGGTTATAAAAAATCTGGTTTTGGAAGGGAAAATCATTTAATGATGTTAAACCATTATCGCCAAAGCAAAAATATGTTAATCTCCTACGATAAGAATAAACTGGGTTTCTTTTAAAAAATGGATTATAAAAGAGTAGAAATAACTCCTGAAGCAAATAAATTGCTACAAGAACTGAAGCAACAGCACGGCGAGGTGATTTTTCACCAAAGTGGTGGCTGTTGCGACGGCTCTACCCCTATGTTATTGCCAAAAGAAGATTTTTATATTGATGATAACGATATATTGCTTGGCGAAGTTGGTGGAGTGAATTTTTATATGAGCCGGGACCAATTCGAATATTGGAAGCATACCCATTTAACGGTAGATATAGTTAAGGGGAGGGGAGGTAGTTTCTCTTTAGATATCCCTACCGGCTACCGTTTTCTTATAAAATCACGAATGCTTAATGAGGAAGAAAATAAAAATTTAAACCCTTAAAATATTGCTTAGGCAATGCCTGAAAACTACATATACCCCAAATATGCGGTTTTTCAGGTTTTTTTTTGATATCCAGATTTAAATTTTTTGCCTTTTAAAATCCCTAAGATATTCGAATTTGAAACTAATTTATTGGCACTGCCAAAGGGTGTAACACCCCGAGTTAGTTTACTTTAAAATTATGCTGCACGATATTTTTATGAAATTTAATGAACCCACTTGTAAATTTCAGAAGAAGTATAACACTCACCGCATTTAGAAAACATCCAAAGGCAGTCTATAAAATCGGTTAGCATATGGAAAAGTAAACCGATAAATATCAATTTCCATAGCTTGTTCTTAATAAAAAGTACACCTAATACATAACCCGCGATGGCAAAATGTGAATGTAGGGGATGATAGCCAATTCCGCAGCGCATAGGGTCAAATAGGGGAGTGGCAAAAATATGGTCTATATCTACAGCCATGGTAGCCAGTAGAATAAGCCAGTTTTTTTTCCAGTTCTTTTTATCATAGAACCAGGCAATAGCACCAATGGCTATAAAATGAAGAAAATAATGTGTGAATGTTTGCAAATGAAGCTCTTAAAAATTGAAGTTTTTAAAGAAAATTGAAGCCTGTATGTAACTTATTAAGGCTCCTCTTTCTCTTCAGCAGAAGATTCTATCTTGCCCTTTAAAAGATCTTTCATTTTATTTTTGAGTACGATAAATCGCCAAATTCCAATAGTAAGAAACAAAACAGAAATTACCAGGGCCAGATAGCCAATGTAATGCATCTCTTGATATTCCTTTAGCTGAATTAAAGCCAATCCCCCCAGTAAAAAATACATAGATGCTTGCGTGTAAGATAACAACGTACGCTCATTGGCGAGCTTAGTTCTTTCTAGCGCAAGATGTTCACGAATAATGCTTTCATCTATTTTTCTGTGAGTGAAAAGCTTTCCAAATTTTACCCTTCTCATAAAATTTCATATTTCAGCATAGAAACTGGATAGTTAATTTGCTTTAAAAGTTACCAAATTAGGTTTGTTTAAGCAAAAGCTAAAATTAACTATCCAATTTATGAGTTTTTAATTTGTTAATCTATGGCAGGTGCAACCGGGAGCAGTAAAGCTCTGGGTGCTTTCGTGCCATGGGAAAGCCGCATTATATTTGTTGTTTTCCCAGTAAAATTCATTGCGTTCTTTTGGGTTGTTTCCAATTTCATTCATAGTCTCGGCTTCATAAAGCCTGCCATTTACCATGGTATAAATAACCGATTCAGAGTTACGAATATCCTCCAATGGATTTTTCTCTAAAACAATTAAATCGGCTAGTTTACCTTCTTCTAAAGACCCGATTTCACTACCCATGCCAATATATTCGGCACCGTTAATGGTGGCGGCTTGCAGGGCTTCCAAATTCGTCATGCCTCCCATTTGCAATAACCAAAGTTCCCAGTGGGCACCAAGACCCTGTAACTGCCCGTGCGCACCAAGATTTACTTTTACGCCAAGGTCAGATAGTTCTTTAGCGGTGTTTGAAACTAAAATAGGTCCGTTTTCATATTCTTCATCAGGAAGTTTGGTACGGTGCCTTGATCTTGAATCTACAATTTGACGCGGAGTAAAATTCAGCAAACGCTCATTCTCCCAAACATTGTCTTTCTGGTAAAAATAATATTCACCGTTTACGCCTCCGTAATTAACTATTAATGTAGGGGTGTAACCGGTTTTGCTATTTCCCCAAAGTGTTTCTATATCTTTATAAACAGGAGCTATAGGAATATTATGCTCTATCCCGGTGTGCCCGTCTACAATCATGTTCATATTATGTAAAAACGTACTTCCACCTTCGGGCACTACATTCATCTCTAACTCTTTCGCTGCCTGCATTATTTGCTGGCGCTGTTCGCGGCGTGGTTGATTATAACTTTTGACCGAGGTTGCCCCAAAGGCTTTTGTTCTTCTTAAAGCCGATTTGGCTTCTTCCAAACTATTTATAACTGCTTTAAAATCGCCTTCAGCACCGTATAAAATGATTCCAGTAGAGTAAATTCTAGGCCCTACCATTTCACCGGCTTTTACCAGTTCTGCCATACTAAAAATGCTTTCACTTAAAGCCGAAGGATCGTGCACGGTAGTTACCCCAAAGGCCATATTTGCGTATAAAGGCCAATGTTTTTTTGGTGTTAAACCATATCTAAAAGCACCAATATGAGCGTGTGCATCTACAATACCCGGCATGATGGTTTTTCCTTCCAGGTCATAAACTTTGGCATTATTGGGAATAGTCACTTCGGAAGCTTCGCCTACTGAAACAATTTTATTTTCCTTAATTAAAATACTTCCGTTTTCAATTATCTTGTCACCATTCATGGTAATGATCCTGGCATTTGTGAAAGCTATTTGCCCTTTAGGTACATCGGTTTTTAACTCCAATCCTATTTTTGTTCCTTTTTCGGTAATGGCTGGAATAGAATCTGGAGAGCTTTCCAGGAACGTAAAACGCTCTGAAACTTTATTGGTAAAATACTCGTCACCTAAAGTCCAGTGTACTTTTTCACTGTTGTTAGACCAATGCAAGTTCATCCCGGCATCTTTGGTGATTTGGGTTACCGGAATACTTTTGGTATTGTTATCTAAATCTAAAGGTCTTCCTGTTAAGGTAAGTGGTGCTAAATAGGCCTGGTGCAGGTGGCTAAAAGCTACCCATTTATTATCTGGGCTAGGTACTAAACGGTTGGCACGTTTTGAATTTATATGCGTGCGCTCGTCATTTCCGTTTAAATCAATACTTTTTAGGCTTTTTTGCAAGCTACCCATAAGTGCGCCCCCGGTTTGAAAGAAAATACGGGAATCGTCTTTGTTGTACATCGGGAAATCTCCTGTGTGGTGGATTTTCTTTTTGTTTTCTCCTGAAGCACTTATCGTGTAAATTCCCGGTTCTTTGCTAAATGTTTGCCCCTGGTCACTATTGCCCCTTTCTTTCACAAAAACAATTTGTTCTCCATTATTTGAAAAAGCCGGGTTTCTGTAAATACCTTTTTCTGAAGTTAGCTTCTGCGGGTTTCTTCCATTTAGGCCTACCTTCATCACAGCTCCCATTTCTGAGTCGTTCCAGGTTACGTAAACAATTTCTTTCCCGTTTGGTGAAAAAGCAGGCTCAAACTCAAAATCTTCACCTTTGGTAATACGCTGAGGTTTTCCGTTAGGTAAAGATTTTTTCCACAAATAACCAACGGCATTAAAAACCAGGGTTTTTCCGTTTGGTGAAGTCACCGCATGGCGAATTACTTTTGGGTTGAATTCTTCTGAAAACACCTGGTGTTCGCTACGATGGGTTTCAGCGATTTCTATGGTGTTTTCAACTTCAAAAGGAATTACTTCGGCTTCGTAATTTTCAATATTTACTTTATTGATTTTTCCTTCACTCCAAAAAACAAGCTCTTTTCCTGAAGGCATCCAGCTAAATCCGGGATATACCCCAAAAATAGCCCAGGCTTCCTGTTGGTCTTTACTCAATTTATCGTAAACCGGCCATTCTTCGCCTGTTTCCAGATCGTGAATGTATAAAACCGATTTGGTTCTAACTCGTTTAATAAAAGCAAGTTTTTTACCATCGGGTGAAACCTGAGGTCTGGCTGCGCCCCCGGGACCACCGGTGATAGTTTTATTTTTACCGGTTTCAAAATCGTAACGTTTTATTACGTAAATCTGCTTATTCGGGTCTTTATTGTATTGAAACATTCCGCCGGGATACATATCTTCACTGTAGTAAAGGTAGCGGCCATCTGGAGAAATACTGGGCTCATTTACGTCTTGCTGGTCGTTTTTACGTTCTGTAAGTTGTAGGCCTCCTTCACCGCCAATATGGTACAGCCACATCTCGCCGGCGCCAAGAGAACGGCCCGAGGTAAAGTGTTTTCTGGCTACTATGGCATTGCCATCTGGAGTCCAAACCGCATTGTTTAATAGCCTGAAATTTTCTTTGGTAAGTTGCCTGGCATTTTCTCCTTTGGCATCCATAATCCAAATATTGTCACCGCCTCCGGCATCGCTGGTAAAAGATATTTTAGAACCATCGGGGCTAAATCGCGGCTGAACTTCATAGGCCATACCACTTCTTAAAAGTTCTGCTTTACCACCGGTAATTGGCATTTTGTAAATGTCGCCCAAAAGGTCAAAAACAATGGTTTTGCCATCTGGGGAAACATCAAGGTTCATCCAGGTGCCCTCATTGGTTTGAAGCTGAACTTCTTTAATATTCCAATCGTCGGAATAAGGATTGTTTACATCCCATTTCTTTTTCTCTTCGTCTTCCTGAGAGAAAAGTGGTGAAGCGGCTAAAAGTAACAAGATAGCCGGAAGGAAATTTCTAAGCATAGTGTAATTTTTAATGATTTTTGTTATGATGCCAATTATAAAAGTCTCAATTCGAGCGTTTTTTGAAGTAAAAAAATGTATTGAGAAGGCTAAACACTTGAGTCTGTTCTCAATTAATTTTCATTGTTATTATTCATAAAAACTATTTGAATTGATATGCCCTTAGTGTTTAATAAGCTCTTATTTTAAGAGGCTAAATATACTATGAAATGCTTAAAAGCTAAAGCAGATATGTAGATTTAAAACCTGAAATCTTATGACGCATGTTTTTTATGAGTATTACTTTTTCTATTAAGTTTGATGTAAATAATATTTTACTGAAATTCTTAAAAAAATGGGAGATAATAAACCTGAAGTTTGGTTGCGGGGAAAAGTAGCGGGGGTGCCTAATTTGTTGCAGCCTGTGGCTCATGCACTTTTGCAATCCATGGAAGAAATAGAAAAATACACGCAGGGATTTCCGGAAGAGTTACTTTGGGAAATGCCCTCAGGAAGAGCTTCTGTGGGTTTTCATTTGCAACATTTAACCGGAATATTAGATAGAATGTTAAGCTATGCAAAAGCTGAAAAGCTATCGGAAGCTCAATTTGCTTATTTGAAAAATGAGGGAAATTCAAATGAAGATATTTCCATGAAAATCCTTGTACAAAATTTCCGAAAAAGGTAGAGGAGGCAGTCGTTTTTCTTAAAAATACCCCTGAAGATATTTTGACAGAATATAGACCGGTGGGTAGAAAAGCATTGCCATCTAGCGTAATTGGTTTGTTGTTTCACGCAGCAGAACATAGCCAACGGCACGTTGGGCAAGTTTTGGTAACGGTGAGTTTTTTAAAGGAAAACCGGGAAATTTAAAAAGGTAAATTGCTTACATCTACATTGCCTCCCGAGATAATAATCCCTACTTTTTTTCCCTGAAATTTTTCTTTTTCACGTAAAAGGGCTGCAAAAGCTACCGCTGCCGATGGTTCAACTACAATTTTAAGCCGTTCCCAAATAAGCTTCATAGCGGAAATAATTTCTTCTTCCTCTACCCGAATAATTTCAGAGACTCTTTCTTGAATAATAGGGAAGTTTTTATCGCCCAGGTGGGTTTTTAAACCATCGGCAATGGTATTGGTACTTTTGTTAAACTTAATTTTTCCGCTTTTAAGAGACCTGTAGGCATCGTCAACTTCAAAGGGTTCTGCACCTATAGTTTTGCATTTTTCAGCATAAAAGTCTACCGCAAGTGCTGTGCCCGCTAAAAGTCCGCCGCCACCAACGGGAGTTATAATTAGGTCTAATTCGGGAAAATCTTCCAGAAATTCCTTAGCTGCGGTGCCCTGTCCATAAATTACATCAAGATCATTAGAAGGATGCAGAAAAATAGCTCCCGTGTCTTCCTGTATTTTTTTGGCTGCTGATTCCCGGGCTTTTATATTGGGTTCACATTCGGTAATTTGCCCGCCATAAGTTTTTACGGCCTCTTTCTTTACTTGTGGAGCAGAGGATGGCATTACAATGTAAGCCGGAATTCCCAGACTTTTTGCTGAAAGTGAAACTGCTTGTGCAAAGTTGCCCGAAGAATGGGTAACCACGCCTTTTTTACGCTCTTCTGCACCTAACGCCAAAATTGCGGCCGTAGCACCACGCATTTTAAAAGCACCCATTCTTTGAAAATTCTCACATTTAAAATATACTTCGGTCCCTGCGAGACCATTTAATAATCGCGATCGCATAATGGGCGTGCGCTTAATATAGGGTGCAATATTGGAGTGTAAGTTTGTGAATTCCTCTTTGCTTATCATCATACAAGACTTCTACGAATAAAATTAATGCCAATAAATGTTGCGATTTTAATAGCAATGAAATAACCGCCTATTTTTTTTCTTCAATGGGTACAGCAAAAACCGGTATTTCAGCGTTTTTAAAAAGTTCTACCGATACACTTTCGGCAAAAAGATTGTAAAAAAAGCTGTGTTTGTGCGTACCTACAATAAGCATATCGGCTTTCAATTTTTTGGCTTCTTCCAGAACCGTTTCTACAGTAGAACCTTGAATTAAAAGGGCTTCAGATGGTATTTTTTCACTAATAAACATCTTGCAAATTTCCTGTAATTCTTTATGTTCGGTTTTAAGTTCGTCGGCACGCATGTCCCTTATGTATTGAGGGCCGGTGCTATAACCCACAAAATCGGGATCTGGGGCGGCCACGTGAACCACCCAGATCTTTGCCTTAAATTTCATTGCAATACTTTCAGCATAAGCCATTAGTTCCCCAACGGCATCGTTAAAATCTATGGCTACAAGAATGTTTTTGAAATTTTTCATAAGTAACTTTTTTATTGGCGCCGCCAAAGGGTGTAATACCTCCAAGGCTTGCCTCGACATTAAAAATTTGTTTCCAACGAATGCCTCGTGAGCTTGACACGAGGTAGTTTACTAATAACCTATGTCTCTTTTTACTTCATTTTTAAGTGGTTCCCCGTCCTGCAATCTTTCGTAGTTTTCAATAATTTGCGGTACCACAGATTTTGGATGGGTAACACTGGCAATGTGGGGAGTTACTCTAATTTTTGGGTGTTTCCAAAACGGATGTTCATCTCTAATGGGTTCTTCCCAAAATACATCTAAGGCAGCCCCCGAAAGATGACCATCATCTACTTTGGCCAATAAGTCCTGCTCTACCAAATGTTCTCCACGCGCAACATTTATTAGATAGGCCCCCTTTGGTAATTTTTCGAATAATTCTTTGTCGAGTATTTTTTCGGTATTCGGAGTTAAAGGGAGCATATTTACCAGGATATTGGATTGTTCCAGGAATTCGTCTAGTTCATCTTCACCGGCAAAGCTTTCTACATTTTCAATTTCTTTTTTATTTCTTGAAAATCCAATTACCTGAAAATCGTTTTGAAGTAATTTATGTGCTACCCGTTGTCCCAGGTTTCCAATTCCTAAAATCCCTACTTTAATTTGATTGTTTCGGGTGTAGGGAACAGGTTCCCACTTTTCGTTAAGTTGACTTTCCCTGTAATGCAGAAGGTTTCTTTGGTGAGCCAGAATAAGGCCCAGCACAAAAGTCCCCATATCTTCTTCTAATCTATCATCTACTACTTTGGTGATTTTAATATTTTCGGGAAGCTCTTCATCACTGGTAATATGGTCTACCCCGGCACCCATAGAAGCAATCACTTTTAAATTAGGGTAATTTTTGAAAATTCCGCGTGGATGCTTCCAGGTAAGGGCAAACTCTACTTCTTCTTTATCATGGTCTTCCGGATAAACATAAATGTTTAGGCCCGGATGTTGTTCTTTTAATGCTTTAACCCAGGCTTCCGGGTCTTTCCCCGGACTAATAACTAATAATGACATTCTTTTTCTATTTTTTTTGATTAGTATTAACTCACAAATGCACTATAACCCGTAATTGCACGGCCTACAATAAGTGAATTTATTTCTTTTGTTCCTTCATAACTATAAATGGCTTCTGCATCGGCCACAAAACGCGCTACATCGTGTTCAAGTAAAATACCATTTCCGCCCATTACTTCGCGGGCACGGCTTACTACATCCCTGGTGCGCATACTGCAAAATACTTTGGCCAGAGATGCGTGTTCGTCTGTAAGCAAATCGGCATCCTGCATTTCAGAAAGCCTAAAAACCAGGGTTTGCATTGCAGTAAGATTGGATACCATTTCTACCAGGTGATTCTGAATTAGTTGGTAAGAGGCAATGGGTCTTCCAAACTGTTCTCTTTTTCGGGTGTATTTTAAAGCACTTTCGTAAGCTCCACGGGCGCAGCCAACTGCCTGCCAGGCCACCCCTGCCCTGGTCATGCGAAGTACTTTTGCGGTATCTTTAAATGAATTGGCGTTTTGCAACCTATCACTTTCGGGTATCTTACAATCGGTTAAGGTAATGAGGGCATTTTGTACAATTCGCAGTGCCATTTTATCCTGCATCTTTTCAGCCTTAAAACCGGGATTTTCTTTTCTAACCAGGAAACCTTTTACCTGGTTACTATCTTCATCTCTTGCCCAAATAATAATTACATCGGCGAAGGTGGCGTTGCCTATCCATTTTTTCTGTCCGTTTAAGATCCAACTTTCGCCATCAAACCTACAGGTGGTTTCCAGGCCACCGGCAACACCAGAACCTACATTTGGTTCTGTAAGGCCAAAAGCGCCAATCGCCTCCAGTTTTTGCATTTTTGGAAGCCACTCTTGTTTTTGTTCTTCGCTACCACATAGATAAATAGAGCCCATTGCAAGCCCGCTATGTACGCCAAAAAAAGTTGAGATAGACACATCTACCCTGGCAATTTCCTGCGCAATGATACCTTCCATTAAGAAAGGAAGGTTGGGGCAGCCATAACCTTTGTAAGGAACGCCCGTAATATTTAATTTCTTGAATTTTTCAATGATTTCGTGTGGAAATTTAGCCCGGTTCCAATGGTCGTTCACCAAAGGTCTCACTTCATCTTCCATAAAATTTCGCACCTGCATCTGGAGCTTGCGTTGCTCTTCTGTTAACTTAAGGTCTAAGTTGTAAAAATCGCCATCTATGGGAGGGAGATCGCTTTGGCCTTTTTTACGCTTGGCTTTTAACATTTTCATTAAACCCTGCAGCTGACGTTCATCGAGCTGGCCTAAACTTTTTACCGCTTCAGAAAGATCTATTTGTTTATTGATTTTCGCTAATTGATCCATATCAACCGACTTTAATAGGTTGATAGTGTTTTTTACTTTTTTAAAAACAGACATAAGACGCTTGGTTAGTGTAATTCTAAAAATAGGAATTAAAACTGCGCCCCGTTGTTAAAGCTTTCCGAAGAAAAAGTCAAAAAAAAAATACCGCTGATTGCAGCGGTATTTTAAATAATTATGGCATTTGTAATTTAAAGCTTAAAAGCTTCCTTTACTTTATCTACATAATCCAGTTTTTCCCAGGTAAATAATTCAACTTCTTTCTTTATTTCTCCGGAATAAGGACTTTTAAAGATTTTTGTAATGGTTCTTGGGGTTTTTCCCATATGCCCATAGGCAGCGGTTTCGCGATAAATAGGATTTCTGAGTTTTAACCTGTCTTCAATGGCCCAGGGGCGCATGTCAAAAATTTCAGCTACTTTTTTAGCGATTTCTCCATCTTTCATATCTACTTTGGCCGTACCGTAAGTTTCTACAGAGATTGAAGTAGGCTCTACCACCCCAATGGCGTAAGAAACCTGTACTAACACTTCATCTGCAAGCCCGGCGGCCACTAAATTTTTGGCTACGTGCCTGGAAGCATAAGCAGCAGATCTATCTACCTTGCTGGGATCCTTACCTGAAAAAGCACCACCTCCGTGGGCACCTTTACCACCGTAGGTGTCTACAATAATTTTTCTTCCAGTTAGACCGGCATCACCGTGAGGACCGCCAATAACAAATTTTCCTGTAGGGTTTATATGATAAGTGATGTCGTCGTTAAATAGTTTTTGTACATATTCAGGTAATTGTGCCTTTACCCGGGGAATAAGAATTTCAATAATATCTTTCTTAATCTTTTTCAGCATTTCCTCATCGTTCCCATTAAAATCGTCGTGCTGGGTAGAAACCACAATGGCAACAATCTTTTGCGGAACATTATCATCGCTATATTCTATGGTAACCTGGCTTTTAGAATCTGGCCTCAGGTAAGGAATATCTTTTCCTTCCCGCCTTAATTTTGCCAGTTCAATAAGAATTTTATGCGAAATGTCCAGTGCCAGCGGCATATAATTCTCGGTTTCGTTGGTAGCGTAACCAAACATCATACCCTGGTCTCCGGCACCTTGTTCTTCCTTGTTTCCACGATCTACACCCTGGTAGATCTCCTGGGATTGTTCGTGAATTAATGAGATTACGCCACAAGAATCCCCGCTAAATTTATAAGCCCCTTTGGTGTAACCAATATCGTTTATTACTTCCCTGGCAATGTTTTGCACATCTAAATAGGTGTCGCTTCTAACCTCACCGGCAAGTACAACCTGTCCTGTAGTTACGAGGGTTTCGCAGGCAACTTTGGAATTTTCGTCAAATGCAAGGAAATTATCCAGCAGTGTATCGCTAATTTGATCTGCGATTTTATCGGGGTGTCCTTCAGATACACTTTCTGAAGTAAATAAATATGCCATATTTAAAAATGTTTTTAAAAAATATGGGCAGCATTTGACAGATAAAGCTAAGAGGAGTGTATTACTGCTTTAGCATTTTTAATACACAATTCGTGTATTTGAGGGTTGCAATCAGTCAAATCCTTCCCTTTAATTAATTCGGGTACAAATGTATAAAAATAACCTCAACTCGAACTTGCTTTAACTTTCTTTTTTATTCGGTTTAAGGATGTTAGCAACGTAGATAGAAGCATCTATTTTATAATTATTTGACTTACAGTTTATTGTCTTTATTTTTGATTTAAAAATGGAGAATTGTTATTTTTAAATCAAAATAAATATCGACTTTTTATTTTTTACGCCTTTTAAAATTTTTTTCGTAAAAATGCTGTTTCGATTTGGAAATTAGAAATTTCTCCCCTTATATTTGCCGGGAACAAAACAAAGAAATGTACCAGACAATTTTCAATATGATGCGTATGATGATGTGGAGAGCCTCCGCAGCGCATTCAATTGAATAAATCTGAAAAGATAAAATTGAAAAAGCCGCTGCCAAACGCAGCGGTTTTTTTATGTCATAATTTAATGTTGTAAGCTTAGAATTACAGTAAAAAATAAAACGAAGAATTCCGGTTTTCCGGAGCTATAGAAATAAACGAGATGAAAAAGGCAATGAACAATATGATGATGCGTGATATGATGATGTCTATGATGATGCGACACATGAATCGCTATTGCCAAAACCGAATTTAACTTAGTTTGTTTAGAGTTCAATTTAAAAGGTCCCCTTGGTAATAGCTACTTAAGGGGACTTTTTTTTACAAAACAATTATATACCCGCAAAGTAGGGAATTCAATAAAAAATAAATCAAACTTCAAAATACGAAGTAAGAATATAAAAAATTAGAAATTATGAGTACGCAAAAATTTTCAACAAACGCATTACACGCCGGTCACGATACTAAAAACAATGGAGGAACAAGGGCTGTGCCTATTTATCAAACCACTTCTTATGTATTTAATAATTCAGATCACGCTGCAAATCTTTTTTCATTAGCTGAACCCGGATACATCTACACCCGCTTAAACAACCCAACGAACGATGTTTTGGAGCAAAGGCTTGCTGCATTGGAAGGAGGTATTGCGGCAGTAGTTACTGCATCTGGAACGGCTGCTATAAACACTACGCTTTTAACGCTTTTAAAAGCCGGAGATCATATTGTAGCTTCCAGTAGTTTGTATGGAGGAACTTACAATTTACTGAGCGTAACCTTACCTAGATTGGGAATTACCACCACCTTTGTAGATCCTGAATATCCCGAAAACTTTAAAAAGGCGGCCAAAGAAAATACCCGTGCAATTTTTGTGGAATCTCTAGGGAATCCAAAACTCGATGTGCTAGATCTAAAAGCCATTGCTGCAGAAGCCAGTGCACTTAAAGTTCCGTTTATAGTTGATAATACTGTTGCTACCCCTTCATTGTTAAAACCCATTGAGCACGGAGCAGATATTGTTATTGAATCGCTTACCAAATACATTAGCGGTAATGGAACTTCGCTGGGAGGTGCTATTGTTGATGCAGGTAATTTTGACTGGGCAAATGGAAAGTTCCCGGAATTTACAGAGCCATCACCGGGTTACCACGGACTTGTTTACCACGAGGCATTGAAAGAAGCAGCTTTTATTGCTAAAGTTAGAATTGAAGGTCTTCGCGATCACGGGGCAGCATTAAGCCCATATAATGCTTTTCAGATTTTACAGGGGCTGGAAACCCTGGAAATTAGGATAAAACAACATAGTGAAAATGCCCTTGCGCTCGCCCAATGGTTGGAACAGCAAAAAGAAGTGAAGTGGGTGAATTATCCGGGGCTTGAAAGTAGTAAGTACAATAAACTGGCTAAAGAATACCTTCCAAAAGGCCAAAGTGGTGTGGTTACTTTTGGAGTAGAAGGTGGCTTTGAATCGGCTAAAGTTATTGCCGACGAGACCAAACTATTTTCTCTTGTTGCCAATATTGGAGATACCAAATCTTTAATTATTCATCCTGCAAGTACCACGCATCAGCAACTGGACGAGAAGCAACAGGCAACAACCGGAGTTACAAAAGACCTTATTCGACTTTCTGTAGGACTTGAAAATATAGAAGATTTAAAAGCAGATTTAGTGGAGGCATTTGCCAAGATTAAAGAAAAAGCACTGGTTTAATTTATTGTTGGTGGAAAGGCAAAGGAGAAAGCAGCCAGGTTAAGTCTTTTTCCTTTTGCTCTTTCTAAATCAAAAAAAAGAGAAAAATGCTTCAGGAACTCTGTTTAAAAGATTTTAGGAATTCGGCGGGAACGGTACAGGATATCCATTTGAGCTTTCAACAATTTGGGCAAAGCCATAAAACTGCGCCGGTTGTTTTAATAAACCACGCACTTACAGGAAACTCTCAAATTACCGGGAAATTGGGGTGGTGGACCAAAATTGTAGGTGAAAACAAAAGTGTAGATACCAATAAATTTAGTATTCTGGCTTTTAATATTCCGGGTAATGGATTCAATGGGAAAAAAGAACACCTAATTGAAAATTACAAGGAGTTTACCCTGGCTGATATTGCCAGAATTCAAGCCCTGGCCCTGGAACGTCTGGAAATAGAAAAACTCTTTGCTATAATTGGCGGCTCTATAGGAGGAGCCCTTGCCTGGGAATTGGCTGCTTTAAAACCCGATTTGGCCGAACATATTATTCCTATTGCAACCGATTATAAAGCTACAGATTGGGTGTTGGCAAATTGTAAAGTGCAGGGACAAATATTAAATAACTCTAATACCCCGGTAAAAGACGCTAGAATGCATGCCATGACTTTTTACCGTACGCCACAATCCCTAAGTAAAAAATTTAATAGAAGCAAAGAAGAACTGGAGCCTTGTTATAAGGTTGAAGGCTGGTTGCAATACCACGGTAAAAAATTGGAAGAACGTTTTCAACTGGCGTCATATAAATTAATGAACCATTTACTAACCACCATAGATATTAGTAAAGGTAGCGGTAAATACCTGGAGGCCGCAAAAAAAATTAAGGGCGATATTCATATAGTAACGGTAAATTCAGACTGGTTTTTCCTGGCCGACGAGAACTGGGACACTTATGTAAACCTTTCGCTCGAAAAAAATAATGTGAGTATTCACGAAATAAAATCAATACACGGGCATGATGCGTTTTTAATTGAAGCCGCACAACTGTCTAGATTTTTAAAACCTGTATTTAAAACCAACATTAAAGAAAATGAAAAAAGTGAACATCATCTTGTTTGGGATCGGTAACGTAGGAAGTACCCTTATCAATCAATTACTTAACGCAAAAGAGCAATGGGAAAAGAATTCGGGAGTTTCAATAGACATTCCGGTAATTGCCAATTCTACAAAAGCACTTTTTACTACCGAAGGAATTTCTGAAAACTGGCAAGAAGAATTCAAAAGCAATGCTAAAAATTATAAACTTGAAGATATCCTGGATTTTACCAGAACCAACGATCTTGAAAACTTAATTGGGATAGATGCTACGGCAAGTAAGGAGTTTGCATCAATTTATATAAGGTTAATTCAAAATGGCTTTAACCTGGTAGCGGCCAATAAGGTAGCCAATACCTTATCTTCAGATTTTTACAAAGAAATACGTAAAGAACTGGATTATCACGGCAAACATTTTTATTACGAAACCAATGTAGGTGCAGGGTTGCCCATAGTACAAACCGTTCAGGACCTATACCAATCTGGTGAGAAAGTCACCAAAATTCGTGGAGTTTTCTCCGGTTCGTTAAGCTTTATTTTTAATACTTTTTCTGAAAATCAGGAAGAATTTTCTGATGTATTAAAGAAAGCGGGAACGCTTGGTTATACCGAGCCTGACGCCCGCGAAGATCTTTCAGGTAACGATGTTGGTAGGAAATTGTTAATTCTTGCCCGTGAGCTTGAGTTAGATAAGGAGTTTCAAGAAGTTAAAATTCAGTCTTTAATTCCTGAGAAATTAAACGGAAAAACTACCGCAGAGGAATTTCAACAAAGACTTGGGGAGTTAGACGAGATTTTTAGCAAACACAAGAACGAGCAGGAACAAGGTAATGTATTGCGATATATTGGTGAGATTGAAGTAGCCAGTGCCAGCCTGGAGGCAAAGCTTATTTCTGAACCAAAAAATACAGCCCTGGGACAAATTAAGGGAGCCGATAACATCTTTGAGATCTACACCGAATCTTATGGAGATCAACCCCTGGTTATTCAGGGAGCAGGTGCAGGAGCTGCCGTAACTGCCCGTGGAATTGCTGGCGATGTACTTAAATTATCGCAAAGGCTAAATTAAAAAACAACAAAATCAACAATTATGCATTTTGAATCCGAAGCCATTAGAACCCAAAACGAACGAACGCAATACCAGGAGCATTCCACGCCCTTGTATCTTACGTCTAGTTTTGTTTTTGATGATGCCGAAGACATGAGGGCTTCTTTTTCTGAGGAAAAAGAACGCAATATCTATAGCCGCTTTACAAATCCGAACAATTCAGAGTTTACTGAAAAAATGGTAAAAATGGAAGGGGCAGAGGCCGGTTTTTCTTTTGCCACAGGAATGAGTGCTGTTTTTTCCAGTCTTGCGGCCTTGTTAAATAGTGGCGATCATATAATTTCGGCCAGAGCTGTTTTTGGCTCTACCCACAGTTTGTTTACCAAATTTTTTCCAAAGTGGAATATTTCGCACTCTTATTTTAATGTAAACGAAGTTGATAAGATTGAAGAATTAATAAAGCCGGAAACCAAAATGATTTTTGCCGAAACGCCTACCAATCCAGGTTTGGACATTTTGGATTTGGAGTTGTTGGGGAGGATTGCGAAAAAGCATAATATTATTCTGGTAATTGATAATTGTTTTGCCACACCCTGGTTGCAAAACCCTATTAAATATGGAGCAGATCTAGTAATTCATTCTGCAACAAAACTAATAGATGGCCAGGGGCGTGTGCTAGGAGGGGTAACTGTAGGAAGAGCCGATTTGATTCGGGAAATTTATTTGTTCTCAAGAAATACCGGCCCGGCTTTGTCGCCGTTCAATGCCTGGGTGCTTTCAAAAAGCCTTGAAACCCTGTCGGTGCGTTTGGATAAACATTGCGAAAACGCCGAAAAAGTAGCACGGTTTTTAGAATCCCAGGCCAACGCTGAAAATGTAAAATACCCATTTTTGAAATCGCATCCACAATATGAGATTGCAATAAAACAAATGAAAAAAGGAGGAAACATTGTTTCCTTTGAGATTAAAGGGGGGATTGAAGCAGGTAGAAAGTTTATTGATGCCGTAAAACTCTGTTCAAGATCTGCCAATTTGGGAGATACAAGAAGTATTGTGACGCATCCTGCCTCTACCACCCATAGTAAATTAAGTGAAGAAGATAGATTGGAAGCTGGGATAACCCCCGGTTTAGTTAGGGTTTCGGTAGGCCTGGAACATGTAGAAGATATAATAGAAGACCTAAAGCAGGCATTAAATTCAATTTAATATGCTCATTTCAGCAGAATGCTTTCGTTTTGATATTTTCGTAGAGAGATCTATAATAAATGTAAAAAAGTCAATATTTGAGTATATTCGCAGTATGCTTTCAAAAAAGACTAAATACGGTATTAAAGCCCTGGCGTTTATCGCGAAAAAAGCCGATAAGAAACCAGTGCAAACTTCAGAAATCTCCAAAAGCGAAAATATTTCCCAAAAATTCCTCGAAAGCATTCTGTTGGAATTACGAAAATCGGGATTTTTAGGATCCAAAAAAGGCAAGGGTGGGGGCTATTATTTAATAAAAGAGCCTAGAGATATTCAAATGACAGCGGTTATACGCGTTTTGGAAGGTCCTATTGCCATGGTTCCCTGTGTGAGCCTTAATTATTACGAAAAGTGTGACGATTGCCCTAGTGAAGAAACCTGTTCGGTGCATAGCCTAATGATACAGGTTAGGGATAGTACACTTAAGGTTTTAGGCGATAATACTTTAGCCGATATTTCAGCAAGGAAATAATTTTTTTAATGTTAAAAACTGAAAATTAGGCCATTATTTATTGGTCTAAAAAAAAATAAAATTACTTTTGCTCTATAACCTACTAATTCTATAGGTTAATAGAATTAAAAATTTTGAGGAGTATGATATTGGATCAGGCAAAAACTAAAACCACATATAAAAAAGACAGGACTTCAGAGAAGCCTCTACGAAGTATTCTAAAAACGGTGAGTTGGAGGATTGTAGGAACCTTAGATACCATAGCTATTTCCTGGGTTCTTACAGGGGAAATTGACACTGCACTCGCCATAGGATCGGTAGAATTGGTCACTAAAATGGTTTTGTATTTTGGCCACGAGCGACTTTGGAACATGATTAGTTTTGGGAAAGATTGAAATTGAATTTTAGAAAAATATATAAAGTTAAGTTAGGTTCTAGAAGAACCAGAAAATTTTGAAAGATGAAACGGTACAGTGAAAAAGAATTAAAAATTCTCAACCAACAATTCAAGGGAATAACCCCGGCCGAGATTGTACAATGGGTGACTTCTAATGCAGAAAGACCTGTAGTTACTACCAACTTTAGGCCTTATGAAGCTGCAATTTTACATGCAGTTTCAGAAATAGATCCTGTGATAAAGGTCATATGGTGCGATACCGGTTATAATACCCCTCAAACTTACAAGCACGCAAAACAGGTGATAGATCAATTACAGTTAAATGTAAAGCTCTATATACCAAAACAAACCGCAGCATATAGGGATGCACTTTTTGGAGGAATTCCCGATATTAATAATCCTCAACACGAAGAGTTTACCAGGCAGGTGAAACTGGAGCCTTTTGCACGTGCCATGAATCAGCAAAATCCTGATGTTTGGTTTACAAATCTTAGAAAGGGTCAAACCAATTTTAGGAATAGCATAGATATTTTGAGTTACAGTAAAGACGGATTGTTAAAAGTGAGCCCTTTTTATCACTGGAGTGACGAAAAACTAGATGCTTATTTAGAGGAAAATAACCTGCCAAATGAGTTCAAGTATTTTGATCCCACTAAAGTTCTGGAAAATAGGGAGTGTGGGCTTCATGCTTAATATAAAAAAATGAATAAAGAAAAATCACAGATTATCATGTGCCGCTTTATGTGTATTCCCAGCACTTAAAGGTATCTTTTTGTAAAATTTATAAAAGGTTCTTTTAGGTGAAAACACAAAAGAACCTTTTTTGTTAAACGCCTGTTTTAGGCATCATTTTAAAAATTATTAGTAATGCAAAGTTTTAGAACCGAAATAGAAAACCCGGTAGTTGAGCAAGATATCCTTGATTTAGAGAAAAAAATCAGGCTGTTTCGTGAAGGAAAAGCCGATGAAGAAAAATTCCGAAGCCTGCGTTTGGCGCGTGGTGTATATGGACAAAGGCAGGCTGGGGTGCAAATGGTTCGTATAAAACTGCCATTTGGAAGAGTCACTTCAGAACAATTACATAGAATAGCCGATGTTTCTGATGAATATTCCAAAGGCCGATTGCATATTACCACGCGCCAGGATATTCAAATTCATCATGTTAGTCTGGATAGAACGCCAGAACTTTGGGCGCAACTTGAAAAAGATGACATTACCTTACGGGAAGCTTGTGGAAATACGGTGAGAAACGTAACGGCCTCCCCAACTGCAGGGATAGATAAAAATGAGCCTTTTGATGTCTCTCCTTACGCCCATGGAACTTTCCAGTTTTTCCTGCGGAATCCTATTTGCCAGGAAATGGGGAGGAAATTTAAGATGTCTTTTTCTTCTTCAGAAGAAGATACGGCACTTAGCTATATTCATGATCTGGGCTTTATTGCAAAGTTGAAAGACGGGAAACGCGGATTTAAAGTAATGTTGGGCGGCGGACTCGGTTCTCAGCCAAGACACGCCGATGAACTTTATGAATTTTTACCGGCCGAAGAACTTCTTCCTTTAATTGAAGGGGTCTTACGGGTTTTTGATAGATATGGTGAACGCAAAAAGAGGCTGAAAGCCAGAATGAAGTTTCTTATAAAAGATATAGGTAAAGAAGCTTTTATGAAATTGGTGTCTGAGCAAAATACGGCACTTTCTAAAAATCATCCAGATTTTGAAATTGAAAAATTTGAGGTAGAACCACTACTTCAGAAAGTTGAGGTTCCTCAGGTTGAAATTGAAGATGAAAAGCACTTTGAAACCTGGAGAAACACCAACGTAATTCCGCAGAAACAGGAAGGTTTATTTGCTGTGGGAATTCGTGTGCCGCTAGGTGATTTTTATACCCGGGGTGCCAGGAAACTTGCCGATTTGGTTAAAAAATATGCGGGAAATGAAATAAGACTTAGTTTAAGACAGGATATCCTAATTCGTCATGTTAGAGAAGCGTTTCTGCCTTTTTTCTATTCAGAATTAAAAAAACTTGGTTACGCTGAAACCGGTTACGACAAAACCGTAGATATTACCGCCTGCCCGGGTACCGATACCTGTAACCTTGGTATTGCCAGCAGTACGGGAATTACAGATGTTTTGGAAGATGTTTTAAAAGAGGAATATCCGCAGTTTATAAACGGAAAAGACATCACCATAAAAATTAGTGGATGTATGAATGCCTGTGGCCAGCATAATATGGCCGAGATAGGTTTTCAGGGAATGTCTGTAAAAGTTGGAAAAACCGTGGCACCAGCACTTCAGGTTTTACTGGGTGGTGGAACACTTGGAAACGGAAAAGGTCGTTTTGCCGATAAAGTTGTAAAAGTGCCCAGTAAGCGAGGGCCACAAGCATTGCGATTGCTACTTAACGATTTCGAGGCGAATGCCAATTCTGAAGAAAAATTTGCAGAATACTATGATAGACAGGGGAAAACCTATTTCTATGATTTACTAAAAGAACTTGCCGATACTTCAACTATTACCGAAAATGAATATGTGGATTGGGGGCACGAAAAGCCTTATATAAAAGCGGTTGGAGTAGGCGAGTGTGCCGGCGTGGTTATAGATCTTATCGCAACTTTGTTATTTGAAAGTGAAGAAAAGATAGATAATGCTAAAAGTGCATTGGAGCGAAAAGCCTGGGCCGATAGTATTTATCATTCCTATACGTCTATTGTAAATTCAGCTAAAGCATTATTGCTTGCAGAAGACGTGAAAACCAATACCCAGGCCGGGATTATCTCTCAGTTTGATGAGTTATTTATAGACACCGGCAAAATTGAGTTGGCAACTTCTTTTAAAGAGTTTGCCTACCAAATGAATGAGCACGAGCCCACTGAAGCTTTTGCCAATAAATATTTAGAAGATGCGCATTTGTTCTTAAAAAGAGTAGATGCATTTAGAACAAAGGAGGTACAAAATGTATAATTCACCAAAATTAAGCGTGGTTGGCGCCGGGCCGGGAGATCCTGAATTGATTACACTTAAGGCTTTAAACACTTTAAAAGATGCCAAAGTGGTGCTTTTTGATGCGCTTATTAATCGCGATTTATTGGAATACGCCCCACAAGCCGAACATATTTTTGTAGGAAAAAGAAAGGATAAACATCGCTATTCTCAAGATGAGATTAACGAACTTATTGTAAAGTATGCGCTGGAGAGAGGTCACGTAGTTAGGCTAAAAGGAGGCGATCCATTTATTTTTGGAAGAGGCTCAGAAGAGATTAACTATGCAAAACAATATGGCCTGGAAACCACGGTAGTTTCGGGGATTACTTCCTCTATTGCCGTTCCGGCCAATGTGGGGATTCCACTTACCCAACGTGGCACCTCCGAGAGTTTTTGGGTAATAACAGGAACCACAACCCAAAAGAGAATTTCAGAAGATGTTCGTTTGGCAGCGCAATCTACCGCAACGGTGGTGATTTTGATGGGAATGGCAAAACTCCGGGAAATTGTTGAGATTTTTAGTTATTACGGAAAAGAGAATATTCCGGTAGGGATTATTCAGAATGGAACCACAGCCAATGAAAAGTCGGGTTTTGGAACTATAAAAAGTATAGAAAAAGTAGTTGCAGAAAAGCGATTAACCGCACCTGCCATTATCGTTATTGGCGAAGTTGTTAAAGAAAGCGGGAAATTAGAGTCGGTAATGAAAAACGCAATTCAGGAACCAGTAATTATAAATTCCCCGTTTGGGGCCTAAGGGCTTATGGAAGAGAGAAACGAATTATACCCGGTATTCTTAAAAGTCAATAAGCTAAATATTTTAGTGGTTGGTGGTGGAAGTGTGGGGCATGAGAAACTTCACTTTTTATTTAAGTCCAGTCCCAGGGCCAATGTAGAAGTGGTTGCAACATGGTTTTTGCCGGAAACAGAAGAGCTTGCAAAGAAACATGGCGCCAAATTAACCAAAGGTCGGTATAAGAAAAAATACTTGAAAAACCGGCACTTTGTAATTGCAGCTACTAACGATGCGAAACTCAACAAACGTGTTCACCGCCATGCAAAAAAACGCTATTTGCTAGCGAATATTGCTGATACGCCTGAACTCTGTGATTTTTATATGGGTGGAATTGTAAATAAGGGGCACGTAAAAATTGCGATTTCTACCAATGGAAAATCACCCACCGCTGCCAAGCGTTTGCGCCAGTTTTTCGAGGAAGTGATTCCCGAAAATATAAACCAAATGGTAGAAAACCTTAATGAATACCGTAGCACTATTAAAGGCGACTTTGAAGCCAAAGTGGAACAAATGAATACTATAACCGAATCTTTAAAAGTTAAAAATAAGAGTGATGATTAAAACAGATATCCTCATTATAGGAGCCGGGCCAACCGGTTTATTTACCGTTTTTGAAGCGGGATTGTTAAAGCTAAAAACCCATTTAATAGATGCCCTACCGCAACCCGGCGGGCAGTGTTCTGAGATATACCCTAAAAAACCCATTTACGATATTCCGGCATTTCCCGAAATTTTAGCTGGAGATCTGGTAAATAATTTAATGGAGCAAATTAAACCTTTTCAGCCGGGATTCACTTTAGGAGAACGCGCCGAAACTTTAGAAAAGCTGGATGATGGTACCTTTATAGTAACTACCAATAAGGGAACAAAACACCACGCTCCGGTAGTAGCTATTGCCGGCGGCTTAGGTTCTTTTGAACCCAGAAAACCTCCAATTTCAAATATTGCCGATTTTGAAGATAAAGGTGTTTCTTATTTTATTAAAGATCCTGAAGTTTACCGCGATAAAAAAGTAGTGATTGCCGGGGGAGGAGATTCGGCTTTAGATTGGGCTATTTACCTGGCTGAAGTTGCTGCTGAAGTTGCGCTGGTACATAGAAGGGCAGAATTTCGTGGTGCCCTGGATTCTGTAGAAAGAGTTTCAGAATTGGCAAAACTAGGTAAGATAGAAATGATTACCAATGCTGAGGTAGTTGGCCTAAGAGGAGAAGACAGGCTTGAGCAAGTGGTAATTAGGCATAAAGATGAAGCCCGCGGAGAAGAATTTAAAGAGGTAGACGATTTTATCCCATTATTTGGCTTGTCGCCAAAATTGGGGCCCATTGGAAATTGGGGACTCGAAATTGAAAAAAACGCTATAAAAGTTGATAATTCCTATGATTATCAAACCAATATCCCAGGGGTGTATGCTATTGGTGATGTAAACACTTATAAAGGAAAATTGAAATTAATTCTTTCCGGGTTTCACGAGGCGGCTATTATGTGTCAAAGTGCTTACAACCGTATTTTTCCCGATAAAAAATATGTACTTAAATATACCACCGTTGGTGGCGTAACCGGATTTGACGGTAGTAAAAAAGAAGCCAAAAAAGAAGTGGTACAGAGTATTGGCGTGTAGGCTTTTTAGCTCTCGAAGTAAATTTGAAACAGGTTACTTAAGGGGAGTAAAAGAAATGCCTTTTATGGTTATTAGTTCCCCTCCTTTTAAAGGAGGGGTGGCTAATAGGCCTGGTGGTTGAAGCCTTTTTTTGGTCGCTTACTTGATATCACAAGGGTACGAATCAATCATCTAACTCGCTTTATAGAATGTTGTTTTTATATTATTTCTTGATTTTTTTGAAATAATTATCTTTCATATCTACTAGATATACACCTTGACCATACCATTGTTTTTTTTCATCATTGGATAATGTGGCAACTCTTAATATCTCTTCGGCAGTATCTTCTCTACCAATTGTTCTTTTGGCATATTTTAATGGGAGCTCTTCACTATGTAATCCGGTCGTGTTAAAAACATATGCGTACCGTCTTTTGGCAGGTGTATCTTTTAATGCAGCAGGTCTGAATATGATAAAATCTAAACCTTCCGGTTGAGCCTTAGCAAGAATTGCCTCGCTCTTGGTTACATTTTTAAAAATTGGAAAAATCACTTGAACAAGATTAGATAACATATTGTAATTCGCAGGCCATGCGGTTAGGCTTTTCCCCGGAACGCCCTCGGTGCCTACCGAACCATGATATAATGTTTCTACCCAACGGCTATTTCGCTGGCCATCAACTATTGCTTGAATCGTATCGGTGTAAAGTGTGTTTTTAGAATTTATCATGTCTTTGGTCTTTGTCACCCCAACAAAACAACAAATTGCATCTATAGACTTGTCTTCTTTGAGAAGTTGAGCATAAGTTTCCGGCTTTAAAATGTTGCTATTCTTTGCTTTTAATTTACCTGTTTTATTATTAGTCGCTATTCCGTCAGGGGTTAGATTTGTATTTTCCAATACATCATTCATTCGTCTTAGTGCCGCTTTATCATCTACTGCACGGCAAAGTGCTGTGACATCGTGACCTTGTCTTAATGCCTTTTTTACAAAGAAGCGTGCACCACGAGATGCTGCCGCTACAACAAGAAAATGTCTTTTTTTATGTTCTTTCATTTTTTATTTGGTTGTATGCACACATATGCATATTTTGAATTAAATTTTTTTAGTTCTTAGTATGTACATTCATTAAATCTCTCAATGATTTAGCGGTTTTTTCAATATGTTGAGTAATTAATTCACAATCAAGTGTGTAGAAAGTATGTCTTGAGCGTTTCTCTTTTATAACGATACCTTGTGTTTGCAGTTGTTCTAAATGTCTTGAAATTACTGATCTATCCTGCGTGAAATTTTCTGCAATTTCTTTGATGCTACGTTCCTTTCCATCAGCCAGGTGCTTTACAAGTTCAAAGCGAACAGGCTCAAACATGGTGAGAAAAAATTTCAAATTGATAGATTCTTCTATGTTATGCTCCGGATTTGCCATTTTTCACTTATATGTGCAAATGTATGCATATAATTTGATAGGTCAAAGATTTTATTTTGTTTATTAAATTAAAAATTTAATATGGTAATTAAGGGGATTGTAATAATATAATAGGTTTTGAAAAAAAAGTAATTGACAGCCCCTTTTTTGTATGGTACTTTAAGCGGTCTAAATCTTTGTTTGGCCCACCTATGGTCATGTTGCACAATTCGGTGAAAAGTCAATTTTCCCTGAATGTGGTGATAGTTCTAATTTTATGTTATTACATGTTAATAATTGCACTCAAAGTAGGGCATAAATTAGGGAGTCGCACTTTGGCGGTAATTAAAACAGAAACTTCTTATGAAATTGGGCTTATATCATAGTATTATTCAATAGATAAGCTCAAAATAGTACAAGTCTGTACCACAAAACAACGTAGGTGGCCAATTAGGATCACATTTTTTAGCAAGTGGACAGATTTATTTAACCAATCATAGTGATGCTGGTGGCACTCTGGAAGTGACCACAAATAGGATGCTGAGCAGGTTATTTTTGCATTGAATTCTTACTGAAGCAAAGCTTTATTAAAAATTCAACGCCTTAAAAATTAAATGATTATGAGATAATAGAGTTTAAAATATTATTTTTGAGAGACAAGATTATTGCTTTTCATAGGAACCGTCTTTTTTGGCAACTGGCTTGGCTCCAATAAAAAAGCAAATTAATCTAAAAATCAATTTGCCTTAAATCTATAAATGTTATAATTCTTTATTTTTTAAATTCTACATCTTCTTGTACCATATCTGCTACATTTAATGTAGGTAGTATGAATTCGTTATAACGAGTATTTTCAGTTTTTGAATGTAAAACCCCTCTAGTAGTTCCCACAGTTATAACTGCTAAGTGAGCCATAAATCTTTTGGGGATTTTTACTGTTTTTTCATTAGTAAAGTCTTTCCAGATTTTTGGATCAATATTAAATTCACAGGAAACCTCAATAATTAAAAAGGCTTTGTCATTTTGCTCAAATTGAATTTTCACAGATGACTTTATTGCTGAATTTGACGGATCTATTCCAAAACTAATATTGGTTTCTAGGTTGAATTCCTCATTTTCATCATCATATGCATCATCAATAAATGCAAATTGATGCGTATTTATTTTTTTTAATTGAAATCCTATTTTATTCATTAATTACCTCTCTATAATCAGTTGAATTTGAATAAAACTCTTTTGAAGCAAAATTAAATGTAATTACATTATCAGATTTTGTGTAATTGTTTTGAGTTACTTTTTGCTTCTTATACTTTGCCTCATTTTTAACAACAACTTCTTCTTGACCTTTGATTATACTATTATCAATAATTTTAATATCTAAAGCTTTTTGAATTTTTGATATAGTTTCAATATTCAGCTTTTCAGTTCCCTTTAATAATTTACTTACATACTGAGGACTGCAATCTAGAACTTCAGATAATTCTTTTTGATTTTTTGGAGCAATATCTTTCTTTTTGTTTTCTCTTAAAGAAGAAAGAATCTTAACTGCTATAGCAAATGAAATATCTAGCCAATCCTGGTTTTCTTGACGATATTTTGCTTTATCTAGCCAGCCAGATTTTTTATCTGAAATAAGTGCTTTAAACTTCTCTGTTTGATTTGTCATATTTTAAAAAAATATTTCTTGAAAACTATCAGCGTCGTAAACCCCTTGATCTTTCAAATAATCTCTTGCTTTGTTTATCTTAATAAGTTCGTCGTTGGTGTGGGGTCTATCTTGCATTAAATGTTGATTATCCAATTTGATGGCTCCTCCAGTTATTACATAGTGTTCGTTATCTATTTTAATGGCGTATAATCTTAGCCATCTATTTCTGGCTTTCTGGTGAGTAAGATCTTCTGATGTATATACATTGTTATTCAGGTTCTTAAAAAGTTCATTTAGTCTGTTTGGTTCAGACTCAGCAAACTCTAAAAGTTTATTCCTTAAAAAATCTGCTTCTTTTTTTACTTTTTCAATCGCATCCTCAATACTAATCTTTATATCAGTTTCATTTTCTTCAAAAAATTCATTCAAAAATAATGGGTTAGCCCATTCGTCAAATACTCTTTCCAATTCATCAGGAAAGTCTTCTTTGTATTTGAATGAATACAAATATGGTACAAATGTATTGATTATTTGCATTAAATCAACCTGTGGGTTTACTTTTTTGTATTATTTAACTTTAAATGGAATCTCAAAATTACAAAAGTGAATACTTGATAACGGAATTATTGATTAGAACATATTAACAAAATTTCTAGCTTGTTGCGAACCCTTTATACCCTACTATTCCCAATTATATCATCATAGATAACCGGAATAAAGTCCATTTTAGGTATAACTTCCCAGTAAATCTATTAAAAATTTGTTACTGGCATTTACGGAAAACCCTAATCTGGGATAGGCTTTATAACTATGAGGTTTTTTAGTATGCTTTGATTAAATTTGTTTAAAATAAAATATTATGAAAATCAGCCTTAAAAGACTTAATAAAGATTACCATTTTGAAACCGTAAACGAACGCGGGGATATTGTTCATTTAGATAATAAAACCAATGCCGAGCCAAAGGGTGCCAGCCCTATGGATTTGCTGCTTCGTGCCATTGCCGGATGTAGCAGTATCGATATTGTAATGATCTTAAAAAAACAACAAATAGAGTTAGACGACCTTCAGGTGGAGGTAGAGGGCTTTAGGGAAGATGGAGCTATCCCCAATGTTTTTAAGAAGATTCAGGTTAACTTTTTATTAAAAGGAGATGTACCTGCGGCTAAGGCCAAACGTGCAGTAGACCTTTCTATAGATAAATATTGTTCGGTCTCTAAAATGTTGGAGAAAGCAGCGGAAATTAAATACGCTATTATCTTAAACGGGGAGTTGATTAATTAATAGCCCCTCTCTTAAATACAAATTCAAAGGTTTTTAAAGAAGCATTATAATTTTGCTATTTAAAAGCTTTTGAGTTTTTTTAATTTCAGTATTTAGATAATTCTTTTGAAATGTTAATTTAAGTTTCTTTTTAATAAAAATAGCTTTGAAGGCTTGTGTTTAATGGCTTGTATCGTATATTTGTGGGTTCAAGTTCATTGTTTGAAATATCGTTATCAAGAAAGGTTGAGGGATTAGACCCTGCGACACCTTGGCAACCCTCCTGTAATGGGAGAAGGTGCTAAATTCTACTTCGCTTATTGCGCAGATAGATAACAGAAAAGAATTCTTTCCCGCTTCTTTTTTTGATAGTGATTTTAGATAAAATTATATGTCAGGATTAGAAGAACAACTTCAAAAAAAAATACTTGTTTTAGACGGTGCCATGGGGACTATGCTTCAGGAATATAAATTTTCTGAAGAAGACTTTCGTGGAGAACGTTTTAAAGATTGGCCTGCGCCTTTACAGGGTAATAACGACTTGTTATCTATTACGCAGCCAAAGGCAATTGCTACCATTCATCGCAAATATTTTGAGGCCGGTGCAGATATAGTAGAAACAAATACGTTTTCTGCTACTACCATAGCAATGGCCGACTATGAGATGGAAGAACTGGTAGATGAACTCAATTATGAGTCGGCTAGACTTGCCAAAGAGGTGGCGGTAGAATTAACAAAGAAAAACCCCGAAAAGCCTCGTTTTGTAGCGGGAGCTATGGGCCCTACCAATAAAACAGCCAGTATGAGCCCCGATGTAAACGATCCCGGGTTTAGGGCAATTTCTTTTGAGGAATTACGACTGGCCTATAGGCAACAAGCCAAAGCTTTAATAAAAGGAGGCGTAGATATTCTTTTGTTAGAAACCGTTTTTGATACTTTAAACGCTAAAGCTGCCCTTTTTGCCATAGATGAACTTAAAGAAGAGTTGGCTTTAGATATTCCTGTAATGGTAAGTGGCACAATTACCGATGCTTCGGGCCGTACCTTATCTGGGCAAACCGCTGAAGCTTTTCTTATTTCGGTTTCCCATATTCCATTGGTAAGTATTGGTTTTAACTGTGCATTAGGTGCTAAACAATTAACGCCACACCTGGAAGTTTTAAATCGTTTTGCGAGTTCAGGGGTTTCAGCCTATCCAAATGCCGGTTTACCAAATGCTTTTGGAGAATATGACCAGGACGCCGAAGAAATGGCGGCTGAGATCAAAGAATATCTGGAAAAAGGATTGGTGAATATTTTAGGTGGCTGCTGCGGTACCACACCAAAACATATAAAAGCTATTGCCGATATCACCAAAGATTATAAGCCACGTAAAATAGTGACCCCTAAGTTTTCTACTGTATTATGATAGCAACTGAGAATAAAGAAAAGGATATGGAGATTAGGCCCTTAAAACTATCTGGGCTGGAACCTTTGGTAATAACGCCCGACAGTAATTTTGTAAACGTGGGGGAGCGTACCAACGTTGCGGGTTCTAAAAGATTTCTACGATTAATAAAAGAAGAGAAGTTTGAGGAAGCCCTGGAAGTTGCCAGGGATCAGGTAGACGGTGGTGCGCAGATTATAGATATCAATATGGATGATGGTCTTATTGATGGAAAAGAAGCTATGGTGAAATTCCTAAACCTAATTGTAGCCGAGCCCGATATTGCCCGCGTACCTATTATGATAGATAGTTCTAAGTGGGACATTATAGAAGCCGGTTTACAGGTAGTACAGGGAAAATGTGTGGTAAACTCTATTAGCCTTAAAGAAGGAGAAGCAGAATTTATTGAGCACGCCAAAAAGATTAAACGTTACGGGGCGGCGGTAATTGTTATGGCATTTGATGAAGTTGGACAGGCCGATAATTATGAGCGTAGAATTGAAATTGCCCAACGTTCTTATGATATTTTGGTGAATCAGGTGAAATTTCCTCCGGAGGATATCATTTTTGACCTGAATATATTTCCCGTGGGAACGGGGATGGACGAGCATAAAAAAAATGCGATAGATTTTATTGAGGGAACCCGGTGGGTAAAAGAAAACCTTCCGCATTGCAGTGTTAGCGGAGGAGTAAGTAATGTCTCGTTTTCTTTTCGCGGAAATAATCCGGTGCGGGAAGCCATGCACTCAGTGTTTTTGTATTATGCCATTAAGGCCGGAATGAATATTGGGATTGTAAACCCGGCCCTTCTGGAAGTTTACGATAATATTCCCAAAGACCTTCTGGAACATGTAGAAGATGTAATTTTAGATAGAAGGGAAGATGCCACCGAACGTTTGCTGGAGTTTGCCGAAACTGTAGTGGGTTCAAAAAAAGAGAGTAAAGTAGATCTCTCCTGGAGGGAAAATCCGCTTCAGGATAGAATTACCCATGCTTTGGTAAAAGGTATAGATACCTATATCCTGGAAGATATAGAGCAAGCCCGCCAGGAAGCAAGCAAACCAATTGAGGTGATAGAAGGCCATTTAATGATTGGAATGAATGTGGTAGGTGATCTCTTTGGAAGTGGAAAAATGTTTCTGCCACAGGTAGTGAAATCTGCCAGGGTGATGAAAAAAGCAGTAGCCTACCTTCTTCCATATATTGAAGCCGATAAGTCTAATAAGCGCTCTTCGGCCGGGAAAGTCCTTATGGCTACGGTTAAAGGAGATGTACACGATATTGGAAAAAATATTGTTAGCGTAGTATTGGGCTGTAACAATTACGAAATTATAGACCTGGGGGTGATGGTACCTCCCGAGAAGATTATAGATACTGCAAAAGCAGAAAATGTAGATGCCATTGGTTTAAGTGGATTAATTACGCCTTCCTTAGATGAGATGGTTTTTTTAGCTAAAGAAATGCAGCGGCAAAATTTTGATGTGCCCTTGCTTATTGGGGGTGCTACTACCTCTAAAGCTCATACCGCAGTAAAGATAGATCCGCAGTATAAAAATGCCGTTGCCCACGTAAACGATGCATCGCGGGCAGTAACAGTGGTGGGAGATCTTTTAAAAGAGGAAACACGAATAAAATATATGAGCGATCTTAAGGCTGAATATGATAAATTCAGGCAGAGCTTTAAGAAACGAAGTAAAGTGAAATCTTTTTTATCTATAGAGGAAGCCAGGGAAAACAGGTACAGTATAGATTGGGAGAATACGCAAATTACCAAACCCAATAACCCTGGAATTCACCAAATAGATCATTTCGACTTAAAAGAACTTGAAGCTTTTATAGATTGGAGCCCATTTTTTAGAAGCTGGGATTTACACGGTCGCTATCCAGATATTTTAGAGGATAAAGTAGTAGGTGAGCAAGCTACTTCTTTGTTTAAAGATGCTCAGGTATTGCTAAAAAGAATTCTGGATGAAAAATTGCTGAAAGCGAAAGCTGTGTATGGGCTTTTTCCGGCAAATACCATAAATAGCGATGATATTGAAGTTCGTTATGAGGAAAATTCCGAAGAAAAAACGATTCTTTTTAGAAGCCTACGACAACAGTTAAAAAAGCACGGGGGGAAGCCAAATTTTGCCCTGGCAGATTTTATAGCACCAAAAGAAACAGGAATCCAGGATTATATAGGCTGTTTTTGTGTGACTACCGGTTTTGGAACGGCAGAGCTAGCTAAAAAATTTGAGGAAGATCTTGACGATTATAATTCTATTATGATCAAAGCCCTGGCCGATAGGCTGGCTGAAGCTTTTGCAGAATATTTACATAAAAAAATAAGGCGTGAAGACTGGGGCTATGCGCCCGAAGAGAATTTAAGCAACGAAGAATTAATAAAAGAAACTTATAAGGGGATTCGGCCTGCGCCAGGTTATCCTGCCTGTCCAGATCATTTAGAAAAATTGAGTATTTGGGAAATTTTGAAGGTTAAAGAGCGAATTGGGGTTAAACTAACCGAAAGTTTGGCCATGTGGCCGGCCGCGAGCGTAAGCGGTTATTATTTTGCCAATCCGGAAGCTCGATATTTTGGCCTGGGAAAAATTAAGGACGACCAGGTGAAAGACTTTGCCGAAAGAAAAGGAATCCCATTGAAACAAGCCGAGAAGTGGCTAAACCCAAATATTGCAGATTAAAAATAATAGCGATACCATGAAGATTACCGAACATATAGAAAATGCCAAAGGGGAAACTTTGTTTTCTTTTGAAATTGTTCCTCCACAAAAAGGAAAAAATATTCAGGATTTATACGATAATATAGATCCGTTAATGGAGTTTAATCCTCCGTTTATAGATGTCACTACCTCCAGGGAAGAATACCTGTATATTAAGAAAAAGAATGGTTTATTGGAGCGAAAAATAACGCGTATGCGTCCCGGTACGGTAGGTATATGTGCCGCATTAAAGCAAAGATATCAGGTAGATACCATTCCGCATGTTCTTTGCGGTGGTTTTACACGAGAGGAGACCGAGTATTTGTTGGTAGATTGCCATTATTTGGGGATAGATAACGTAATGGCCTTACGTGGTGATGCTATGAAACACCAACGTTATTTTGAGCCAACCAATGGTGGAAACTGTTATGCCAGCGATCTGGTTACCCAAATTAAAAACCTGGGCGTGGGGAAGTATCTTAACGAAGTAATAGAATCAGATAACAATGCCGATTTTTGTGTAGGTGTGGCCGGCTATCCGGAAAAACATTTGGAGTCGCCTTCATTAACTACCGATTTAAAGTGGCTGAAAGCAAAAGTAGACGCCGGTGCCGATTATGTGGTTACCCAAATGTTTTTTAATAATCAGGCCTATTTCGATTTTGTAGAGAAAGCCAGGGAAGCCGGGATAAATGTGCCAATAATTCCTGGGATAAAGCCTATCGCCGTTAAAAAACATTTACAATTATTACCGCAGGTTTTTAGCATAGATTTACCCGAGGAGTTGATAGCGGCTGTTGAAGCTTGTAAGGATAATAAAGAGGTGAGAGAAGTTGGTATTGAATGGGCCATAGCGCAATCTCGCGAACTAAAAGCGGCGGGAGTGCCGGTTTTACATTATTACTCTATGGGAAAAAGCAGTAATATTCAAAAAATAGCAGAAGCTGTTTTTTAAAATATTAGGCTACATTTGTGGGGCATGAAGAAAATTACAGCCCTATTTTTTCTTATAAATTTATATAATGCTTCTGCCCAGGAATTCGGGCAGAAACATTATTCTTTTGATGCCAGCTATTTTTACGGAACTATAGCTGAACATAATCCTGATATCTCCCATTTAATCACCGGGCATCCTACCGGGCTTATTCTTGGTTTTAATAAAAAAAGTTTCGGTTTTAAAGATTGGGAAAAACGTTATAATTATCCCGATGTTGGGGTTTCCCTTACCTATCAGGATATGAAAAATCCTAATTTGGGTGAAAATTATGGCTTGTATGCCCATATGAATTTTTACCTCTTCAAAAGAAACTTGATGTTTAGAATAGGCCAGGGCCTTGCCTATGCCTCTAACCCATACCATCCCGATAAAAATTACAGGAATAATGCCTATGGTTCACGTTTGCTAAGTTCTACCTATCTTATGGTAAACTATAGAAAGGAGAATATATTTGAAGGCCTGGGTTTTCAAGGCGGGCTTTCTTTAATTCATTATTCCAATGCCGATTTTAAATCGCCTAATGCCAGTACAAACACTATTACATTTAACCTGGGGATAAACTATGTACTAAATCACCAGAATTTACCCGATTATATTCCCAGGGGGGCAAAAGAAAAATATACAGAACCCATTCATTTTAATTTTGCTTTGCGAAGCGGTGTAAATACTATGGGAATTATAGGTTCTAAACAGTATCCGTTTTTAACCTTTTCGGCCTATGTAGATAAGGTACTTAACCATAAAAGTACCCTTCAGGCCGGAACCGAAGTTTTCTTCTCAAAAGCAATGGCAGAGCGTATAAAATACCAGTCGATAGCTTTTCCTTTAGGCGATACCACTGGAGATGAAGATTCTAAACGGGTGGGTGTTTTTGTAGGTCACCAGTTAAATTTTGATAAACTATCGGTAATTACGCATTTGGGCTATTATGCCTATTACCCCTACGAGCATTTTGTAGATCAGTTATATAACCGCATTGGTTTACAAAGAAAACTTACCGAAGATTTATGGGCTTCACTAACAGTTAGATCGCATTATGCCAACGCAGAAGCTGTAGAACTTTCTATAGGATATCGCTTATGAAAAAACAGGTTTTAGGAATATCGATCTTACTTTTTATCTTTTTAGGATGTAATGCTGAAGATGCGCCTACCTGTATAAAAACTTCAGGTAAGATTATTGCTGAAGAGTTTGTTGTAGATGCTTTCGAGGAAATTATAGTTTATGAACGGGTAAAGCTCTTCCTTGAACAAGGTGATGAATATAAAGTGAAGATTGAAACCGGTGAAAATTTAAAGGAAAAAGTATATGCTGAAGTAGAAAACAATAGGCTTCAGCTTAGAAACGAAAACTCCTGTAATCTTTTTCGGGATTATGAAATCACTAAAATTTATGTAACTACACCTACTTTAAATTGGTTACAGAATAGTAGTGGAAGCAGTATAGAAAGCATGGGAACTTTAAAATTCCCTGAACTTTGGTTGCGTTCTTTTAACCAGGAGGAAGATCCCAATATTCATACAAATGGCGATTTTATTTTAGATTTGGAGGTTGAGAACCTAAGAATTACCAACGATAATATTTCTAATTATTTCCTTAGCGGAAAAGCTACCAATGTTAACCTGTTTTTTGCCAATGGGGACGGTAGGTTGGAAGCCGGTGATTTAACTGTACAGCATTATGATGTGTTGCACCGCGGTACCAACAAGTTAATTGTGAATCCGCAGCAATCTTTAAAGGGAGTTATTTTTGGATTTGGTGATATTATATCAAAAAATCTTCCGCCCATAGTAGATGTTGAACAGCACTATACCGGAAGACTTATTTTTGAGTAAGTTCAGCAAATAAGCTTTCTAAGTTTTTTGTCTTTTGATTTAACTGCAATGCTTTTAACCCATTATTGTGTGCAAAATCAAATACAGCCGGGCGCATGTCTTTTTTAGTATCAAATGTAAGTTCGTGGGCAAATCCGCCTACGTTTTTTGCAGACTTTAGATGGGGTAGTCTTTGTAATGCAATGTTTTCTATCCGGTAATCAAACTCTACGAAAATAACCTGTTCATTTTCTTCCCGTAAGTCTTTTAAGTTTTTGTCGGCTACCACTTCACCTTTGTTAATAATAATTACACGGTCGCAAACAGCTTCTACTTCCTGCATAATGTGAGTAGATAGAAATATGGTTTTGCCTGTTTTTTCTTTTCCAATTTGTTTAATAAGTGTTCTAATTTCTACTAATTGGTTAGGGTCTAGACCTGTAGTTGGTTCGTCCAGGATTAAAACCTGGGGATCGTGTAGCAAAGCTGTTGCCAGGCCAACCCGTTGCCTGTATCCTTTAGAGAGCTGTGCTATCTTTTTGTTGGCTTCCGGTTTTAGCCCGGTAAGTTCAATCACTTCTTCAACTCGGGATTTATTTATCTTGTAGATTCTGGCATTAAATTCTAAGTATTCCCGCACATACATTTCTGTATATAAAGGATTATGTTCGGGGAGGTAGCCTATTTGCTGCTGAATTTTATGTAAATCGTCTTCAAGGGAAATTCCATTTATTTTAGCCGTGCCTGCCGATGGGCTTAAATAACCGGTTAAGATTTTCATTAAAGTAGATTTTCCGGCGCCGTTGGGTCCCAAAAAACCAACAATTTCTCCTTTATTCAGCTTAAAAGAAACAGCATCCAGCGCTTTTTGTTCGTTATAAAACTTTGAGATTTCCTGAACATGAATAGACATAACAAGCTTTTTTTCAAAAGTAAGGATTTTTAAATCACCTAAAACAGTCAAAATTAGTCTGCCGCTTGTGGTAACCTATAAAGGGCTTTGTAGATTTCGGAATTGCAGGTAATCTTATCAAAGTCTTATTGCAAATCTTTCGATTTATTTGTGGAAAAAAAATTAAGTCTATAAAAAGCTTTGTAAACTTAAAAAAAACTTGAGAAAAGATTTTTCGTTAAAGAATTATATTCTACTTTAGCCGCATAACAAAGAAACAATGAATCACGCATTTAACTGGAACGCATTTTATTTTTTTTATTTCTATTTCAGAGATAGGAACGGGAATGCTATGTAGTTAAGTAAGAAATTATATAAAAAAGTCCCGATAAATATCGGGGCTTTTTTTTTACACAATTTTGAGATTTAATTAAAGATTAATGGATAAAATTATCGCAATACAGGGAGTGCAGGGCTCATTCCACCATTTGGTAGCCCAGGAATATTACCATAAAGAGGTTGAGGTTTTAGAATGTATGTCTTTTGCAGAACTTACTAAAAGCCTGGTGACCGGTGTAGCTAAAGAGGGAGTAATGGCCATAGAAAATTCTATTGCGGGTTCAATTTTACCAAATTATGCACTTATAGATGAGAATAACTTAAAAGTGGTTGGCGAGCATTATATTCCCATAGACATGAATTTTATGGCAATGCCGGGACAAAAAATAGAGAATATTAAAAAAGTCTATTCACATCCCATGGCACTTTTACAGTGTAAGGAATTTTTTAAAAAGTATCCGCATATTAAACTTATTGAAGATGCAGATACTGCTGAAGTGGCACGAAGAATCTCAGAAAAGGGAAGCACAAAAGTCGCTGCGGTAGCCAGTAAGGCAGCAGCCCGGTTGTTTGGGTTGGATATTTTGGCTGAAAGTATTCATACCAAAAAAAGCAATGCAACGCGTTTTTTGATTTTAAGCACAAAAAAGAAAGAGCCTAATGGCGATAAAATAGATAAAGCATCTTTAAAATTTGAATTGGAAAGTAAACGAGGCAGCCTGGTTTCGGTACTAAATATTTTAAGGGATTTTAATCTGGATATGACCAAGATCCAGAGTATGCCTATTATAGAATTTCCCTGGAAATATTCATTTTTTATAGATGTAATCTTTGAAGATTATATAGAATTTAAAAAGGCTATGGATATTTTGGAAGTGATGACCGAGCGATTAACAATTTTAGGAACCTACAAAAATAGTTTGTAATGATAGAGCAGGCCAAGAGATTAGATAGTGTAAAGGAGTACTACTTTTCTTCAAAGTTAAGAGAGGTGCGTGCTATGGCGGCTGCCGGGAAAGATATTATTAACCTGGGTATTGGTAGTCCAGATTTGGCACCACCCCAACAGGTGATTTCGGCTTTAAATGAGGCACTGGTAAATACCGGTGCACATCAATATCAGCCTTATAAAGGTACCGCCGATTTTAGAAATGCCATAGCTGAATTTTATCAAAATTATTATCAGGTTTCACTTGATGCCGAAACTGAGATCCTTCCGCTTATGGGAAGTAAAGAGGGAATTACCCATATTTCCCTGGCCTTTTTAAACGAGGGCGATGAAGTACTTATTCCAAACCCTGGGTATCCAACCTATTCCTCGGTTACCGAACTGGTAGGTGCCAAGGCTGTTTACTACAATTTGAATGCTGAAGGAAACTGGTTGCCAAATTTGGAAGAACTGGCCAAAAAAGATTTAAGCAAAGTAAAATTAATGTGGGTTAACTATCCGCATATGCCTACCGGTGCTTCTGCAAGCGAAAGTTTATTTGAAGAACTTGTAACTTTTGCTAAAACCCATAATATTTTAATTGTAAACGACAATCCTTATAGTTTTATCTTAAACGAGCACCCAAAAAGTATTTTAGAAGCTGAAGGGGCCAGGGAAGTGGTTTTAGAGCTTAATTCGTTGAGCAAGACTTTTAATATGGCCGGCTGGCGAATAGGAATGCTTTGTGGCAGCGAAAGAAATTTGAATACAGTTTTAAAAGTTAAAACCAATATGGATAGCGGTATGTTTTATCCGCTTCAGGCCGGTGCAGCAGCAGCTTTACGTTTAAATAAAGATTGGTTTTCTGAACAGAATAAAATTTATCAAAGTCGGAAAGAAAAAGTTTTGGAGCTGGCGGAAGCTTTAGAGTGTGAACCCGAAAAAGATCAAACAGGAATGTTTGTTTGGGCAAAGGTTCCGAAGGGAACAAACGCCGAATCTTTTGTAGATTTTCTGCTAAATAAATACCACATTTTTACTGCACCGGGTTTTATTTTTGGTAGTAATGGCGAAGCCTATATTAGGTTTTCCCTTTGTGCTTCCGAAGAAAATATAGAACGCGCTATAAAAAGGATAAAACAATGAAGGTTCAAATTATAGGAATAGGCCTTATAGGCGGTTCGTTTGCCATAGATATTAAATCGGCTTTTCCAGAAGCCGAAATTTATGGTAGTGACGCCGATGCCAAAAACCTTAAAAAGGCGAAAACCCTTGGGATTATAGATCATATTGCAAAAATAGAAGATACGCCGCAAGCCGATGTAGTTTTGGTAGCAGTGCCGGTAGATGCTGCTACTAATGTAGTAAGCCGGGTTTTGGATTTAGTGGGTGATAATACCCTGGTTTTTGATGCAGGTTCTACTAAAGCAGGGCTTTGTAAGGAAATTGCCAATCATAAGAATAGGAGGAATTTTTTGGCAGCTCACCCTATTGCGGGTACAGAATTTTCTGGCCCGGAGGCAGCAATTGCTAATCTTTACAGAAAAAAGACCAATATTATATGCGAGGTAGAGAAAACAGCTTTTAAGCTTCAGGAACGGGCACTCGATATTTTTCAGAAATTGGGAATGCGCATTAGGTACATGGATCCTGTGTCTCACGATAGGCATATAGCTTATGTTTCACATTTATCGCACATAAGTTCATTTATGTTGGGTAAAACAGTATTGGAAAAAGAACGTAATGAGCGGGATATATTTGATTTGGCGGGTAGCGGATTTGCCTCTACGGTAAGACTGGCAAAAAGTTCCCCCGCAATGTGGTCGCCCATATTCAGGGAAAATAAAAGCAATGTTCTGGAGACTTTAACCGAGTATATCAATAATCTTACACATTTTAGGGATTTGCTTGAAAATGATGATTTTCAGGAGGTGTATAACGAGATGCAACGCACCAATCATATTAAATCAATTTTAAACGGAATAAACTAATAAATCATAACTAAATTTTAAATTATGGAAAACAAGAAAGAATTAAGAGGCTGGCTAGACGCTTTCGGATTAGAACATCCGTTAGTAATTGCAGGACCCTGTAGTGCAGAGACCGAAGAGCAGGTTTTAAACATCGCACACCAATTAAAAGATACTGATGCTACCGTATTACGTGCCGGAATATGGAAGCCCAGAACCAGACCGGGAAACTTTGAAGGTGTGGGAGCTTTAGGCTTAAAATGGTTGAAAAAAGCAAAGGAAGAAACCGGCATGTTAACTTCAACTGAGGTAGCAAACCCACATCATGTAGATCTTGCTTTAGAAAATGATGTAGATATTCTTTGGATAGGCGCAAGAACAACGGTTTCTCCTTTTATTGTACAGGAAATTGCTGAAGCGCTAAAAGGCACCGATAAAACCGTATTGGTGAAAAACCCTGTAAACCCAGACCTTTCTCTTTGGTTGGGAGCAGTTGAAAGATTGTATACCCAGGACATTAAGAATTTAGGAGTTATTCACCGTGGATTTTCTGCTTACGAAAAAACCAAATATAGAAATAACCCGGAATGGCAAATAGCAATTGAACTTCAGAATAAATTTCCAGATCTACCGTTAATTTTAGATCCTTCGCATATTGCAGGACGTAGAGATATTATTTTTGATCTTTGCCAAACGGCACTTGATCTTAATTACGACGGAATTATGGTTGAAACCCACCATACGCCAGACGATGCCTGGAGTGATGCTGCACAACAAATTACCCCTGCAACACTTATTCAAATTATGAAAGACTTGCAGATTAGAAAAGAAATTTCTGAAAGTGAAGAGTTTCAAAATAAACTAGGCACTTTAAGAGCTAAAATTGATGTGGCCGATAACCAGTTAATTGAACTACTTTCAAAAAGAATGAAGATTTCTGATGAAATTGGCCAGGTTAAAAAAGCCCAAAACGTTTCTGTATTACAAACCAAAAGATGGAATGAAATTCTTGGAAAAATGGTGCTTGAAGGAGAGCAACACGGTTTGAGCGAAGAATTTATCTTAAGGTTATTTAAAGCTGTTCACCAGGAATCTATTAATCACCAGGAGAAAATCATGAAATCTTAGAATCTTGTTTTCCATGATTTTTGGTTTAAAAGCAAATAGTAAAAACTGCTTTTGCTATTTTAGCAAAGTGGCTGTTTGAAGGTTGACTTATGGACGTCATCCTGAAGTTGTTTCAGGATCTAAATTGTTAAGATATTAGAAGCTGAAGCAAGTTCAGTTTGACGAAAATTAGAATTTTCAAACAGCCACTTAAAAAACCATAATGTGAATGATAGGAACCGTTTATAAATCTACCGGAAGCTGGTACCAGGTGAAAAGTGAAGCTGGAAAGTTTTACGATTGCCGTATTAAAGGAAAATTTAGAATTAAAGGTATTAAAAGTACCAACCCGGTTGCTGTGGGAGACCGTGTGCAGTTTGATGTTGAAGATAAAGAAAGCAAGGCACAGGGCGTGATTAAAGAGATTGAGGAACGGCAAAATTATATTATTCGAAAATCTGTTAACCTTTCTAAGCAAACTCATATAATTGCAGCCAATATAGATCAGGTTTTTTTATTAATTACCTTAAATAACCCGCCTACCCTTACCACTTTTATAGATCGGTTTTTGGTGACTGCCGAAGCCTATCAGGTAAAAGCCGTATTGCTTTTTAATAAGGTAGATACTTACAATGAAGATGAACTTGTAGAAGTGAAATATCTTGCGGCAATTTACAGAAGTGCCGGTTACGATTGTATAGGTGTTTCAGCTAAAACAGGTAAAAATGTAGACAAGGTAAAAGAGATGATGACCGGTAAGACCAGTATGTTTGCAGGCCACAGTGGTACTGGTAAATCTACTTTGGTGAATGCTATAGAGCCCGGTTTAAATTTAAAAACCTCAGAGATTTCAGAACAACATAAACAAGGACAGCATACCACTACTTTTGCTGAAATGTTTGATCTTGGTTTTGATGCCAGAATTATTGATACACCGGGAATTAAAGGCTTTGGAGTGGTGGAAATTGAACGAGAAGAACTGGGAGATTATTTCCCTGAATTTTTTAAACTTAAACAAGATTGTAAATTTCATAATTGTCTACATCTGGAAGAGCCAAAATGTGCGGTAAAGGATGCTCTTGAAGATGGAGAGATTGCCTGGAGCCGCTATAAAAGTTATTTGCAGATTATGGAAGACGAGGAAGACAATTATAGAACAGATATTTATCCAAAAAAATGAGAGTAGTATTACAAAGAGTTTCAAAAGCTTCGGTGCAAATTAACCATGAGATTAATGCAGTAATGCAGAAGGGACTTCTAATTTTACTGGGAATTGAGGCTGAAGACACTCAGGAAGATATAGATTGGCTTTGTAATAAAATAGTAAAAATGCGCATTTTTAATGACGAAAATGAAGCTATGAACCTGTCTTTATTAGATGTAGGTGGTGATGCTATTGTGGTAAGCCAGTTTACCCTGCACGCTTCTACTAAAAAGGGTAATAGGCCCAGTTTTATTAAAGCTGCAAAACCAGATATTGCTGTACCGCTATATGAGAAATTCATTAAAAAACTGGAAGAAAGTTTAGGGAAACCGGTTGGGAGTGGAGAGTTTGGTGCCGATATGAAGGTAGAGTTAATTAACGACGGCCCGGTTACGATAATAGTGGATTCTAAAAATAAAAGTTAAAATTAGTTAAAAATTTATATCTTGCGGATTTATTATTCATCACATTCGATAAATGCGCAAAATTTTATTGTTTCTATTTGTAGTTATTCAAATAGTTCCTTCCTTGATTTTTGGTCAGGACTATGCCATATCTTCCATTGAGCCAAATTTACTATCCAATGCCAATTCTGTAGTACGAAATCAATCTATAGAAATCTCAGTTCTTTCTAAAGATAAGATGAGGGTTAAAACAAAGCGTGTGGTAACCGTGTTCAACGAATATGGTGAGCAACACATAGGTGCCTATGATTTTTACGATGACCACAGTAAGATAAAATCTCAGGAGGCTATTGTTTACAATAGTAAGGGGAAAGAGATAGAGAAAATAAAGAAAAGAGATTTTCAGGATCGTAGCCTTATAGGTTCTAATACGCTTTATAGCGATAATAGATTAAGTTACTTAAGCTATACTATTAAAGATTATCCAATAACAATTGCTTACGAAAGTGAGATAGAAACAAACTCCACAATATTTATTCAGTCATGGAATCCCCTGGAGAACTATAATTTAAGCGTAGAAAAATCTTCTTATAAATTAATTAACCCAAATGCTATTCCCTTTAGGTTTGAAGAAAGAAACCTGGAAGGCTTAGAGCTTAAAAAACAAAATACTGGTGCAGGTTTAAATTATGAGGTGAGGAATATTTCTGCAGTAAAAAGTGAAGTTTTTAGTCCTAATCTTTCAACTTATGCCCCCAGGGTGTTAGTTGCTTTAAATGAATTTGCACTGGTTGGGGTAGAAGGAAAAGCTTCTAATTGGAAAGAATTAGGTAAATGGCAGTATGAGTATTTATTGAAGGAGAAAATGGAACTTCCGCGGGAAACTATTTTAAAACTTAATGAGTTGACTTCAAATGCAGTTTCTAACAGGGAAAAAGCAGAGATTATCTATAATTATGTTCAGGAAAATACACGGTATATAAGTGTACAATTGGGAATTGGTGGCTGGGAGCCAATGCTTGCCAAAGAGGTGGATGAATTGGGCTACGGCGACTGTAAAGCCTTAACTAATTACACCAAGGCTCTTTTAGAATCGCAGGGAATACCTTCGTACTATACAGTGGTTTATGGCGGCGATAAAAATAATATAGACCCTGAATTTGCCTCCATGCAGGGCAATCATGTAATCCTGAATTTGCCATTGGCAGAAGAAGATATATGGTTGGAGTGTACCAGTCAAACTAATCCGTTTAACTATTTGGGCGATTTTACCGATGATAGAAAGGTTTTAAAAATAACCGAAGATGGTGGGGAGATAATAAGTACTCCAAATTATGCTACTGCTGCCAACCTTAGGGAAAGTTTTGTGGAAATTCAATTGGATGAATCTGGTGGTTTTTTAGCTGAAATTACGCGTAAAAACCACGGAATCCCGTATGGTGATATCTATAGTATTGAAAGTCTAAAAAATGATCATCAAAAAATATACTACCGGGAAAATTGGGGGCATCTACGAGAATTACAATTTGATAAAATTGCTTTTGAGAATGATAGGGATTCAATTGTGTTTACCGAAAAGCTAAAGATTAAAGGGGCTAAACTGGCTATGCAAGCTGGTAACCGATTACTGGTGCCTGTTAATTTTTTAAAAGCAAAAACTTTTAATTTACCCAGAAATGAATCTCGTAAACATCCATTGGTAATTGAAAGGGGGAAGACTTATAAAGATCACTTTCAATTTACCTTACCGGCAGGGTTTAAAGTAGAGTCAATTCCGGAGCCCATAACCATCGAAAATGAATACGGTAAACTAATTATGGAAACCAGTATTGTAGAGGAAGATGAGACCAAACTAGATGTAAAAAGAATACTGATTTTGGAAGAGGGGAACTGGAAAAGTTCAGCGTATAATTCGTATAGGGAGTTTATGAACCAAATTAAATCTTATACCAATCAAAAAGCAGTTTTAGTTAGTAATTAATCATATTATGAAACATTTTTACATTCTTATTGTTAGTTTATTTTCGGTGTGTTTACTTCAGGCACAGGATTACAAATTCGGAAAGGTATCCAAAGAAGAGGTGCTTGAAAAAGAACATCCAAAGTATAAAGAGGCCAATGCGGCTGTATTGTTTAGAAAGCACCTGGTCTATTATGATATTAGAAAAAATACCGGTTTGACGCTCGTTACCGTGGTACACGAACGTATTAAAATATATAATAAAGAGGGTCTTGACTGGGCAAATAAAACAATAACCGGATATCAAAACGGATCAGAAAGTGAAGAGGTCAGTGCTATTAAAGGGTATACCTATAATATTGTAGATGGGAAGCTTGTTGAAGAAAAGCTAAAAAGAAATGGTGTTTTTAAAGAAGAAACTAATAAATATAAACTAAAGACAAAATTCACTATGCCTGCGGTAAGCGAAGGTAGTGTTATAGAATATACGTATACTATAAGATCCCCATTTGTGACATCTATTGACGATGTGCCGCTTCAGTTTGAAATTCCGGTGAATAGATTGGAAGCCGAGATTAAAATTCCTGAATTTTTTGGTTTTAGAATGCATTATAATCCTAAATCGCCCATAGTTTTTCCTATCGATAAAACTAAAGAGAGCTTTACTTATAATTACTCCCAAAAAACCAGAACCACCGGAAGAACTGTTCAAACAGATTATAAACAGCGTAGTTTAGACTATTTGCTGGATTTTTATAAGTTTCAGAAAGATGATATTCCTCCTTTGAAGAAAGAAGTTTATGTAGATTATTTACAAAACTATGCAGCATATTTAAGGTGGGAATTACAATACACTAAATTTCCTAATTCACCAATAGAAAGTTTTGCCAGTACCTGGGAAGATGTTGCTAAAAGCATTTATAATGATGCCGGTTTAAAACAAGAGGTAAATAGAACCGGCTTCTTTGATGAGGACTTAGATGAACTACTTGCCGGATCTAAAGATAATGCTGAAAAACTAGCTAAAATCTTTATGTATGTTAAGAGTAAAATTGCCTGGAATGATTTCGTAGGCTTTCAAGCAGAGAGTGGAACAAGAACGGCTTATAAGGATGAAAAAGGAAACACGGGAGATATAAATTTATTATTAGTGAGCATGTTAAGATATGCCGGCTTTAATGCTAACCCTGTCTTAGTAAGCACCAAATCTCATGGTATCCCAATTTTTCCTACACGAAACGGTTTTAATTATGTGATAGCTGCTGTAGAAAATGAGGATAATATTTTGTTATTAGACGCTACAGACAAGAATGCGGCAATAGGAGAGCTTCCGGCAAGGGCTATGAACTGGCAGGGAAGAATTATAAGGGAAGATGGAACTTCAGGTTGGGTGAGTTTAATGCCTAACGCAAAATCACAGAACACAACCATGTTAAATATGCAATTTGACGATAACATGGTTTTAAAAGGGAAATCGGTAAGAGATTTAAGCGGTCTGCATGCGAAAGAATTTAGGGATCGTTATGTTGGATTGGCTGAGAAGGATTACCTAAAAATCCTGGAGGAAGATAAAGGGAACATAGTGGTTTCGGGGCTGGATATTTCGAAAGAAAAAGCCATTGGGGAAAACATTAGGCAAACTTATAACTTTGAATTAAGGGATGAGATGGAGGAGATAAATGGGAAGATATATTTAAAACCTATGGTTTTTGCCGGGCTACACGAAAATCCGTTTAAAGGGGAAGATCGTAACTACCCCATATTTTTTGACTTTCCAACCAGTAATGATAAGATTATAAATATTTTAATTCCCGATGGTTATAAAGTAGAATCTCTGCCCGAAAGTGCTATCGTTAATTTAAAAGAAGGGGCGGGTGTTTTTAAGTTTGTGGCAACCTTAAATGGGAAATTTTTAAGGGTAGAATCTTCTTTAGATATGAATGATATGGTTTATATTGCACAGGACTATAAAGCGCTTAAAAATTTCTATGCTGAAATGGTGAATAAACATTCAGAAGCCATAGTTTTGTCAAAATCTTAGAAATAATATGAACATAGAACACGCTCAAAAAGCAGTAGACGATTGGATAAAAGAACATGGGGTTCGGTATTTTAACGAGCTTACCAATATGGCGCAACTTACCGAGGAAGTAGGGGAGGTAGCCCGAATTATTGCGAGACGTTATGGGGAGCAAAGTGAAAAGGAATCAGATAAAGAAAAGGACTTAGGGGAAGAACTTGCAGATGTTATGTTTGTGGTGCTCTGTCTTGCCAATCAAACCGGAGTTGATCTACAGGAAGCTTTTGATAAAAAATTAGATCTAAAAACAAAAAGGGATCACGACAGGCATCATAATAATCAAAAGTTAAAATAATGAAATTCAAAGAGATGATCTCTAAAAAAGCCTTCTGGAAATCGGTTTTGTTTCTTGGTCTGGGCTTTCTTATTGTCTATGATATTGTAAGTATGCTGTTTGAATATGGAGGCTTTCATTTTAAAGCCTATTTTACCGAGCGAACCGAAAACGGAAAGTTGTTCAGGTTTATCCTCGGGCAGTTTTTTGCCGCTTTTGCTTATGGGTTTATTATCTCATTTGGGCAGTTTAGAGGAAAAAACAAAAAAGATTCAAAAAGCTAATACTGTTAATTCATGAATTTAGAGATATCAAATAGCCAGGAAAATCTGTCGGCTAATATTAATATAACCGGATCTAAGAGTGAGTCTAACCGCTTGTTAATCCTTCAGGCTTTATTTCCAAACTTAAAAATAAGCAACCTTTCAAATAGTGACGATACCCATTATTTGCAAAAGGCACTTAAGAGTGAAGGTGAGTTAATTGATATTCATCATGCCGGTACTGCTATGCGTTTTTTAACGGCCTATTTTGCCACTTTAGAAGGTAGGGAAGTAGTTTTAACCGGTAGTAAACGAATGAAAGAACGCCCGGTTAAACTATTGGTAGATGCCCTTAAAACAATGGGTGCCGATATCTCTTATGAAAAGAATGAAGGTTATCCGCCAATTAGAATTAAGGGTAAAAAGATTACGGCAAAAACAGTAAGTCTGGAAGCCAATATTAGCAGTCAATATATTTCGGCTTTAATGCTGGTTGCACCTTCTTTGCCTAACGGACTTGAAATTAATTTACAAGGTGAAATTACGTCTACCCCTTATATTAAAATGACTTTAGAGCTTTTGCAAAGAGCCGGAGTAAGAGGAGTTTTTGAGGGGAACACTATTAAAATTGAACCTGCAAAACAATTAAAAGATCAAAGCTTGGCAGTAGAATCAGACTGGAGTTCTGCTTCCTACTACTATAGTCTTGCTGCCATAAGCGAATCAGCCGAACTTAAATTAAGCACCTATAGAGAAACCAGTTTACAGGGAGATTCTTGCCTTTCTAATATCTATAAGCAATTTGGGGTAAGTACTAAATTTGAAGATAATCATATTATTTTATCCAAAAAGCCCGGTACGAAACCAAAGCATATAAAGGAAAATCTTCAAAATTCACCTGATATTGCGCAAACCATTGCGGTAACCTGTTTAGCGCTGGAGGTGCCTTGTTATTTAACCGGTTTACATACCCTGAAAATTAAGGAAACCGATAGGTTGGAGGCTTTAAAAGCAGAGATTGAGAAATTTGGTAGCCAGGTAGAGATTACCCAGGATAGCCTTGAATTATTTCCGAAAAAAGATTTTGAAGAAAACGTGTCGGTTGCCACTTATAACGATCATCGAATGGCCATGGCTTTTGCGCCTTTAGGACTTAAAGTTCCTTTTAAGATTGAAGATGCCGAAGTGGTGTCAAAATCTTATCCCGGGTTTTGGGAAGATTTTGAAAAACTCAATTTTAAGCTGAGAAAGTGCTAAATGAAAGGCATTTTTTAAATAAACGCTTAAATACTTGACAACCCCTATCTTGAGATTGTATATTTGCGCCTTCTAAAAATTCAATTATGGGAATGAAACTTTCACACTTCAATTTTGAACTTCCGAATGAACTTTTGGCCGAGTATCCTTCAGAGAACAGAGATGAAGCAAGGCTTATGGTTCTAAACCGAAAAGAACAAACAATTGAGCATAAACAATTTAAAGATATTCTAGATTATTTCGAGCCAGAAGATGTCATGGTACTTAATAATACCAAGGTGTTTCCTGCACGTTTATATGGGAATAAAGAGAAAACCGGGGCGCGAATTGAAGTTTTCCTATTAAGAGAATTAAATCCGGAAACCAAGCTTTGGGATGTACTGGTAGACCCGGCTAGAAAAATTAGAATTGGAAACAAATTGTATTTTGGTGACGACGAAAGCCTGGTAGCAGAAGTTATAGATAATACTACTTCTCGTGGAAGGACCCTTCGTTTTCTTTACGATGGTTCTTACGAAGATTTCAGGAAAAAACTAAAAGAGCTGGGGGAAACGCCACTTCCAAAATATATAAAACGAGATGTACAACCTGAAGACCAGGAGCGTTACCAGACTATTTATGCTAAAAAAGAGGGAGCTGTAGCAGCGCCAACCGCAGGACTACACTTTTCTAAACATCTTTTAAAGCGTTTGGAAATTAAAGGAGTAGATTTTGCTGAAGTTACTTTACACGTTGGTTTAGGAACTTTTAGCCCGGTTGAGGTAGAAGACCTTAGTAAGCATAAAATGGATTCTGAAGAAGCATTTATAGAAAAGAAAGCTACTGAAACTATCAATAAAGCGAAACTTGAAAACAGACGGGTTTGTGCCGTGGGTACAACAGTAATGCGTGTGTTGGAGAGCTCGGTGTCTTCAAACCATACATTAAATGAGTTTAGTGGCTGGACCAATAAATTTATCTTTCCTCCTTACGATTTTAGCATAGCAAACTGTATGATTACTAATTTCCATACACCAAAATCTACACTTCTTATGATGATCTCTGCTTTTGCAGGTCACGATTTTATGAAGCGTGCATATGAAGAAGCAGTAAGGGAAAAGTATCGTTTCTATACTTACGGAGACGCGATGTTGATTATCTAGTTTTTGTTTAATATAATCTTAAGCCACGAATTCACTAAGTTATTTGATGAATTCGTGGCTCTTTATTTTATAACGATAAATCTTACGTATTACGTAACTTTCAAAAGCCGTATTAATCCACAGGCTTCTAACTTTAAGCTTTGTTATTGCCACAATCTAAAACACTTAGCTTTGGCTTAACTAAAAAATCCTTTAATTCTTAGTACTTTTGCAGCGTGAAAAACAAGAAGAAAGATATACGAGCACTTACCAAGGCCCAGCTTCAGGAATTTTTTGTTGCCAATGGCGATAAATCTTTTCGTGGAAGTCAGGTTTATGAATGGCTTTGGAGCAAAGGGGCCCATAGTTTTGAGGCAATGACCAATATTTCCAAAGCTACCCGAAAGATGTTAGACCAAAATTTTGTGATAAACCATATTCGGGTAGATCGTATGCAGCGCAGTAGCGACGGTACTATTAAAAATGCGGTAAAGCTGCACGATCAGCTCACCGTAGAATCGGTGTTAATTCCTACCGCCACCAGAACTACAGCTTGTGTTTCTTCTCAGGTTGGTTGTAGCTTAGATTGCCAATTTTGTGCAACTGCTCGCTTAAAAAGAATGCGTAACCTAAATCCTGACGAGATTTATGACCAGGTAGTTGCTATAGACAATGAAAGCCGGTTGTATTTTGACAGGCCCTTGAGCAACATTGTGTTTATGGGGATGGGAGAACCGCTTATGAACTACAAGAATGTGATGAAAGCGGTCGAAAAAATCACCTCTCCCGAAGGTTTGGGCATGTCCCCAAAGCGAATTACGATTTCTACATCGGGCGTGCCTAAAATAATTAAAAAACTCGCAGATGACGAAGCCAAGATAAAACTTGCTGTTTCTCTGCACGCTGCAACCGATGAGATTCGAACCAAAATAATGCCTTTTAATGAAACCTTTCCTTTAAACGATTTAAGGGAGTCTTTAGAGTACTGGTACTCTAAAACCAAAAGCCGAATTACTTACGAGTATATTGTTTGGAAGGATATTAATGACACAAGAAAGGATGCCGAAGCCCTGGTTCGGTTCTGCAATTATGTGCCGTGCAAGGTGAATTTGATTGAGTATAACCCAATAGACGATGGTAGCTTTCAACAGGCTTCGTCTAAGGCTACAGATATGTACCAGGAAATTTTAGAGCGTAATGGAATTACGGTAACCGTTAGAAGATCTCGTGGAAAAGATATAGATGCTGCTTGTGGTCAGTTGGCAAATAAGTCGGCATAGCTTCCTTAAGGCTTTATTTTTTTATAAGCTCTCAAACTTAGCTCATAATCTTGATTTTGGCAGAAAAGCATCACTGAATATTCTGTATAAATAATTATCTTTGCTGGCTTAATGAAAGTAATTTCCCAAATAAAACTTCCAGTAGAGAAAGAGATGGAGCTTTTTGAAAAAAAGTTCCTCGAAGCCATGTCTTCTAAAGTGGCACTTCTTAATAGAATAACTCATTATATTGTAAACCGTAAAGGAAAACAAATGCGACCTATGTTTGTTTTCCTGGTAGCCAAAATGGTTTCAGAAGGCGAGGTAAACGAACGTACTTATAGGGGAGCTTCAGTAATAGAGCTTATACATACGGCCACCTTGGTTCATGACGATGTGGTAGATGACTCTAACCGTCGCCGGGGGTTCTTTAGTATAAATGCTTTGTGGAAGAATAAAATTGCCGTTTTGGTGGGCGATTATTTACTTTCTAAAGGTTTGTTGCTTTCTATAGATAACAACGATTTTGATTTATTGAAGATTATCTCAGTTGCCGTAAGGGAAATGAGTGAAGGGGAGTTGTTGCAAATTGAAAAAGCTAGAAGACTCGATATTACAGAAGAAGTTTATTACGATATTATTAGGCAAAAAACGGCTACTCTTATCGCTGCTTGCTGTAGTTTAGGTGCTGCGTCGGTAAAGCCCGATTCTAATGCGGTTGCCGAAATGAGAAAATTTGGGGAATTAATAGGAATGGCTTTTCAGATAAAAGACGATCTTTTTGATTATGGTGATGAGAAAATAGGAAAGCCCACTGGAATAGATATTAAGGAACAGAAAATGACGTTGCCATTAATCTATGCCCTGAATAATTCTACCAAAAAGGAAAAAGCCTGGGTAATTAATTCGGTTAAGAACCATAATAAAAATAAAAAACGGGTAAATGAAGTTATTCAGTTTGTAAAGGATAAGGGAGGTCTGGAATATGCCGTAAAGCGTATGAAAGAGTTTCAACAGGAGGCTTTGGTGATCCTGGAAAAATATCCGGCTTCTCCTTACCGCGAATCTTTAGAACTTATGGTGAATTATGTAATTGAACGCAAAAAATAAGGCTGTTTTTTAGCCTTACGGGCAAAATTTTAAACAGCCTTACTTAGAATCCTTTTTTAGTTATTGTTCTCTGGAATTATCGATTTCTTCATCGATTTCCTTTTCAAGTTTTTTAGCGCCTTCTTCTACTTTCTTAGCACCTTCCTTAATTTTTTCAGTACCTTCTTTAACTTTATCACCGGCTTTTTTTACATTGTCTTCAATGTCTTTGCCAATTGCTTCTACGGCATCTTCTGTTTTTTTCTGGGTAGTTTCCCGACAGGAAGATAGGCTTATAGCCAAAACGGCCACCATAATTAATAGTAACTTTTTCATTATCTAGCTTTTAGGTTTAATAAAAAAAAGCTGCTTCCTTTGAGGAAAGCAGCTTTTAGCATTTTTAAGAAGTAAGACGATTACATGTTATCGTCTTCGTTCATTTCTTCTTCCATTTCAGCTTCAGCTTCTTCAGCCTCTGCTTCGATTTCATTTCCGGCCTCTTCAATTTCGTTTCCGGCCTCTTCAGCTGCATTTTCTAAATCTTCACCTGCAGACTCCATAGCGTCTTCAGTTTTTTCTTCAGTAGTTTCTCTACAAGAATAGATAGAAAGAGACATTGTTGCAACTGCAAACAGTAAAAATAATTTTTTCATGTTAGAATTTGTTTAATTAGTTGAAGAAACAAATGTAAACTATTTTTTATTTATGCAAGGGATTCTTTTCACTCAAATATCTCCAATATCTTTTTGGTACGTGTTGTAGGTGAAGCCTTGTGTTTATGCGGGATTCAATGGTAGTTGCTTCAAAATATTTCTTCCATAATTTCTGAAATTCTATCTCTGATGTATCAAATATTCGTGTTTTTTCTTCTGATAAAGACAGATTTTTTGAGAAATTCATTTGAATTATTTCCGCTTTTTGGAGATCGTAATAGAGGCCAAATTTTCGTTTTAGGTCATGAATAATCCATTGCTGATCGCTATAACGGGAAGTAAAATGCTTTTCAATTAAAGGTAGTACGTTAAAATCTGGTTCAATATTGGCAAAATAAATTTTATCCTTTGTTAGCTGAAAACGAACAAAGGCTTCCATTCTATGTTTCTCTCTTCCTACCTTTTTAGCGGTTTGTGCAATTTTTAGAACGTGTTTATTTGTAAAATCGCCGTGAATGTTAGCCTTAGATTTAAAGGTATGTTGAAAATACCTTAAAATGTCAAGTTCAATTTTAGGTAACTCACTCAAGTAGGCGTGATATACTGCGTTTTGACTGCGATGGTTGGCAAACTTTTGGAATCCGTGCCATACGCGTTTTGCTTTGGTTTCGTCTGTAATTACTTCAATGTTTTCAGCAAAAATATCTGTTTTGTGAATGCCGGGAGCTAGAATATTATTCACTTCCAATTTCTCATCAAAAGCTACGAAAATGCAGGTAAGTAAACCTTTAAAGGTTCCATCGTACAATAGGCATTTGGGTGAATTCATTTTAAAATAAACTTAATTGGCTGCTGTACTCCTTTCTAAACTTTCCGGCCGAATTTCGTAAGATTAAAGATTTTATTCTGCTCGCGCTCAGATCTTGTTTCTCCCATCCACGACCATCACAAATTATAAAATATCGTGCCCGGTTTAAGGCTACTCCAATGGCTTTTAAATGATCGTAATTGAGCTTTCTAAATTTTCTGGCTTGAAGTATTTTATGTACAGATTTTAATCCAACCCCCGGTATTCTTAGTAGCATTTCTTTTTCGGCGCTATTCACATCTACCGGAAATTGATGTTGATTTCTTAGTGCCCAACTTAGTTTTGGGTCTACTTCTACATCTAAATTAGGAAATTGTTGGTTCAATAACTCATTTACATCAAAACCATAAAAGCGCATTAACCAATCGGTTTGGTAAAGACGGTTTTCCCTTAGCATAGGAACCTGGGAACCCAGGGAAGGCAGCCTGGGATCGTTACTTATGGGTACATAACCCGAATAATATACCCTTTTCATATTATAGTTTTTATAATAATAATTTGCCGAAAGCATTATTTCGCGATCACTTTCGCCTGATACACCAACTATCATTTGGGTACTTTGGCCGGCGGGGGCATATTTGGGAGTGCTTTTAATGAGTTTTTTTTCTGAATTGTATTGAATTATTTCATTTTTCACCTTGTTCATGGGTTTAATGAAATCTGAATGATCTTTTTCCGGGGCCAGTTTTTTTAGTCCGGAAACCGTTGGTATTTCAATATTAACACTTAGCCTATCGGCATATAGGCCGGCCTCCCTCATTAGTTCGTCACTTGCACCGGGAATAGATTTTAAGTGTATATAACCATTAAAGTTTTCTTCCAGGCGCAGTTTTTTGGCCACTTGTATAAGACGCTCCATTGTAAAGTCGGCATTTTTAAAAATCCCCGAACTTAAAAACAGGCCTTCAATATAATTTCTTCGGTAAAAATTAATAGTTAAGTCTACTACTTCCTGAACTTTAAAAGCAGCTCTTTTTATATCGTTGCTACGGCGTGTAACGCAATAGGCGCAATCAAATATACAATGGTTGGTAAGCAAAATTTTAAGCAAGGAAACGCAGCGCCCATCTGGCGTATAGGAATGGCAAATGCCCATTCCATCTGAGTTTCCAAGCCCCTTATTTTTATTGCTGCGTTTGCTGCCACTACTGGAGCAGGAGACATCATATTTGGCAGCATCGGCCAGAATTTCTAATTTTTCCTTAATTCTATCAAACCTCATAATTATTGAAATTTGATTCAAATGTAGGAAAAAATCCAATAAATAGGAATAAGTACTTATTTACTGTTATTTTTTATTACTCTTTTTTATATCCGGAATAATTTTCTGGCTTTTCTCCTGCCATTCGCGCAAAATTTCTATACGCCTGATTTACCTTCTCTTTGGGCGTTGTAGCGAATTCTTCCTCGGTTACCCCATAATTCTGCTGAAGAGAATCCAGCCTGGAGTGTAAATCTTTTCTAATCTTAGCATAATCCGGATGCTTATAGATATTGTTTACCTCATTAGGGTCTTCTTGTAAATCGTACATTTCCCATACATCTATATCATCATAAAAATGTATAAGTTTAAACCGATGGGTTCTAATTCCATAATGCCTTTTAACCATGTGAAAAGCAGGAAAATCGTAGTAATGGTAATAAATTGCATCCCTAAAATCTTTGTTTGAAACGGCATTGTTCAGTAAAGGACGAAAAGACCTGCCCTGCATTTCTTTTGGAATTTCTGCATTGGCGAAGTCAAGGAAAGTAGGAGCGAAGTCTAGATTTTGTGTTAAAGCATCAATTTCGCTTCCTGCTTCTATCTCACCGGGTAGTTGCATTAACATAGGCATGGCAAGAGATTCTTCATACATAAAACGTTTATCAAAAAAGCCTTTTTCCCCTAGATAGAATCCCTGATCTGTAGTGTAAACAATTAAGGTGTTTTCAGCCAAACCAGCTGTTTCCAGGTAGTCTAAAATTTTCCCTACCCCTTCATCTACCGAGGCTACGGTGGCTAGATAATCTCTTAAATAGCGCTGGCCTTTCCATTTAGCAAGTTCTTTTCCCGATAAATTAGCATCGTGAAAAGCATCATTTTTAGGTTGGTAGGACTTGTCCCAGACTTCCCTTTGTTCTTTGGTCATTCTTTCAAAATCGGTTTTCCAGGGGTTATGTCTTAGCGAATCGCTGCCTTTTGCTATAGTCATTTTAAGATCATGACCTTCATACATATCTTTATAGATTGTTTGCAATTGTTCTTGTGCAGCCGGCTGTCCCTGGTGATCTGAAAAATAGCTTTTTGGTAGTGGAAATTCAATAGAGTCGTATTTATTGATATGCCTCAAGGCTGGCATCCAATTTCTGTGAGGTGCTTTATGCTGTACCATAAGCATAAAAGGCTTTTCTTTATCCCGGTTGTTCTTTAGCCAATCTAAGCCCATTTCGGTGATAATATCTGTGGCGTATCCTTCAATCCTGGTGGTATCTTTATTTTTTATGAAATCGGGATTGTAATAATTTCCCTGGTCTACAAGAATGTTCCAATCGTCAAAACCCTGCGGTGAACCGTGTAAGTGCCATTTTCCGAACAATGCTGTTTGGTAGCCTGCCTTCTTAAGGTACTTTGGAAGTGTGGGTTGAGAACCATCAAAGGTTTCACCATTCATTCTAAATCCATTTAAGTGGCTGTGTTTACCGGTAAGTATTACGGCACGACTGGGGCCACAAATAGAGTTTGTACAAAAATTGTTTTTAAAGGTTACCCCGTTTTTGGCAATACGATCTATGTTTGGCGTAGGCGCTAATTTGCTTATGGGATGGCCATAGGCACTAATAGCTTGCGCAGCATGATCATCGGTCATTATAAAAACAATGTTTGGACGCTTGTTTGTTTCATCTTTATCTAATTTCTTTTCTTCTGAATTATTCTTACAGGAAATAATAGAAATACCTACACATATAAAACCCAAAATTAAGGGAAACGCCTTTTTTAATTTCATATCAACATGTTTTTAAATTGAGAAAGTTCCAAAGTACAAAAAGTATGTATTTTTGCCTTAAATTATAACTATACAAAAACTGCACAAATAGAATTTATGAAGCGCTCTATCCTGAATATAATTACTGCTTTCTTCTTTGTTTTGCAGTACTCCAGCCTTATAGGACAACAACTTACTCCGCCTATACATAATTATTTGGCTACTAATTATAATGCAGCTAGTCAAAACTGGGATATTGATGTAGATGAAGAAGGCGTAATTTATGCTGCCAATAATCAGGGGTTACTTAGCTATGATGGACAATCATGGGAACTTTTTCCTTTGCCCAATGGTAGTATTATTAGATCTGTTTTTGTACATAAAGACCGAATCTTTACCGGGTCTTATAAAGAATTTGGATACTGGAAAAGAGATAGTACCGGTAAAATGTACTATACCTCTTTAATACCAAACCTTGGCGATTATAAAATGCAAAGCGAAGAGTTTTGGGAAATTCTTGAATTTAGAGGCGACATTTATTTTAGGTCTTTTGGCGCGATTTATAGATATAGCCAGGATACCGTTGAACCGGTTCAAAATGTGATTAGCAATAAAATGATTGTTTATAAAAATCAGCTTTTGGTGGCATTAGGGAGAAGCGGGCTTCACATCTTGAGTGCCGATAATGATTTGAAGAATATACCTAACCAGGAACTTTTACAAGGGGAAATAGTTGTTGATATGGCTGTGAGCGGGCAGAATCTAATTATTGGAACAAAGGATAATTTATATAAGTACAACGGTGACACTTTTTCGACTTTTGGAGATAGTAATTTAAAAGATGAGTTAAAACGTTCTGAACTAAACCATATTCTTGCTTTAGACAACAAGAGATTGCTATTGGGTACGGTTAAAAATGGCCTTATAAATTACGATTTAAAGAATAATAGTTACAATATTTTAAATAGGAATAATGGACTTCAAAATAATACTGTTTTAAGTTTTGTAGAGAAATACGGCAATATTTGGTTAGGCCTCGATAACGGAATAGATCGCATTGAAATAGATTCACCGATTAACTTCTATACCGATGATACGGGTGAATTGGGTGCGGTGTACGACCTTGAATTTCACGAAACTAAAATGTACCTGGCAAGTAATACCGGAGTTTATAATTTTAATAATAACAAACTTCAGATTATTGACGGCTCTGAAGGGCACACCTGGAATTTAAAAATTCTTAATAATACTTTATTTGTAAACCATAACTCCGGGACATATTTTATTAAAGAAAATAGTTTGTATCCGGTTGAAACTGCGACAGGGAGTTATAAGATAGATGAAATCTCCTATTCTGCGAGTAATTACTTAATTAGTAGTTATACGGGGCTTAGGAAACTAAACCCTTTAAAAGACAGCATTTATCAATTAGATAACCTGGATTTTCCTGTTAGGAATGTTGTTTTTGAGAATGAAAATACCCTATGGGCCGTGCATCCGTACGAAGGTCTTTATAGGGCTGGTTTTGATAATAATTTTGCACAAACCAATTTTGTAAAAAAAATAGCTATGCCCGATGGTGGGAATAGTATTAATACCAACATTTCCAAGATTAATAATCAATTGGCCATATTTAACGGGGATCGTTGGTTTAAGTATAATCCATTTAAAGACTCCCTGGATGTTTTTGAGGAATTAAAAGCGTTTAGAAAACATAAAATGCTTTTTAAAGATGCAGGTTCATATTGGTTTAGCGATACCGAAAATAATAGCTTAAAGTTTACAGACTTTGAGAACACTATAGTAATTGCTCCGGAAAGCTTGGGGAATAGATTGGTGAAAAATTATGAGAAGATTATAAAGAATGGAGATTCAATATATTATGTGGTCTTAAATGATGGTTTTGCCCGAATAGATTTAAAGAAGTTTATAAAAGATTTGGGACAAACACCCGTGAGCACCCCCAAAGTAAAAGGATTTTTGAATATAAAAGGGCGTTTAGAATTGGGAGAAAAGCCGGTAATGGCTTATAAAAACTCAAGAGATTTAAATGTATACACTTCTTTTCCGACTTCTGGGGCCATGGGTTTAAATTATAAATTAAAAGGTGAAGATACGCTTAGTGGTAAGGTGGTTAACGGAGTTATAAACCTCCAAAATTTAAGTCATGGCGATTATGAATTAGAGCTTTTGGCTATGGGCCCTCAGGCTCATATTGCGAAAAGGAATAGCTTTAGTTTTAGGATTCAACCACCCTGGTATCTCTCAAATGCCATGAAAGTTGCCTATGTTTTTTGTTTTTTGGTAATTCTGGCGTCTATGTATTGGTTTAACCGGCTTAAATTAAGGAAACATCAATCCTTGCTTGAAGAAAAATTTGAAAAGGAGCATCAGGAGCGTATTAACAAATTAGAAAAAGAGCGTCTTGTAAATGAGATTAACCTAAAACGTAAAGAGCTTGCCAATACTACAATGGTTGCGGCTAAGAAAAATGAGATGCTTATGGAGATTCAAAATGAATTGAGTAAGGATAAGACCAATTTTTCTAACCAGTTTAAAATGAAACATATTTTAAATAAAATTAATCGTGCTATTAAAAACAAGGATGAATGGAAAGTCTTTGAAACGAATTTTAATGAATTGCACGAAGATTTTTTTAAGGATATTTTAAAAACCTACCCCAAACTAACGAGTAAGGATTTAAAACTTTGTTCTTATTTAAAAATGAATCTTACCTCTAAAGAAATTGCTCCTCTAATGGGAATTTCTGTTCGTGGTGTGGAAGTACATCGTTATAGATTACGAAAAAAAATGGGACTAAATAAGAACGAAAATTTGACAAATTTCCTCATTAAAAATTACTAGTTTCGTTATTTAAAGCCCATATTTTAACAAAAAAATACTACATCAATACTACGTCAAAGGTTTTTAGTACTGTTAAAAAACTACTTCTAAATATATGTATGTTGTTGATTTATAGTTGTTTGCAGTCGCAATATCTTTGATGTAGCAGTTGTGTACTATATCGTTTGCGTAAAAACCGGTCTTGGTTGTATCTTTCTTCTAAAATTCAGTAAAATTTGAACCGTATGAAATTAAAATTATTCACCATTTGTATGGTCCTTTTATCTGGTTTTGGCTTCGCTCAGGAAGGCAAAACAGTTTCAGGTGTTATAACGGACCAAAATGAAATACCTTTACCGGGAGCCGAAGTAAAGGTAATTGATAAAGAAATTTATGATGTAACCGACTTTGACGGAAATTTTACTCTGGAAAATGTTGAAGAGGGGGATGTGGTACGAGTAACCTTTTTGGGGTTTCTTCCGCAGGAGTTTACTATAAGTACTAATAACACTTATACTATTGCCTTAGAAGAAGATACCGATCAGCTTGAGGAAGTGGTGGTAGTTGGGTATGGCCGTCAGAAAAAGCAAGATCTAACCGGAGCAATAAGTCAGGTTGCTTCAGAGGAAATTACCAGGCAGCCGGCCTCTAATGCTGCTCAGGCTTTGCAAGGTAAAGTAGCGGGTGTAAATATTATTAATAGTGATGCACCTGGATCAACTCCTACCGTTGCAATACGTGGACTGGGGACTGCATTGGGTGGTCGTGATCCTTTGTATGTTGTAGACGGGGTTCCTGTTAATGATATCACCAACATTAGTCCTTCTAATATAGAATCTATGGATTTTTTAAAGGATGCCTCTTCCGCAGCAATTTATGGTGTTAGAGCAGCTAACGGAGTGATAATCGTTACTACAAAACAAGGGAAATCTGGGAAAGCAAAAATGAATTTTAGAAGCTTCTTTGGTGCCAAACCAATCCTGAATCAGGTTGAGATGGCAAATGCCAGTCAGTATATTACTTACTTTAACGAAGAAAATGCGGCTATTGGGGGAGACCAATTAAACCAAACGCAAGAGTATAATACAGATTGGTATGACGAGGTGCTGCAAACAGGCTTTGTAAATAATACAGTTTTTGATATTAATGGCGGAGGCGAAAATATTAATTACTTTTTTAGTTACGATTATTATGAAGAGCAAGGCTTGCTGGAAGATCAAAAATTTAGAAGATCTACAATTACAGGTAACAATACCTTTAAGTTATTTGAAGATCGCCTAAAAATCACTCAAAATCTAAATATTTCTACCAGGAATGAAAACCGCAAACCTTACGGGGCTTTTAATACTGCCTATCGTCAATCTCCTTTGGTTCCTGTTTTTTATCCAAATGGAAGATATGGAGGTTCTTATTATAACAGAGCTACCGGCGAAGCAACATATATAGCAGGGCCCGGGGAAAGTATTGGGAATTTAACCAGTCACGGAAACCCTGTTGCTGATGTGGCTTTTCAAAATGAACGATTTAATTCTGTTAGATTACAGGGAAGTGTAACAGCTGAACTCTCTATTACCGACGATATTACTTTTACATCTAGGTTTGGTGCAAGAAAAGAATTTGCAAGGGGCCGGGTATACAACCCGATTCAGCAACGTTGGTTAAACAGTGATCCTACCAGAACAGTAGAGGAATTTGAAAATTTAAAAGCTCAAAATCCTGAACAATTACAATATGCATATAACGAACTGTCTTTTAATTCTAGTGAGAATTATAAATATAACTGGGATAATTTTATAAATTATAATACCAATTTTGGTAAGCATAACCTTGATGTTACTTTAGGAGGGTCTAAGGAGCAAATAGGAATTGGCATGAGAGATGATTATAGAGCATGGGATGTTCCGGAGCAAAAGCAATATTGGAGTTTAAAGCACGCTAGTGATCAATACGATAAACAGGTTAATCAAACCTATCTAACCCCAACAAATTTCCTTTCGTATTTTGGAAGGGTTCAGTATAACTTTAATAGAAAGTATTATTTTACCGGTACCTTAAGACGTGATGGATCAAGTACTTTTCAAAATAATGCCAATTACTGGGGGACATTTCCAGCTCTTGGTGTAGGGTGGACGCTTACTGAAGAAGAATTCCTTGCAAATAACGAAACCATAAACTTTTTGAAGTTAAGAGGATCTTGGGGGGAATTAGGAAATGCCAATGTACCACTAAATTCAACTCAAATTCTTACCGATCCTGCTAGTGGAGGTCAAAATTATGTGTTTGGGCCGGGTCAGGACCTAATATTTGGTGCATATATTGGCTCTCCAGCTCAAAACCTTAGCTGGGAAGTTGTTAGTGAATATAGCGCCGGTTTAGACTACGAATTATTCGATTACAAATTAACGGGTAGTTTAGACTACTATATGCGTACTACAGAGAATACTATTCTTGAGGTTCGTCCCTTACTGAATTCTACATTTTCTACAAACTTCTTTGATCACGGAGCAGAAGTGGTAAATGAAGGTTTCGAATTTGCTATAAACTGGAGTGATGAGATTTCAGAGGATTTTAGCTATAGTATTGGGAGTAATTTCTCATTCAATAAAAACACTGTTGAAAGTGTTCAGCGAAATTATGAAGGCCAATTGGGTGGAGATCTTGGTAATGGGCAAATTACTAAGCGTTTAGCCGAAGGGCAGCCGTTAGGTTCCTGGTGGTTATTTGAAGCCGAAGGAGTATGGCAAACGCAAGAAGAAATAGATAATAATGCTTCTATAGGGGGAGCAAGACCGGGACATTTAAGGTATACCGACCAAAATAACGATGGCGTAATAGATGACCGCGATAAAACTTATCATGGCTCTTATATACCAAAATATAACTACGGGCTAAATATTGGTTTTAACTATAGAAACTGGGACTTTAGCTTAGATGGTTATGGCGCAGGAGGCAACAAGGTTTACAATGCGCTCTTAAATACAAGGATTGGTGGTGAAAATGTGCCTGTATCGGTCTTTAATGATAGATGGACCGGGCCGGGAAGCACAAATGTTAATCCGGGAGCAGATCGTGATGCCAGAGCCTCAGATTACTACCTGGAAGATGGTGATTTCTTTAGGATTAATAATATAACATTGGGTTATACTTTCCCTGAAATGACCAGGTTTATTTCAAAAGCCAGAGTATATGTATCAGCTCAGAATCCATTTATTTTTACAAAATATTCAGGTTTTACCCCGGAAATCTCCGGTTACGACCCTAATGACACCAATGCTCAAGGACCATATAGAACCACTGGTATAGAGCTTTCGGCATACCCATTAACCAGTACATTCCTGTTTGGTTTTAATATTCAATTATAAAATTTAACAATAGCGTATATGAAACGATTATATAAAATAGCAGTTTTCACTTTCGCCGCTTTTATGAGTATTGGCTGTAGTGAAGAGTTCCTGGAGGTTGATGCCAGGGAAAATATTGATGCAGAAGACAGAGACGAGAATTTTACCCCTGACGATTTTGTGACTGGGATTTACGGAATGTTTACTGAATTTGATTATGCATTTGCTTACCTTGGAATTACCGAAATAATTTCAGATAATGCAGATAAAGGAAGTTCGCCAACAGATACAGGGACTGATAAACAATTACTGGATGATTTGGAATTTACAAGTACCGTACCCTCAAGCGCTACCATGTGGGAACATTGGTACAAAACTATAGGCCGTGCAAATTATGCTATTGCATTTGCTCAGGAAGAAGGAGGTACTAATACAGATAGGCTAATTGCAGAGGCTAAATTTCTTAGGGCTTACACTTATTTTTTTCTTGTAAGAAGTTTCGGTGGAGTTACTATTCAGGGTGAAATAGAATTTGTAAACGGTGAAGCAGTAGTAGATCAGGACGTAGATTTATCTTCCCGGAATACCCAGGAGCAAGTTTACGAGTATATCGAACAGGATTTAATAGATGCTATTAGTGTTTTACCGGCTAAGAGTGAATATTCAGCACAAGATTTAGGTAGGGCAACACGTGGTGCAGCTCAAGGGCTACTGGCTAAGGTACATTTATATCAGGAAGAATGGAATGAAGCTATAGAACAGGCAAATGGAGTAATCTCTTCGGGAGAGTATAGCCTGGAACCAAATTATGAAGATGTATGGAGAGAATATTCTGAAAACGGTGTGGAATCTATTTTTGAAATACAGGCGCGTGGAGAAGCTATTGCCCATGGTGTTCAACAATATTCACAAACCCAGGGTGCAAGAGGTACCAGCGGTTGGGGCTGGGGGTTCAATACTCCTTCTGAAAATCTTGTAGAAGCTTTTGATGCCGAAGGCGATGAAATTAGAAAAAATGCCACAATAATTTTTGCAGGGGAGACCCTATGGGATGGCCGGGAAGTTAGTGCCTCTGTAGAAAACCCACTTTATAGCGAAAAAGCTTATTCTAGTGCAAGTGTTGGTGATGGCGATGGAGATAAAAATATTCGTGTACTTAGATATGCCGAAATCCTTTTAATAAAGGCGGAAGCAGAAGCACAGATAGGTAACCTTCAAGCTGCCACGGAAGCACTTAACCTTGTACGTGAAAGGGTAGAGCTTGAACCCGTAAGTGGACTTGCCCAGCAAGAATTAATCGAAAAAATATGGAACGAAAGAAGGTTGGAGCTTGCTTTTGAACACGATCGTTGGTTTGATCTTCTTCGTACCGGCCAGGCACCTGAAGCAATGGCTGCACACGGTAAAGATTTCCAGGAAAAACATTATTTATTTCCTATTCCTGAGAATCAAATAATCCAAACACCAGACATGGAACAAAATCCGGGCTGGTAGTAAATATAAAATTTTAGGTTCCGCGGCATGCATGGTCGCGGAACTTTAAAATATCTTTCAAGAGTATTTTTAAAATCAAGTACCATTATTTATTGGCTTGTAAAGGGCTTTGTATGCAATTTTTGAAGTAGCTACAACAACTTAGTAGCAGTTATATTTTGAGAATTATATTTTCAAAACAAATACAAACCGGTTTAAACAAACTGGGGTTTAATTATTAATTCCGAAAATTAAAAATTATACAACATGACTAACTATAAATCAGTTTTAAGTATTTTTCTTATTGGTTTTTTGCTATTAAGCTGTAAAAATGAATCAAAAAAAGAAGAAAAGGACTTAAACAAAAATAAAACCCTAACCCTTTCAAAAGAAGAATTACTGGATACGGTTCAAAAGCAAACCTTGAAATATTTTTGGGACTATGCCGAGCCAAATTCCGGTATGGCCCGGGAACGTTATCACCCCGATGGCGAATATCCGAAAAACGATGCCCACGTAGTAACTACAGGAGGTTCCGGCTTCGGACTTATGGCTATAGTTTCGGGGATGGAACGGGAGTGGATTCCGCGAGACTCTGCTGTAGCCCGCCTCGATAAAATTGCCGATTTTTTAGACAATGCACCAAGATTTCATGGGGTTTGGGCACATTGGTTAAACGGAAAAACAGGCGAAACCCAGGCTTTTAGTGAGAAAGATAATGGAGGAGATCTTGTTGAAACTTCATTTTTGGCCCAGGGCTTTATTGTTGTTCGTGAATACCTGAAAAATGGAAATGAAAAGGAAAAAGCAGTTGCCGAAAAATATGATGCGCTCTGGAAGGGTATAGAGTGGGAATGGTATACCAATAATAAAAATGGACTATACTGGCACTGGTCTCCAGAATATCAGTGGGAAATGGATTTTATGATAGAAGGTTATAACGAATGCTTAATTACTTATGTGATGGCTGCTTCGTCTCCAGATCATGCTATTGATGCTAAAGCTTATCACGAAGGTTGGGCGCGTAGCGGAAACATAGTTAGCGATAAAGAAGCATACGGAATTCCCCTGGTTTTAAAACATAATACTAGTGGAGATAAAGCAGGACCGCTCTTTTGGGCACATTATTCTTATTTGGGCTTAAATCCCAAAGGCCTGAAAGATAAATATGCTAATTATTGGGATTTAAATGTAAACCATACCAAAATTAATTATGAATACGCTCAGGAGAACCCTAAGGGTTTTGAAACTTATAACGAAAACTCCTGGGGCTTAACTGCCAGTTATACGAGAAACGAAGATAATGGAATAGGTTACACGGCCCATTCACCCGATAATGATCGCGGAGTGGTTTCTCCAACTGCCGCCATTAGTTCTATTGCTTATACTCCAGAGCTTTCCCTAAAAGCCATGCGTTACTTTTTTGAAGATCAAAACGACTTACTTTGGGGACCGGCCGGATTTTATGATGCCTATAGTTTAGAAGATGAAAACTGGGTAGCCCAAAGATACCTGGCTATAGACCAGGGTCCTATGGTGGTAATGATAGAGAATTATAGATCAGGACTTATTTGGGACTTGTTTATGGGAGCCCCCGAAATACAGGAAGGACTGGATAAACTTGGTTTCTCTTACTAACACTATATCTTACAAAAACTTAAATTTTGTAAGATTAATATAAATAATAATGAATATGAAAAATAGGTTTGTACATGTTTTAGTAGTTTTTCTGGTTACTTTACTAATTGTACCGTCTTCAGTAGGAGCACAGGAAAAGGAAGCTTTTAAAAAGGAGCACTTTATTAAAGATTCTGATACCCTGAAATACCGTATTCTTTTTCCGAAGAATTTTTCTGAAGAAAAAGAATATCCTGTGGTTTTGTTTCTTCATGGGGCAGGGGAGAGAGGTAGTGATAATCACTCACAATTAATGCACGGTAGTGAGTTGTTTCTAAACAATCAGGAAGAATTTCCTGCAATAGTTATTTTTCCGCAGGCACCAAAAGAAGATTACTGGGCAAAGGTAGAAGTGAACCGTGATACCATTCCTTTTCAATTTGGTTATATGAATAAAAAGCCCGCTACAACATCATTACAGTTAGTTATGGAACTGATGGATAAAATAACTACTGAAAATTATGTGGATAATAACCGAATTTACGTTGGCGGACTTTCCATGGGAGGAATGGGAACTTTTGAAATAATTTATAAAAAACCTGAAATGTTTGCGGCTGCTTTTGCTATTTGTGGTGGTGCCAATCCTGAAATTGCTAAGGAATATCCCGAAGGATTTAATATTTGGCTTTTCCACGGAAAAAAAGATAAGGTAGTGCTTCCGGAATATTCTGAAGCCATGGCTCGATCTATTAATCATTACGGTGGTAATGCTAAGCTTTCGCTATACCCAAATGATAATCACAATAGTTGGGACTCAGCATTTGCAGAGCCTAATTTATTGCCCTGGTTATTTTCATTCGATAAGTCGAACCAATAATAATGAGGGAGAAAATGAAAAAACTTAATTACTTATTTACTGCAGTGATTTTGTTGTTTATGGGTGTTGCTTCTGCACAGGAAACAGAAGAAGTAATCCCGGAAACCTATATCAACCCTTTAGATATAGACTATACCTATATGGTTTACAATTCCCATAGGGATATTTCTTATCGCTCTGGGGCAGATCCTGCAGTTATTGAATACAGGGGGGAGTATTATATGTTCGTTACCCGGTCATTCGGTTATTGGCATTCTAAAGATCTAATAAATTGGGAATTTATTAAGCCAAAACAATGGTTCTTTGAAGGCTCTAATGCGCCAACTGCTTTTAATTATAAAGATTCATTGGTTTATTTTGCTGGAGATCCGGCCGGTTATGGGAGTATTCTGTATACCGATGACCCTAAAAAAGGAGAATGGACACCTACTGCATCTATTTCAACAAATATCCAGGATTCCGAATTGTTTATTGATGATGACGGGAAGGCCTATTTATATTGGGGTTCCTCCAATGTGCATCCTTTAAAAGTAAAGATGCTGGATAAAGACAATCGGTTTATTGAAACTGGTGTTGAAAAAGAACTTATTAATCTTGTAGAAGAAGAGCACGGCTGGGAGCGGTTTGGTGAGAACAATTATCACCCTACTTTAAAAGAAGGCTATATGGAAGGAGCTTCCATGACCAAACACAATGGTAAATACTATTTGCAGTATGCCGCACCAGGTACACAGTTTAACGTATATGCCGATGCTGCCTATGTTAGCGATTCGCCACTTGGGCCATTCACTTATATGAAGAACAATCCCATGAGCTTTAAACCCGGCGGGTTCACTAATGGGGCCGGCCACGGGATTACTATGAAGCAAAAAAACGGTCAATATTGGCATTTTGCAACTATGGCACTGGCTTCTAATTCTCACTGGGAAAGAAGACTTGCTATGTTCCCAACTTATTTTGATAAGGAAGGTTTAATGTACACCATTACCGCTTATGGGGATTACCCACTTTATGGGCCCAAACATCCTACCAAAGCCGGACAGCATAATGGTTGGATGCTACTTTCTTATAAAGGAAAAGCCACGGTATCTTCTTCGCAAATGCAGATAAGTAAAAGTACCGCTACCGATGGCGATTTTGATATTAAAGAAATGCCATTGGAAAAGAATAGTAAGGGAAAGATAATCTCGAAAGTATTAACCGATGAAAGCCCTAAATCTTTCTGGGTCGCCGAAGCAAATAACGATCAGCAATGGGTAGAGATAGAAATGCTCTCTCTGGGAAAAATTTATGCTTTTCAATTAAATTTTCACGATCAGGAATCCGGAATTTATACCCGAACCGAGGGTTTACGGCATAGGTTTACCCTGGAAGTTTCAGAAGATGGTAAAAACTGGAAAACTATTGTAGACAGAAGCGAAAGCTTTAAAGATACACCCAATGCCTATATTCCACTTAATAAGGCTGTGAAAGCGAAATATGTGCGCTATAAAAATATTGAAGTTCCCGGGAATAACCTGGCTTTATCTGAAATTAGGGTCTTTGGAAAAGGTTTTGGTAAAAAGCCAGCTAAGGTGAAAAACTTCGAAATCATCCGCCAGGAAGACAGGAGGGATATCTCTTTGAAATGGGATGAGGTAAAGGGAGCCCAGGGCTACAATATTCGCTGGGGAATTGCACCAAACAAATTATACCATTCCTGGTTAGTGTACGATAAGAGCGAACATTTTATGCGTAGCCTGGATCGGGATACAGAATATTATTTCAGTATTGAAGCCTTTAATGAAAATGGGATTTCTAAAAGCTCTGAAGTAGTAAAAGTGAAATAATCAAAAAAAAAATAATTTAAAAGAAAAGGAAAAATGAGGAGAGTTTATCTATCAATGAGTCTTGTAATGCTTATGGGGCTCTCGTTTCTAAATGCCCAGGAAAGAATACCTGAGGTTGAGAAACTATTAACAAAAATGACACTGGAGGAGAAAATAGGTCAGTTAAACCTGGTTACTCCCGGAGGTGGTGTAGCTACCGGATCGGTGGTGAGTGAAGATGTAGAAACTAAAATTAAAGAGGGAAATGTTGGAGGTGTTTTTGGTGTTTCCAGCCCCGAAAAAGTAAGGCAGGCACAGCAATTAGCCGTGGAAAACTCGCGTTTGGGTATTCCTTTGCTAATAGGATCTGATGTTATTCATGGGTATAAAACTACTTTTCCAATTCCACTAGGGCTTTCCTCCAGTTGGGATATGGAACTTATTAAAGAGACGGCACAAATTGCGGCAAAAGAAGCTACCGCCGATGGAATTAACTGGAATTTTTCTCCAATGGTAGATATAGCCCGGGACCCAAGATGGGGGCGTATCGCAGAAGGCGCAGGTGAAGATCCTTATCTAGGATCTCAGGTAGCTAAAGCCATGGTAGAAGGTTACCAGGGAGACGATTTTACTGCACCACATACCATGCTTTCTACGGTAAAACATTTGGCACTTTACGGAGCTTCTGAAGCCGGCCGTGATTATAACTCGGTAGATATGAGCAAGATCAAAATGTTTAATGAATATTTGCCGCCATACAAAGCGGCGGTAGATGCCGGTGTTGCCAGTGCAATGACTTCCTTTAATGATATTCACGGGGTTCCTGCTTCGGGGAATAAATGGTTGCTTACAGATTTGTTTCGTGAGCGTTGGGGATTTGAAGGTTTTATAGTTTCAGATTATACTTCTGTAAATGAAATGATTGCCCACGGAATGGGCGACCTACAAGATGTTTCAGCTTTAGCTATAAACGCCGGGTTGGATATGGACATGGTAGGTGAAGGTTTTTTAACCACCCTGAAAAAATCTGTGGAGGAAGGAAAAGTTTCCGAAGAACAAATTACTAAAGCCGCTCGCAGAATCCTGGAAGCAAAACATAAATTGGGTCTTTTAGACGATCCTTATTTATATTCAGATGAAAGCAGGCCTGAAAAAGATATTCTTTCTGAAGAAAACAGAGCGGTAGCCAGAAAAGCAGCAAGACGTTCTTTCGTATTATTGAAAAAGCACGAAAACATTTTGCCTTTAGCCAAAGATGCGAAAATTGCATTGGTTGGGCCATTGGCTAATAACAAAAATAATATGCTTGGAACCTGGGCACCAACCGGGAACCCGCAACTTTCAGTTCCAATTCTGGAGGGCCTAAAGAATGTGGCGCCAAATGCTGAAATTACTTATGCAAAAGGAGCGAACGTTAGCAATGATACGGCTTTTGCTAAAAAAGTAAATGTCTTTGGCCCACGTATTGAAATTTCAGAGGAATCTCCAGAGGCTATGCTGGAAGAGGCTTTAGAGGTTTCTAAAGATGCCGATGTAATTGTAGCTGTTGTTGGGGAAGCCAGTGAAATGAGTGGGGAGGCTGCCAGCCGTACTAACTTAAATATTCCCGATAGTCAGAAAGAGTTGATAAGAGAACTTGTAAAAACCGGTAAACCTGTTGTGTTGGTTTTAATGAGTGGCAGGCCATTAGTGATTTCAGAGGAAATGAAATTGCCGGTAAATATTCTTCAGGTATGGCATCCGGGTGTGGAAGCCGGAAATGCCATAGCCGATGTGCTTTTTGGAGATTATAATCCTTCGGGGAAATTAACCGCTACCTGGCCGAGAAATGTAGGTCAAATTCCTATTTACTATCGAATGAAAACTACGGGAAGACCTGCGGCATCACCATCTGAATTTCAGAAGTTCAAATCTAATTATTTAGATGTGGAAAATACGCCCGAGTTAGCCTTTGGTCACGGACTTTCCTATACAGATTTTGAATATGGTGAATCTAAGCTAAGTTCAGATAAAATGAGTGCAAGCGAAAGTATTACAGTTACTACTACGGTGACAAATACCGGTAATTTTGATGGGGAAGAAGTGGTGCAGCTGTATATTCACGATAAAGTGAGAAGCATCACACCACCTCAAAAAGAATTAAAAGCATTTAAGAAGATACGCCTAAAGAAAGGCCAATCTCAAGAAGTAAGTTTTAAAATTACTGCGGAAGACCTTAAGTTCTATAACGCAAACCTGGAATTTGTAGTAGAACCCGGCGAATTCGAATTTTTCGTAGCCGGAAGTTCAGACCACGAATTCACCGGAACTTTTACTGTAGGGGAGTAAAGTTTTTGTTTTTTATTGGTACTGCCAAAGGCTGTAATACCCCAAGGTAGTTTATTAATGCAAGTTTCCGGGAGGTGCCCTACTGCTCCCGGATTTCAAATCCCGCTTCGGCGGGATTTTTAATTGGCACCGCCAAAGGGTGTAATACCCCGAGGCTTGCCTCAAAATTAAAAATTTGTTTTCAACGAATGCCTCGTGGGCTTGCCCCGAGGTAGTTTACTAATATACTGCGTTGTTTTTCAATGCAAAACTCATCTTACTCGATAATCGAGATTTAATACTCCCGGACCTGCTACGAGTTTATTTACTTATAGACTTCAACTTGTTTGCTTTCCCCATTTAAAAACACCGATTTAAAAAAGTTGAAAACCTCAGGTAGATAATCAAATGGCATTCCTGCGTGTTCGTGTTTTCCGCCATTAAAGCTATACAGCATATAGGAAGTGTTTAATTTTGCCAGTTTTTCGGTAATTGTTTTAGAGCCGTCTAGCATAATATAGCCCGGTTGGGCCGGGTCACACCAATGGTGTGGGGCGGAAGCATAGGGCACAAGGTTGTCTTTGGTGCCGTGAAAGAATACTCCGGGCACAGCATTTTGCCCGGTAATATATCGTGCATCTACAACGGCACCGGCCAGGGAGAAAACCCCGGCAAAATTTATTTCCCTATGTTTTGTAGCATCTTCAAACATTAAACGGTCGTTATAGACTGCATTCAATACCGCTTCGGCCCCGGCGCTACTTCCTCCAACAATTACCTTTGAAGTATCTATGTTGAATTTCTGCTTGTTTTTTATCATAAAATCTACTGCATCCATAAAGTCTTCAGCAGCCAGTTTAAATGTTTCAATCTTTCCGGAAGCTTTATAATCGCAGCCAAAAGATTGTCCTTTTCGGGTAAGCCTGTAGGAAATTTGTACAGCAACATAGCCTTTTTTAGCTGCATTTTCAGCAAATTTTACTTCGGCGGGATTGGTTCGGCTACCGCCTGAGAATCCACCACCGTGCATAAAAATAATCACAGGTCTTTGCTGCATGGTATCCTTTTCTGGTTGGTAGATATCTAGTTTTAATTCCTCACTGTTTTTAATAGCATAAGTTCTGGTTTCTTTGGTTTTTAATTCAAAAGAATCGTTTATAAATCGCTCCTGTGCTGAAACAGAAAAGCTTAGAAGAAGCAGCGCGCTAATAAATAGGTTTTTCATAATAAAAGCTATGTTTAATGGTTTGAAGATACTTAATTTTCAAAGGACAATAAGTGTGTATTTTAATTTTAATATTTTATCTTCGCTGCAGAAATAAGATTTTTAAACTATGAGTTTACAGGATAAAGTAATGGCAGAGATGAAGGCCGCTATGAAGGCTAAAGACAGCGAAAAGCTAGAGGCTTTACGTTCGGTAAAAGGTGCTATTCTACTGGCAAATACCGAAAGTTCTGCAAAAGATGGTTTAACTGAAGATGAAGAATTAAAGCTTTTACAAAAACTGGTAAAACAACGTAAGGATAGTGCTGCGATTTACAGGGAACAAAACAGGCCAGACCTGGCTGAACCTGAAGAAAAGCAAGCGGCGGTAATTGCGTCTTTTTTACCTGAACAGTTAAGTGAAGCTGAAATTGAAGCAAAAGTAGATGAAGTAATTGCTAAAACCGGAGCCAGCGGCATGCAGGATATGGGAAAAGTGATGGGAATGGCAAGTGCTGAATTGGCGGGTAGAGCCGATGGCAAGACTATTTCTACCATTGTTAAGAAGAAATTGAGTAAGTAATTTTCAAAATAAATTTGAAAAGAAATATTTTTTAGTTTTGCAAACTGCAAACTGCAAACTGAAAAACGGCCCCGTGGCGCAACTGAATAGCGCATCAGATTTCGGCTCTGAGGGTTGCAGGTTTGAATCCTGCCGGGGTCACAAAAGTAAAAAGCCTACATGGGAATGTAGGCTTTTTTATTGTTCAATAGCCGAAGATATTTATATCTTCTAAGCTAAAGATTAGTCTTAGATTTAGTATTTAAATTTGCTGTTTTTTGCTTAGACTTTAATTTTTTTAAGGCAAAAATTATAATATCAGTATCTGTTTAATGTTTGTTATTCTATTTTAGAGGAAATATTATAATAGAGATTTTATTTATGTTAATAGCAGAAAATCACGGCGAAAACCCATTAATAGGAAATGATTCAATATAAAGACATCAACAATGATTAGAATAATACTTTTTTCTTTTTTTATAGGTTTAACCACAATTCAGGCGCAAGAATCAAATAAATATAATGTTCTTTTCATTATTGCAGATGATCTTACCACCACTGCGGTTTCAGCTTATGGAAATCCGGTACCGGAAACTCCTAATATAGATAAGCTTGCATCAGAAGGGGTGAAGTATACTCGTGCTTATTCGCAATATCCGGTTTGTGGACCATCCAGGGCATCTATGATGTTTGGGTATTATCCAACTGCAAGTACCACTTATGGATATGTGAGTGGAAGAGAAAATATGGGCCCCCACAGAAAATCCTGGCCTCAACTATTTAAAGATAATGGTTATTATTCGGCCAGGGTGAGTAAGATTTATCATATGGGTGTTCCTATAGATATAGAAACAGGTGCTCATGGCGAAGATGATGCTGCTTCCTGGACAGAACGTTTTAACAGTCAGGCAGCCGAATGGAAATCGGAAGGAGAGGCAGAGCTGGTGCAAAATAATCCATATGGACATAAGCCACGCCAGGGTGGTAATGTTATGACTATAGTAAAAGCAGAAGGGCATGATACTATTCAATCTGATGGGAAAACGGCAAAAACAGCAGTCAACTTAATTAAAAAGCATAAAGATGAACCTTTCTTTTTGGCAGTTGGTTTTGTTCGTCCGCATGTACCGTTTGTAGCTCCTGAAAAATATTTTGAGCCTTATCCCTACCAGGAAATGATATTGCCTCCCCAGGTGGAAAACGATTGGGATGATATTCCGCAACGCGGAATTAATTATGTAACCAGCGTAAATGCAAAAATGACGGAAGCACAGGAGAAAAAAGCTATAGCAGGCTATTATGCCTCTGTTTCTTTTATGGATGCTCAGGTGGGTAAGGTACTACAAACTTTGGAAGATGAAGGTTTGGAAGATAACACCATTGTTATTTTTACTTCAGATCATGGGTTTCACTTAAATGAACATCGCTTTTGGATGAAGGTAAGCTTACACGAAGAATCGGTTCGGGTACCCTTAATAATAAAAGTTCCCGGGAAAAAACCGGCAGTGAGTCATTCGTTTGTAGAGCTACTGGACTTATATCCAACTGTGGCAAACCTGGTAGGACTTAAGGCCTCTAAAGACCTGCAGGGAATGGATATTGGAAAAACTTTAGATGATCCAGATTTTGAAGTTCGGGATATGATATTCTCGGTAACTCAGGGTGGAAAATCATTTTTAATTAGGAATAAAAAATGGGCCTATATTCAGTATGATGAAGATGCCAGATCGGGCATGGAGTTATACGATATGGAAATTGATCCGCAACAGTTTAATAATTTAGCTTATAATCCTTTGTATTCCGATGTTGTTTTAAAAATGAAGGAGGCGCTTAATTCTAAACTAAGGAAAGTTCGTGACAACGATTTGGGGATAGACTATTCTAGTAGGCAGTAATTTAGTAGGCAGTATTCAGTAAACAGTTTGCAGTTTTATGGATTTTGGTTACCAAAATTCAGCAGCACCTTCCTTTTCTAAGGGAAGGTGGCACATTGTAAAGGTGGCGGAAGGGTTTCTTGTTCAGTACGCAGTAATTTAGTGTGCAGAGGCAGTTTCAATGAGGAGTAGTTTAGTAGGTAGTTGGCAGTGTTTGTATGCGGTAACTTAGTATGCCGTCCGTGATTTCTGCAAGTTTCTATTTAATGCATAGACCATTAGGCAAATCTTTCCTTATCCGAATAACGAACCAACGAATCCGGAGTTAACATATTAACTATTTAACCAATTAACCAATCCCAAATTCACTAATCACTCAATTCCAAACCTACAAGCCTAACGCTAAAAGACTACTTAAAAACAGCCAAGTTCAGCCTAAGCCTGTTTCCTAACGTCGTTTTTACTTGCTTCCGAGGCCATTTTCCTTCTTTTCTTTTCCCTGCGAAGTAGATTAAGCTCTCTGTTGGTTTGTCCTTCAACCGAAGAATTTTCTTCAGCCCGCCTTAAAAGATAAGGAACTACATCTTTAACCGGCCCAAAGGGAACTAATTTGGCAGTATTATAATTTTTGTTGGCAAGATTATAACTAATTTGATCGCTCATTCCGTATAACTGACTAAACCAAACCCTGGGATCGTCTTTAGCAATACCCTGGTCTTCCATAATTTGTAGGGCTAAATAATTACTCACTTCATTATGGGTTCCTATAAAAACCGCGATATCCTCAATATTATCAAGACAATAGGCCAACACATTGTTAAAATGAAGATCGGTTGCTTTTTTATTTTCGCAAATAGGGGATTTCTTGCCGTATTTTTTGGCTCGTTTATTCTCTTTTTCCATATAAGCGCCGCGAACTATTTTAGCACCTATTTTAAAGCCTTTTTCTTTTGCTCTGGAATGCAGCTCTTTTAAATAGTCTAAACGATCCCAACGATAACACTGAAAAGTATTAAAAATTAAAGCCTTTTCAGTATTGTATTTCTCCATCATTTCTTCCATAAGGTCATCGGCTGCATCCTGCATCCAACTTTCTTCGGCATCGGCATATAATCTAACACCGTGATTATAGGCTTCTTTACATAGATTCTCTACGCGAGCTTTTGTTTTTTTCCATTCTTCCTTTTCGCTATCGTTAAGATTAATATGCGAACTCAGCTTGTGCCATATTTCAAAACTACCCAGTGCGGTGGGTTTAAAAATTGCAAAAGGAATTTCAGTTTCTTCCCTCGCAAATTGTATAAGGTCTTTTTTTATGCGAAATGCTGAATCAAATTCTTTTTCAGTTTTCTTTCCTTCTACAGAATAATCAAGAATACTGGAGAGGTTTACCTGATGCATTTCTTTAATAACCGGTTTGCAGTCTTCTTTACTGGTACCTGCACAAAACTGATCGAAAATAGTATTTTTTATAAGGGGCTGTATAGGGAGCTTTGCTTTTAGGGAGTATTTGGTTAGAAAAATTCCCGGTTTAATGAGGGAAGGAACTCCCATTACATTAAATAGTAACAAGGCTCTGTTAAGTTCTAAATCAGATTTTAATTTAAATGCTGTAGCGGTATCGTTAAAAATTTTTTTCTCAATCATAGCTTAAAACTACCTTTTAATAGAGATTGATGAAAGTGCTTTAGGTAAACTTTAACCCACCTGAAGCTTTGTTGCGAAAAGCAGTAATATTAGTTTGAAATGGAGTATAAAAATAGTTAATAGCCTTCTTGAGTATGTTAAGGTTTTTAGCAATGTTGATTTTATAAAAAATATATAATTGGGGGTATTTTAGGCATATGAAATTTTTTGAATATGAATATTATTAATTTGATAAAAAATTGCTGATTTTTTACATTATTGATCGAGTTTGACTTATTACTAAAAATAAGATCTCTTACTATATATTTTAGTGTTATGAAACTGTTATCGTTTGATAATGAATGCTCTATAAATTCCTACAAAAATTAACAAGTAAAGCTTGTTTGAGATTTTTTTACTTCTTTATCTTTGGCAATCTAAACGGAAAGCAAATATTTATTGCTGTTTTTATAATTATTTCTGATTGTTGTCGTTCTAAGATATTACAAACAGATTTAAAGTTGAATTCAGAAATAGTGAGAGTCAAAATGTGACTCACTGTGGCGAAGCCATGTTCAGCTTGCAGTTATCGGCTATGTATATCCATACTAAAACCGAGCACCTAATAACTGTAAACCGTTTGAAATCAAATCTACCGTCTACAGTCTAAAGACTACGGACAAACAAATTAACCTACGGCCCGTTCTTAAGCGGGATTAATTAATCACAACTTTTGCAAAATCCTACAATTGCAAGAGCACTAAAAATGTTTATGGTATAATTCGCAACCGCGTTTCAGCGGAGAAAAATCCTTAAATATTATTTATTAAAACTAAACACTTAAAAAAGTGTTTACAGCTATGCTTTTGTCTAAAAATAAAAAAAATGATAAACCAACTCTCAAAAAATGAAAAAAGACACTAAAATTGCTGTAATTGGCCTGGGCTATGTAGGCCTTCCATTGGCAAGATTGTTTGCTACAAAATTTCCGGTAATCGGGTTTGATATCAATAAAGCCCGGATAGAAGAATTGCGCCAGGGGCATGATAGTACACTGGAAGTAGAAGATGAAATTCTGCAAAGCGTTCTGCTTAAATCAAATCCTATTGTTGTTGAACAATTAAACGGAAAAGTCTCGGAAACGGCATCGAGTTCGGGTAATCCTTATCCTGAGCAGGATTTGGAATCTAATACCATTCAAGCTGCTAAAGGCTTATATGTTACCTACGGCCTGGAAGAAATTGCCGATTGCAATCATTACGTTATTACTGTACCAACCCCAATAGATAAAAATAACCGGCCAGATCTTACGCCTTTATATAAATCTAGCGAAACTGTAGCTAAGGTTCTAAAGAAGGGAGATATAGTAATATATGAATCTACGGTTTATCCTGGTGTAACAGAGGATGAATGTGTGCCGGTACTGGAAAAGCACAGCGGACTTAAATTCAATGAAGATTTTTTTGTGGGATATTCTCCCGAAAGAATAAACCCCGGAGATAAAGAGCATACTGTAGAAAAGATTTTAAAGGTTACCGCAGGCTCAACCCCTAAAACAGGAGAGCAGGTAGATGCACTTTATAAAGAAGTGATTACTGCCGGTACCCATTTGGCGCCAACAATAAAAGTGGCCGAAGCCGCTAAGGTTATAGAGAACTCCCAGAGAGATATTAATATTGCTTTTGTAAATGAGTTGGCGAAAATTTTCAATATGATGGATATAGATACCAATCATGTGTTGGAAGCTGCTGCTACCAAATGGAACTTTCTTCCTTTTAAACCCGGTTTGGTTGGAGGGCATTGTATAGGGGTAGACCCTTATTACCTGGCGCAAAAAGCACAGGAAATAGGTTATCATCCAGAGATTATTCTTGCGGGAAGAAGAATGAACGATTCTATGGGGAAACATGTGGCTTCAGAAGTAGTGAAGTTAATGTTGAAAAATGAGCTTAAGATAAAAGGTGCCAACATCCTGGTATTGGGAATCACTTTTAAAGAGAATTGTCCCGATGTGCGGAATACCAGAGTGGTAGATGTGGTTGAAGAACTACAATCTTATGGCACCAAACTTACTATTTACGACCCCCTTGCAAATCCTGAGGAAGTAAAACATGAGTATAATTTGGAAACCACCCGTGAGTTACCCAATGCTAAATATGATGCGGTGGTCTTGACAGTAGCTCACCAGGAGTTTTTAAGTTTAGACCTAGATCCTTTAAAAAATAACGCTGCTATTGTTTATGATGTAAAGGGCGTTTTAAAAGAAGTAGACGGGAAGCTTTAATCTGGGTGTAACCCTGATGAAAATTTGGGACGCTGGAACTGACGAATTTGGTAAGGCAAATTTCGTCAGTTTCAGTGAAACTTAAAATAATTAAGTTTTGAGTATTATTTTCAGGATTACGCAGCCAGAAAGCACTGGAAGGTAGCATTCATGATTTTAAGCGATAACAAAAAACGATTGGTATCAGTTCGAATAAAAGCATAAAATGCTGATACATTATGCTTTGTGTCGAGAACAATACCGAGAACACAAAATTATATATGAATTACACTAATTTAACAAACAAAAAAATACTGGTCACAGGTGGAGCCGGGTTCATTGGCTCCAATTTATGTGAAGAGCTCTTAAATAGAAAAGCTAAGGTAACCTGTCTCGACAACTTTGCAACAGGGCATAAGTATAATCTTGATGCAATTATGGCTCACGAAGATTTTACATTAATTGAAGGAGATATTCGTGATTTGGAAACCTGTAACAAAGCGTGCAAGGATCAGGACTATGTTTTACATGAGGCTGCTTTGGGTTCGGTGCCGCGTTCTATTAACGATCCAATTACCAGTAACGAGGTAAATATTAATGGTTTTTTAAATATGCTTGTGGCCGCTCGCGATGCAGAAGTAAAGCGTTTTGTATATGCTGCAAGTTCTTCAACTTATGGCGATTCTGAAAATCTGCCCAAGGTAGAACATATTATAGGAAAGCCTTTATCTCCCTATGCTATTACTAAATATGTAAATGAACTTTATGCCGATATTTTTAATGATGCCTATGGCTTAAACACTATTGGCTTACGCTATTTTAATGTCTTTGGCCGCAAGCAGGATCCCAACGGTGCCTATGCGGCGGTAATCCCAAAATTCGTTATTCAATTAATGAAACACGAAAGCCCTGTGATTAATGGCGATGGCACCTATTCACGCGATTTTACGTATATCGATAATGTTTTGCATATGAATATTTTAGCATTGACTACTGAAAATAGAGAGGCGGTAAATCAGGTGTATAACACGGCGGTAGGGGATCGTACTAATTTACTGGAGCTTACTGAAATGCTTAAAACGCACCTGGCAAAATATGATGAAAAAATAGCTGATATAGAAATTAAACACGGTCCTAACCGCGCCGGCGATATCCCGCATTCTTTGGCCTCTATCGAAAAAGCAAAAGAAAAATTGGGCTACGACCCGCAGTTTAAAATTGAAGCAGGAATTAAAGAAGCTGTGGACTGGTATTGGGAGAATTTGTAATTTATAAGATCGTTTAATTGAAGAATAAGTTAAAATCTTTATTGAAGAATAAAGATAATAGGACGTTGATTGAAAATTTCTTTTCTCTTTCTGCTTTACAAGTTGTTGGTCTAATTTTGCCCTTAATAACGCTTCCTTATGTTTTAAGAGTAGTTGGCTTTTCTAATTATGGAATTATTGTTTTAGCCGCATCTTTAATTGCTTATTTCCAATCTGTAACAGATTTTAGTTTTAAAATAACTGCGACTAGAGATGTAGCTATATTTAAACACAATCAAAAAAAATTAAACCTAATTTATAGTAAGGTAATAACCATAAAAGCAATATTCTTACTTCTATCTTATCTTCTTATTACGGTTATTGTGTTGGTTTATCCTCCCTTCAGGGAAGAGATGCTTGTTTTCTTTTTATCGATGCCTCTTCTTTTGGGATATGCATTATTTCCTGAATGGTTTTTTCAGGGTATTGAAAAAATGAAGTATATCACATTCCTAAACATTGGTATAAAAGTCTTCTTTACGGTATGTGTTTTTATCTTTCTAAAGCAAAAGGAAGATTATTGGATATATCCATTTTTACAAAGTGCCGGTTTTGTTGGTGCTGGTTTGGTAGGACAAATAATTTTATTGAGAAAATATAAATTAAAGTTTGTCTTTTTAAAAAAAAGACAAATTAGGAATACCATACAGGAGAATATTCCAGTATTTGTGAATCAGTTTGTACCTACGCTTTACAACAATACTACAACTTTTTTATTGGGGATTTTAACTACTACTAACCTGGTTGGTATTTACGACGCGATAAAAAGGATAATAGATTTAGCTGTTAAAGTAATAAATATATTATCGAGAGTCTTTTTTCCTCTTATCAATAGGAAAAAAAATGTTTTTGAAAACTATAGGAAACTAATATTAATATTCACTTCTATATTAAGTATAGGAATATTATTGATTCACCCTTATTTATTTTGGTATTTAAATATAGACTATCCTGATGCACTTTTGATACTTATTATTCTAGTTGTAGGAATCATAGGCTTTTCTCTTTATGATATTTTTGGGTTGAATTATTTTATAGTAAAGCGTAACGATAAATTGGTAATGAAGAATACGATTAGAGCATCCTTAATTGGACTTGTTTTGGTATTTCCGCTAATTAGCTTCTTTGGAATTATTGGAGCAGCTATAAACTTAAGCTTTTCGAGATTGATTATGGGAGGTGGTATGTGGTTTAAGTATTTTAAAATGAAAAAAATCTATGAACATGATTAATTTTAAATATTATAATCATCTTGGTTTTCATAACCCTTACTACATATGGGAAGACCAGAATATTAAGTTATTTGAAGATTTTGATAAGGTAATTAATAATATAGGGGAAGAGAAGTATATAGATTTTACAGCTATAGCTCAGGTTCTAAGTAACGGTTATATTTTGGGTGACCGAACTATAATTGAGGGAGTTAGAAAGTCTCCCTGGATGGCAAGGCCAAAGGAAGATTTTAAATCCTGGTCTTATTATAGTGTTCCAAATCATTTTGAAAAAGAGTTCTCTAGGGAAGAAATTGTGGACACCTTTTTTGGTCTACTCAAAGAGGAAATGGAAAACTATTTGCACGATGGGAAAAATATAGGAATTCTGCTAACCGGAGGGATGGACAGTAGGATTGTGGCTTGTGTGCTTAAGAGTCTTATAGATAGTAATATTATAGATAAAGATGTTGAAGTTACTGGTATTACCTGGGGGATGCCGGGCAGTAGAGATGTTGTGTATGCTTCTGAGATAACACAGATGTTTGGCTGGAAATGGGAACATTTGACGGTAGATACTGTACAATTGAATAATAACATCGCTATAACGGCAAGTATGGGGTGTGAGTTCTCTCCACTTCACTTACATGCTATGGAGAAAGTGCCCAATTTTAAACATCTCGATTGTATTTTAGCAGGTAGTTTTGGTGATAGTATTGGAAGAGGAGAGTATTCAGGAGTGAAGGTTAATGCTTTGGGAAAATATACTGAAGACACTAAGAACTTTTTTGGTTTGCTTAGAAGTGATTTTAAAAACTTTGTAAAAGAAAACAATATAGCAGATATTCAAAACTATCATAGCCTGTTTCCTCAAGATAGGCCGTATCAACAAACAGAGCAAGATTATCAGCTACACTATATGCGACGCATGTTAAATTCTTGTATGTCTTTAATAGATAGAGAAATTCCTTTATACCAAATGTTTACGGCTCCCAGGGTTTTCGGTTTTATCTGGTCTTTAAACCCTCATTTAAGAGATGACTTAATTTATAAGAGGATTTTAGAGAAATATGAGCCTAAATTATTGAAGATTCCCTGGGCTAGAACTGGATTAGTTTATCCCGATAAGGAAGGAGAACCAGATGGCCTTTCTAAAAGTCATCATAACTACGGAGAATTATTTAGAAAAGAACTTTTACCATCTTTGAAAGATCAAATTCTTTCAAATGAGATTTCTCAACTGGGAATATTTGATATGAAGTTGCTTTCCAAATTAGTGAAGTTGTGTTTCAAAAAACCTATAAAGGGAAGTCATACCTACGAAGAAAAACTTATTTGGATTGCCAGTCTCGCTCAATTTATAAAGACTAATAAAGTAAAATCGAATTATAGCGTTAAACCATTTAAAGCAAGTTTAAAGAACTACTCTAATGGTGTAATTGAGTATAATGCTAAGTACTATAAAAGAAAATTTAACCTCTAACTTCTGGTATAGCTTTAGTTAGCTCCTTTTATTTATATGGATTTAGTAATTAGTCTATCCAAATTATTCCTGGGAATTTCTTTTTTCTATAGTGTACTTTCAGTATTCCAGCTTATAAGAAAAAATCATCTTTCTGGATATTTAATAGTACTACCAATAATATATTTATTTTATGTTATTCCATTGTTTACCGATTGGTTATTTAATTTACAATTTGATAGTTACTGGTATATCAAACAAGCTTTACAGGATAGTTCAACCCAAGTAATTTACAATTTCTATATAGGGGCTTTTGTTTTGGTTTTTACCTTTTTAGCAAGGTATAAACGTAGTTTTGGAGAAGACAATTATTTCTTATCTGGATTTTCCTTGATAAGGATTTACAATAAATATAAACTAATAATATGGCTGATAATTGTTAGCCCGCTTTTAGCGGTTTTCATCTCAGGTAATCCTTCTTATTATTTAACCTACTCTATTTTTAAGTCGGATATGGAAGCGCCACCACTCCATATTTTGGTTACTAAATTTTGTTTTTTAGGTGTACTTTTTTCAGCATTAGTGATTTCGGTTTTGGGCTTAAAGGAGAAAGAAAAGCTTACAGGTTCCAATTTACCTTTACGTGTACTTTTGTACTTTTTTACATTTAGTGCTATATGGATCCATGGGAAAAGAAGTATTGTGGCTATTTTCTTCGCTGCACTATTTATCATGTTTTTCATTACCAAGCTATATAATGGAAAAAGAATTTTAAAACGTTTAGTTCTGTTTGTTTTCTTTTTTATAGGCTTTAACTCCTTTTATGGTAAAAATATCTCCAATGATTTTAGCGAGACATACAAGCGATTACGAATGGATTATAGTAGGGATTATAGTGTTAAGTTTTCAATATATAATGACCTAATTATTGAGAGAAATATATTGCCCAACCAATTTGATTCTTACATTTTTAATGTTTTACAATTTGTGCCTAGAAGTTATTGGGAAGAAAAACCATATCCTTATGCTGTTTATTTTACTAATGCTGTTTTTGGCGATTTTGGATCTTATCACTTGTATGGTTGGGGTTTTACAACTAACATAATTGCGGAAGCAATATCTAATTTAGGAAGCTTTGGCTTTCTTATAGCTCCACTCATTATTATAATCATTTTACATTTTGAATCAAAAAGTAGAAATGCAATTTTCAAACTACTGTCCATAGTGATTGCAGTCTTATTATTTGTTTTACAACCCGCAAGTTTTGCTATAATCATAGTGTTTTATATGATTTTATTCTTAAAAAAGCAGTACCGATGAAAAAAGTTGCTTTCCTGGTAACAGGGCTCAATTCAGGTGGTTTAGAAAACTACCTACTTCGTTTCCTTACATTTTATGAAAATAAGATTGATGCTACTGTAGTCTGTAAGGGAGGTTACATAGGTATATTGAAAAAGGATTTTGAAAATCTCGGTGTGAATATTATTCCGATAGAAATCGGTTATTTTAATGCTGCAAAATTTTATGAGTTATATCAAATCTTAAAGAAGGGCGAATTTGATTCGGTATGTGACTTTACCGGTAATTTTGCTGCAATTCCACTTTATTTAGCAAAATTAGCTGGGATAAAAAATAGGCTTGCTTTCCATAGGGGGTCTAACAATAGATTTAAAGAAACTCCTATTAAAATGGTCTACAACAAGGCCATTAATAAGCAGTTACCTATCGTAGCGACTTCTGTGTTGGCAAATTCTAAAGCCGCTATGAACTTTTTCCATAATGGTATATGGAAAGACGACCCTAAATTTGAAGTGATCTACAATGGGATAAATGCCTCCCGGTTTTTAGACAGTGATGAAAACTTACGTAACGAGCTGAAAATTGACAAAGAAGCTTTTGTTGTTGGTCACGTGGGGCGTTACAATGAAGCTAAAAATCATAGAACCATTATTGAGGTAGCCATAGCACTTTGTAAGAAACATTCCAATATTTTATTTCTGCTTTGTGGTAATGGAGTAGATACGGAATTAAAAGCTAAAGTAGAGGCCGAAGGTTTAGAGGGGCAAATAAAGTTGCTGGGATATAGAAAGGATGTGGTAAAGGTGTTAAATACTTTAGATTGCTTTTATTTCCCCTCAATTAATGAAGGTCAACCTAATGCTTTAATAGAAGCGATGGTGGCTGGGCTTCCCTTTTTAGCTTCCGATATCGATCCTATAAAAGAAACAGTGCCAAAAGAGTTACACCATTTTCTTGTGTCACCTTTAGAGATTGACCTGGCCGTAGATAGATTATTGGAAATTAAGGAAGATAAACCTAACAAATTAATATTAGCAGATTGGGCAATCAGTCATTTTTCTGCAAAAAAATGGTTTGATAAATTTTATTTGAAATTATGAAAATTACAATTGTTACAGATCATCGGTTTTTTAATCATCAAAACCAGATATATGATGATTATGTTTTTGACTATAATTTTTTTAAGAACTATTTAGATGTTTTCGATGAAGTTGAAGTAGTGTGTAGAGTGCAAGAGATAAATGATCTAGATTGTAAACTAGTTAAATCTAGTGGCCCTAAAATTAATTTTATTGCTTTACCAAATGAGCATGGTATTAAATGGTTTTTAAATGTTCAGCGCTATATCAAGAAAAAGTCATCATCTATTTTTAATACAGATTGCTTCTGCTTTAGGTTACCATCAATGGCAGCCTGGGAAATATTTCGTTTAAATAGATTAAAGCGATTACCTTTTATATTTGAATCTATTGGTGATCCTGAAGACGCTATGGTTTCTTCTGAAGATTCTGTGGTAAAAAGAATACCCAGTAAGGTTTTTGGACACATCCTAAAAAACAGAAAGAGAGAGATTGTATATGGTGCAGAATCTGGAAGCTATGTAAGTATAGCTCATTTACAGAAAAAATATCCAATACAGCAGGGTAAAAGCACAGAATCTATTTCAAGCATTCGATTAGATGGCCAATATATTTTACAGGATCGAAAAATATTTGATTTTGAAAAATCAATTAAAATCATTCATATCGGTTCTTTTATACCCTTAAAAAATCAGAAGGACTTAATCCAATCTTTTAAAATTCTTTTAGAACTATACCCGCAGGCTAAACTGGATTTTATAGGGGATGGCCCAACAAGAGCTTCTTGTGAACAGTTAGTTCAAGACCTACAGCTTTCTTCAAAAGTGTCTTTCCATGGGCAGGTTACCGGTTTTAATAATATAGTGAACTTATTGGATAAGGCTCATTTTTTTGTTCTCCCTTCTTTTAATGAGGGAATGCCCAGGGCACTTATAGAAGCTATGGCAAGGGGGTTAATTTGTTTAGGTTCAGATAGAGGTGGGATTTCGGAATTATTAGAGAGCGAATATCTGTTTTCTGTTGGAGCATATAAGCAAATAGCGGATAAATTAAACGGGATCATAAGTGGCTCTTCGGCCGAGAAGCTGGAAAAAATAAGTCTAAGAAATATTAATACTGCAAAAGGTTTTGAAAATTCTATACTTCAAGCCAGGCGTAATAAATTACTAAAATCATTAAGAAATACTTTATGAGAGAGTTAAAAAATCAATTGAGGTATGTGCTTCCTTTGTGGTTTGTTTTTTTAATAACAAGTTGGTTCCCAGATAATAGGCTTACTATTAGATTTAGAGGTTTTTTGGCAAGTTTTTTTATGAAGAAATGTGGTAAGAACTTTACAATTGCTAAAGGTGTTATAATAAATAATCCACAAGGTTTAGTAATTGGTGATCATGTTTATATAGCTAAGGGCTGTTGGTTAAATGCAATGGCTGGATTAACAATTGAAGATGAGGTTATTTTCGCTCCTTACGTTGTTATTAGTACTACACAACATGTTTTTGATAATAATTCGGTGCGTTTTGGTGGGAGTATAGCAAACCCTGTTTTAATTGGAAAGGGGTCCTGGTTGGCTTCTCATGTTTCAGTTAAATGTGGTGTTGAAGTTGGTAAGGGCAATTTAATTGCTGCGAATGCATCGGTTACCAAAAGTACGCCCGATTTTAAAATACTAGGCGGTGTTCCTGCGAGGATCATTAAGGATAATGTAGATACAAAACCATCGTTCTCCTCCAGGGCGGAATTCGAAAAATCAATCAAATAATTAAGCTAGCTTAAGTTTTAGGAATATGAGGAAAAATAAAATATGCATAGTAATAGGTTCTGCTATGAATTTAAATAGTCTTTACAAAGATCAATTTAAATATTTAATGAAAAATGGTTATGAAGTTACAGGTGTAGCTCCTTCCGGAGAAGAACATAATTGGTTGCAAAAGGATGGTGTTAAAACTAAAGTGATTCACTTAAAACGACCCCCCTCTATTTTTAATGATCTATTTAGTGTATTTCAACTAAGTTATTTTTTTATTTTTAATAGATTTGATATTATAAGTGTTTCAACTCCAAAAGCGTCTTTAGTTGGTACGTTAGCAGCTAAAATCTCCTTACAAAATAATATTATTTATACTTTAAGGGGTAGAGCCTATGAGGGCGCTACAGGTTTTAAAAAGAAGTTTTATGAGTTTATTGAAAAATTTGTTTGCAATAATGCTAAAAAAGTATTCTGTATCTCACACGAATTGAGAAAAGATATTATTAAAAAGGGTATTTGTGAAGAAGACAAAATTTTCACTATAGGATCTGGATCCAGTAATGGGGTAGACTTATGTAAATTCTCCAGGGATAAAAATACTTTAGAAAAAGGAAATCAAATTAGGGCAAAATACAATATAGGGAAAGATGATTTACTCATTCTATATTCTGGAAGAATACGAAAAGATAAGGGCATTAATGAGTTAGTAGATGCTTTTAATGAATTGTGCCAAAAGCATCCAAATGTATACCTACTAATTCAAGGAAAGTATGATTATTTTGACCCACTAAGCCCAGAAGTCATAAAGATTATTAAAGAAAACCCTAGAATAATAGAAGCCGGTTGGGAAAAAGATATAGAAGGCTATTATGCAGCCTCAAATATTTTTGCCTTTCCAAGTCATAGAGAAGGATTTGGCAATGTAGCCATAGAAGCTTCAGCAATGGGGTTGCCCGTCATTGGTTTTGATGTTATTGGCTGTAGGGAAAGTATTAAAAATGAGGTTTCTGGAATATTGGTCTCAGAAATAAATGCACAAGTATTCGCAAAAAAGTTAGAAGAATTGATTCTGAATCCAAATTTAAGAAATAGATTAGGTACACAAGGAAAGGAATGGGTATATAATAGTTTTGATTCCAAAATGATTTGGAAACATCTCCTTAATATCTATGATGGTATGTTAGATAAAGAAAATTATGCTTTTAGAGCAAATAGATAGAATTCTAACAATAATTTACTTTAATATTTTAGATAACTTGTTTTTTACTTTATAATATAAGCTATAATTAAACTTTTCAATCTTATTTTTTAAAGAACGGCTTTACTAATTTTTTGATTAAAAAAAACTTCAATTTTAAATACTTTAGGAAAGAAGAGTCCAGTATTCTTTCTGAAAATTGATTTTTAATATTTACCTAAACCTTATAAAAAACAATATTGTTGAGTATGAACCCCAGCAGTATTAAGATTTAAAATATGTAAGATTCTCAAGTAAAATTGTATTCGTCTAATAATTACCCCAAACATTGTTGCGACATAATACAATTTCAGGTCTCTTACTAGATCAAAGTTACCAAACCCAACCTACTTATTATGAATATTTTAGAACAAAATGTGCTTCTGGAGCTATTTCAGAGGTATTATCTATTTTTTGCTATCGGCGTCTTTTTATTAGCCTTTGTATTAACCTGGTACTTTATACCAAAAGTACTATGGGTAAGTCGCGAAAAAGTATTAATGAAGGAAATTAATGAGCGGAGTTCCCACACCCAGGCTATTCCTCCTTTTGGTGGAGTTTCCTTCTTCCTTGTCCTCGTGCTAATTATAAGTATACTGCAGGCCTTAAGAACTTCGCCTACAGGGAATCATCTTCTTGTTGGTCTTACCTTTCTTTTTATGGCTGGTTTAAAAGATGATCTCGTAATTTCTTCTGCAAAACTCAAGTTTATTAGTCAGCTATTTGCCGCCGGGTTCATTATTTTCTCACCAGAATTACAGCTAACAAATTTACATGGATTTTTAGGAATATTTGAGATTCCGGAAATACTGGGGTACGCTCTAAAGCTGTTAATAGTAGTTGCTTTAATTAATGCTTATAACCTTATTGATGGAATAGATGGATTGGCCGGGATAGCCGGAATTGTAATATCCCTTACATACTCCTGGGTTTTTTATGCAACTGGCCATCCCTATTTTGTGTTGATAAGTCTATGTATAGCCGGTATTTTAGGCGCTTTTCTAAGATTTAATTTTTCGCCTGGCGTAAAGAAAATCTTTATGGGAGATGGTGGTAGTCTTATTATAGGCTTTATGATTGCTTTCTTAAGCCTTAAAATCTTAACAATGCAACCTTATGAGGCTGTAGTAGATGGAGGTCTTCTTCCAGAGAATAGACTGCTGTTTGCCTGTGCTGTTTTGTTTTTGCCCATTTTTGATACCCTGCGCGTAATTATTATTCGTTTAAAAAATGGAAAAACCCCCTTTGAGGCCGATCGTAACCATATGCATCACGTATTATTGGATAATGGACTAAGCCACAAGAAAGCCAGTTTTGTACTTGGAGGGCTAAACCTTTCGGTTATTATTTTTTATTTAGAGTTAAGTCGGGGATTAAAAAGTACTGGAATGAGCCTGGCAATGCTTGGTGTCTTTTTGATTGTTGCTATCGTTTTTGCGGGTCTAAAAAAGAAGGCGCAACAAAGAATTATTAAAAAGGCCGAACCGGAAGTACCAAAGGAAGAGTAGAAAATAAAGAAAAGAGATTATGCCTTTTTACTTAGGCACAGTTAGAAATCAAGACCTTATTAAGTTTTTAAACAAAAGTAACTTTCAATATAATTTTAAATAATGATAAGATTCCCCAAATTTTTTAAGTTTCCTGCTATAGTTTTATTCATACTAAGCCTTACCAGCTCCTGTGTTTCGCGAGAGGAAATAGTTTACTTTCAAGGACTGGAGAAGGCTGAAGCAGTAATGGATAAACAAAAAGAAAATAGCCTAAAGATTAAGCCCAACGATTTACTTACTATAAGTGTTTCGGCAGCCGAACAAACTGCAGCTCTACCCTTTAACCTTCCGGTAATTGGGGTGTCTCAAGGAGGTTCAGATATGGGTATGAGCGTTACTGGAAGGCAACAATTGCAAACCTACCTGGTAGAAGATAATGGCAAGATAGATTTTCCTGTATTAGGTAATATAGTTGCCGAAGGCCATAGCCAACAGGAATTGGCTGCAAAACTTAAAGAAAAAATTAGAAGATATGTTCAGGACCCTATTGTAAATGTAAGGCTGGTTAATTTTCAAATTAGTGTGTTGGGTGAAGTCAATCGCCCAGGAACCTTTGATATTCAGGATGCTTATTTCACTTTACCACAAGCCCTGGGGATGGCAGGCGACTTAAGCATTTACGGAAAAAGGGATAATGTTTTAGTAATGCGGGAAATAAATGGAGTCACTACCCATGCCTATCTAGATCTAGGTGATGCTAATGTTATTAATTCACCTTATTATTATTTACAGCAAAACGATGTGGTGTATGTAGAGCCCAACGGCCCACAACGTCAAAGCGCTAGTTATAACCGGAATGCGGGTGTGTATATTTCTATAGCTTCAGTTTTAGTTTCAGTAGCCGTACTTTTAACAAGATAAGAATTATGTCTCAACAATCTATACAAAATCGACCTCAGGAAGATCAGATTAACCTGAGGGAAGAAATTGAAAAATATTTATATTATTGGCCCTGGTTTGTGATGGGCGTAATCCTATGTTTGCTAATTGGGGTCTCATACCTTAAACTTACTACTTCTCAATATAGTACTACTGCCAGTATTATTATTAAAGACGAGAAAGGTAAAGGTCCAACTTCTGAAATGGCCGCTTTTACCGATCTAGGCCTTTTAAGTGGCATGGGAGCCAGTAGTATTGAAAATGAAATTGGTATTTTAAAGTCTAAGACTTTAATGACCCAAACCATTAAGGCATTGAATCTTAATATTAATTATTTTGAAGAAGAGAGTCTAAAGACTAAAGAACTTTATACTAAAACACCTTTTAAAGTTGTAGCGCTCCAGCTGAATGAGAAAGACCTGGTACATGCTATTAATGAAGGTTTAGGGAATACATATTATATTATCCCGAAATCTGACGAATATTTTCATTTGATTAATGTAGAGACGGGTGAAGAAATAGAAGGGAAGTTTGGAGTAACGTTAGAAATAGATTTTGCCACAATTATAGTGGAAAAAACCGGAATAAACCAGGAACAGGATGCAGGGAAAATTGCTGTTCGTTTTAGTCCGATGGAGTCTGTAATTGCAAAGTATCGAGGGGCAGTTCAGGTTAATTTAACCGATAAGAATTCAAGTTTACTACAATTGAATTTGGTAGATCCGGTAAAGGAAAAGGCACAGGATATTTTAGATCAGTTAATTTTAGAGTATAATCAGCAGGCAATTGAAGATAAAAATTTGGTGGCGAGTAATACCGCTAAGTTTATAGATGAAAGGCTAGCTATAATAAACCAGGAGCTGGATTCAGTAGAAGTAGGTAAAGAGGAATTTAAAGAGTCGAATCAGCTTACAAATATAGAGGTCGAATCGGAGCAGTTTATTGAAAATGCCAGCGATTATAAAAAGCAACAACAGGAGGTTGGAACTCAATTGGAACTTGCCAATGCCATGATAACTTATCTGGAAACGGGTACTAATTCAGATCTTCTGCCGGCAAACTTGGGGATTCAGGAAGATGGAGTAAATGATATCATTAAAGAATATAATACCTTAGTTCTTGAACGCAATAGGGTTTTAAGTGGCTCAACCGAAGAGAATCCAGTAGTCTTAAGGCTAAATTCGCAAATAAACCAAATGCGCGCCAATGTTTTACAAAGTTTGGAACGAATGCGCAATAACTTTAGGATTGCCCAGGAAGATTTAGACCGCCAAATGGCGGTTATTGGTTCGCAAATATCTTCTGTTCCTGCAAAGGAAAGACAATATCGGGGCATAGAAAGACAACAAAGTATTAAGGAAGCATTGTATCTATTCTTGCTGGAAAAACGAGAAGAGAATTCGCTTTCACTTGCGGTTACGGCCCCTAAAGCTAAAATTGTGGACAATGCCTATAGTGGAAATAAACCGGTATCACCAAAATCAAAGATTATATTATTGGCTGCTCTTATTTTAGGCTTGCTAATCCCCTTTCTCATTATTTACTTGAAGAATTTATTAAATAATAAAGTTACCGATAGAACCGATATAGAAAGTGCGACGAAAACAATACCAATTGTTGGAGAAATTCCCAGGATTTCGAGAAAGGAAAATGATTTAATAGCTGTAAACGATAGGTCGGTGCTTTCAGAGGCTTTTAGGATTATGGTTACCAATCTCCAGTATTTACTGGTGAGTGCAGGAGATAAAGATAAAGGTATAAAGTTATTTGTGACTTCTACAGTGAAAGGTGAAGGGAAAACCTTTACAGCCTTTAATCTTGCCATTACTTTTGCAAATATGGGTAAAAGGGTAATTATTGTTGGGGCCGATCTAAGAAACCCGCAATTACAGCGTTATGAGTCTAATGCCCGTCAATATTCAGGTGTTAGTGATTATTTATATAACGATAAGGTGAAGCTTCAGGATATTATAGCACAATCTAAAGCGAATGCAAAATTAGATCTTATAGCTTCTGGCAATATTCCACCAAACCCATCAGAATTGCTTAGAAGTGACCGAATGGGGTATTTATTAAAAGAATTGGAGGAAATATATGATTATATTATTGTTGATACAGCACCGGCTATGTTGGTAGCCGATACTTTTTTGATAAATAAGTATGCCGATTTAACCTTATATGTTGTAAGAGCGGGTTATACCGAAAAGAAATTGCTAGGATTTGCCGAAGATTCTAAAAATGAAGGCAAGCTGCACGATGTTAGTTTTGTACTGAATGATGTAGAGCTCGCTAATTTTGGTTACGGAAATAAGTACGGATATGCCTATGGTGAAGAGAAAAAATCTTTTTTCCGTAGGCTTAAAGATAAAGCGGCAATCTTTTGAATTGCTTTTCAATTTTAAAAACAGATTGTTTCTCCCAATGAAAACCGGGATCGCAATGACGGTTTTGTTTAGCCTAACGTCATTGCGAAAAGTCGAGAACCAATGCGGCAATCTCTTGTTGTAGAGAAAATAGTAAAGAAGGAGAAGAGTGAAGGAGAAAACAAAAGACGACTAGAACTAATCAACCCACAACCGAGAATTGAAACCGCCAACCTCCAACTGACAACCACTTCTCGATACATCCCGACTGCATCGGGACACTCGAAGGGAAATCACGTCTTTACGAGAAATCGATCGATTAGAGGGAAATTGATGACGCGACAATCTTTTCCTCTTTAACTCGAATGCTATTAACAACTCAATTAATATCTATCAATGATAAAAAAAATAGCCTTGGCAGGCTTTCTCAGCTTAATGTCCCTGGGCAGTTATGCACAATGGGATTTTTCAGGTTCAGTAAATCTTAATGCTTACCTTCATGATGGCGAATTACAACGTCTTCCATTTTGGATGTACCATAATCAGCGTGCTCGGGTTTCTGAAGAAACTAATATTTCGGGCTGGATTTCAACCAGGACATTTAGGGAGTTCAATAATGGAAATTCTCTGGAGATTGGAGCAGGGATATTATATCAGGATGGAATAAGGGATAAAATCTTTTTAGATGAGGTTTATGCAGCTTATAATAACTCCTGGCTGGAAGCTATAATAGGAAGAAAACAGAGAAAAGAGCTTTATAAAGGCCTTAGTGCCACCAACGAAAGTATACTTTGGTCTTTAAATGCAAGACCAATGCCCGGGATATCTTTGGCCACCAACCGCACAATCTTTTTTAGCCCTCAATCGGCTTTTGGCTTTGAAGCGCATTGGAGTGATTATTTGATGGGAAAAGATCGGTTTGTAAGGAATACTCTTTTACACCACAAAGGCTTTAAACTGGTATATCGCCCAAGTCCCGACTTTGAGATAAAAGCCGGAATTCGTCATTTTGCACAGTGGGCCGGCGATTCCCCTGAATCAGGAAAACAACCAGATGGATTTTCAGATTACCTTAAAGTGGTTATGGGAAGAGAAGGTGGGGAGAATGCTGTTAATGGTGATCAAATTAATGTTTTGGGTAATCATTTAGGTTCTTATGAGCTGGAAATAAGAAAAAGGCTTTCTTCTGAAATGCAATTGCAATTTATTTATAACCATATGTTTGAAGATGGAACCGGAAGCCGATTTTCAAACTTCCCCGATGGACGCTACGGACTTTTCCTTGATTTTGATGATAAGCGTCGCTTGCTTAATGGTATATTATATGAATTTTATTATACGAGAAACCAGAGTATTAATTCGGGTGCTCCCCATAACAATGATAATTATTTGAACAATTTTCTAACCTATCATTCTGGTTTTACGTATGAAAACAGAATTCTTGGAGCACCGTTTTTTACTTATGATAAAGCCTTGGATCGGGTTGTGAACAATAAGTTTAGTGCTCACCACCTGGGACTTTCAGGGAGTTTTTCTAATTATTTTGTAAGTTATCCCTGGAAGTTGTTGTTAAGCTTTTCTCATAATGAAGGAAGGCATGGCGCTTTTTTCGTGCCTAATAAAGATGTCTATTCTGGTTTGTTTGATATACGTTTATTGCAATCTTTTGTGGAGTTAAATCTGCAACTAGGGCTGGAAGTAAGCAACCTTGCAGAACCTTTATACGGCCTGGGTATAAACTTGCGAAAAGAGTTCTAAATTTTATTCTTACCGGTTTCAGCATGCAGTCTCAGTATGCATTATTCAATTTTATAAATTTTCCAACTAAAATTTAAAAAGCTCCTTCTCTTTTTAAGGAAAGGTGGCGCATCGCAGAGGTCTCGGAAGGGTTTCTTGTTCAGTAAGCAGTAACTCAGTAGGCAGTGTGCAGTTTCAGTAAGCAGTAATTTAGTATGCAGTATGCGGTCTCAGTCCGCAATTTTTGCAAGTTTTTATTTAATGCATGGACCATTACACAAGGCTTTCGTAGTCCAACCTAACGAATTAACGAATCCCGAGTTAACAAATTAACTATTTAACCAATTCACGAATCTCGAACCCACTAAAGTCGACCGTCTAAAGACTAAACTAAATCTCTCCCTTCATAATCTCTGAAAATATTTCAAAAGATCGTAATCTATCATTGTGGTCATAGATGTGGGAAACTGCAATAATCTCATTTACGCCTGTTTCTTGAATAAAAGCATTGGTTTTTTCTTTTACTGTTTTAGCATCCCCAATAAATGCATATTTAAGCATTCGTTGAAAACCTGGATGAGCAAGAATTTCTTTATGCTCACTGGTAAACTCTTCCGGAGGCTGCATATAATCTATATTTCCGCTCATCACGCCAAGCATCATTTTAATAAGCGATGTCGATATTTTTTCAGCTTTAGCCGTTGTGTCGGCAGCGATTATATTTACCCCGGCAATAGTATAGGGTTCTTGTAGAAATTTTGATGGTTTGAAATTATTGTGATAAATACTAAGCGCCTGGTGTAGTTGGGCAGGTGCAAAATGACTGGCAAAAACGTATGGCAGGCCTTGTTCAGCCGCGAGTTGGGCACTATCTGTACTGGAACCCAAAATATAAACAGGAACATTTACACCCTCTGCCACGGTGGCCCGTACCTGTGCCTTTGTATTCTCTGCAGAAAAATAGTTTTGGATTTTTTTTACTTCCTCGGGAAACTTAAAAACCGACTTCATTCTATCTGAGCGGATTTCCTGTGCGGTAACTTGATCGGTGCCAGGAGCTCTTCCCAGTCCTAAATCTATTCTATTGGGATATAGTGTGCCCAGGGTGCCAAATTGTTCGGCAACAATTAAAGGGGAGTGATTAGGAAGCATAATCCCACCTGAGCCTACTTTAATCTTGGAAGTACCACCTGCAATATATCCTATTAATACTGAAGTGGCAGCACTGGCAATACTTAGCATGTTATGATGCTCGGCAAGCCAAAACCTCTTGTATCCCAGTACTTCGGCTTTTTGTGCAAGGTCTAAACTTCTGTCAAAAGTTTCTTTAACATTAGAGTCTCTAGCTACGGTGGCCAATTCAAGAATCGAATAGGGGATATCCCTTAATTTTATATCCATTTTAGGTGTATTTTATATCTGTACATAGCCGAAATAGGTGAGAAATCCTTACAGAAAATCCACATAAACCCTTTATTTTCCGACTATTTTCAGGTGGTCTACTAATAAAAAGTTAAAAGTGTAATTGTGTTTTTGTCTGTAATTCGGTAACAAAAAAGTCTTTTAGACACTTTTTTGTTACGAAAAATTGAATTAATTTAGATATATTAACAACTAGGAGTTAAATTTCGCATAAAAAGTTTCTGCCCGTTAAGTATACCTATAATTTAGCCTAAAACAAACCAATAAAATTAACACCTATGGCATCTTACTTAAATACCAACGAAATAAGATTGAGCCTTCAGCAACTGGTGAAACAATATGTTGAAGAGTGCGAATCTTGTAAACAACTCTCTGATGAATTTGTTAGCCTGATTAAACATAATTTTTGTGCTAAATATGTTTACTATAACAAAGATAAACAGCAAATTGAAATAGGGATTGAGGCTTCTGAAGCTCCAGACACGTATCCGGACATTAAAATTTATAAATTTCCGGTAAAGAAAGCGGTAAAATGGTTGGATAAATCATTTAAAGATCAAAAACGAGATTTAGAATTTTATGGGAAACTTCTAAATAGGAATGATAACTTTAATTCCTCTGAAATTGTTTTGATGAATAGATAAAGATTTAATCACCAGTAATTAGCCGCCTAAGTAATTTTATTCGTTGTTCTTTTTTTTTAGTAAAACGAATAAAGTTATGTAGGCGGTTTTTATATATCTGCTTTTTATCTTTAGAATATGAATATAGAAATAGCAAGAATATACGAAGATAAAAAGGATTCGAAAAATATAAGGATTTTAGTCGACAGGCTCTGGCCCCGGGGCATCTCTAAAGAAGATGCATCTTTAGGTTATTGGCATAAAGAATGGGCGCCAGGAGATGATTTACGAAAGAAATTTCATTTAAATAAAGTTTCCTGGGATGAGTTTAGAAAAAGTTATAGGATAGAATTAAAGAAGAATAAAGAAAACATTTTAAAAGATTTAGCAGAACTGGATAAAAGAAAAACTCTTCAACTTTTATACGGCTCTAAGGATAAAAAGCATAATCACGCATTAGTTTTAAAAGAATTTTTGGAAGATCTTTAAAGTAAGCCGTAACTTATTTAGCCAGATCTTCCATAATCATTTTAGCATGTATCCGAGAGTTTTCTATAAACCATTTATGAGTTTCTACGCCGCCACAAATAACTCCTGCAAGGTAAATTCCCTTTACATTCGTTTCCATTGTTTCCTTATTATATTGCGGGATTTTTTTTCCATCATCAGATAGATTAATACCCATACTTTTCAGAAAATCAAAATTAGGACGGTATCCGGTAAGCAGGAGTACAAAGTCGTTTTCCAGGGTTGCTAAGCCTTCCGGAGTATCAATAACTACCTGATTTGGCCTAATTTCCTTTAAGTTGGCATTAAAGAATGCCTTAATGCTACCTTCTTCAATTCGGTTAACTATATCGGGACGTACCCAATATTTTACCCTGGGGCCAATATCTTCCTTCCTAACTATCATAGTAACATCACCACCTTTTCGGTATATTTCTAGAGCGGCATCTACAGCCGAATTGCTAGCGCCAACCACAAGGGTTTTTAAGGTGGCATAATAATGCGGATCTCCGTAATAATGGGCCACTTTAGGTAAATCTTCTCCGGGGATATTCAAATAATTTGGGATATCGTAAAAACCGGTGGCAACCACTATATTCTTTGCTTCGTATTCTCCTTTAGAACTGGTTATTTTGTGAATTTCTCCTTGCGATTTTACTTTGGTAACTTTTTCAAATAAATTGATGTTAATTTTATTTGAAGTGGCTATTCGCCGGTAATATTCTAGCGCCTCGGCTTTTCTGGGTTTCGGGTTGTTGCTGATAAAAGGGATGCCATTCAACTCTAGTTTTTCTGATGTAGAAAAGAAGGTCATGTTGTTCGGGTAATGGTATAACGAATTTACCAAACAACCTTTTTCCAGGATGAGGTACGACAGATTTTTTTTCTCTGCTTCGAGGGCGCAGGCTATACCAATAGGGCCGCCACCTATTATAATTAAATCGTAAATGTTTTTAGGAGTTTGCAAGATTTTTTAAGTCTTTTATGGTTTCTACCTGATCTTCAGCTTTAAAGACATAACTGCCGGCCACCAAAATATCTGCACCGGCCTTTACCAGTTGAGAAGCATTTTCATTGGTTACTCCACCATCAATTTCAATTAAAGTAGCGGCATTATGCGTAACGATAAGCTCCTTTAAACGTTGCACTTTTTGGTAAGTGTTTTCAATAAAGCTTTGCCCGCCAAAACCTGGATTTACACTCATGATGCATACTAGGTCGATATCATTAATCACATCTTTCAATAAATCTACATTCGTATGGGGATTTATGGCTACACCGGCTTTCATTCCTTCGGCCTTTATTGCTTGCAGCGTACGGTGTAAATGGGGGCAGGCTTCGTAATGTACCGTTAGATTATCGGCTCCCAATTTTGCAAATTCTTTAATGTACCGATCAGGATCTACAATCATTAAATGAACATCAATGGTCTTTTCTGCATGTTTGGAAATAGCCTGAAGTACGGGCATTCCAAAGGAGATGTTGGGTACAAAAACACCATCCATAATATCTATATGAAACCAGTCGGCTTCACTTTTGTTCACCATTTCAATATCACGCTGAAGATTGGCAAAATCGGCAGCAAGTATAGATGGAGCAATAAGTTTTGTTGTCATAGTTTTTGTGCTGTATGTATGTACACGCAAAAATAACAAGATTATACGTATTTGATGCTTTCTGTAAAATTATTTAAGAGGCAGTTTTTATTTCATATAACTTCATCATAAACTTAAATATTGGACGGTTTAAAAAGTATGGTAATTATGTTTTTAGAGAGGAGAAACGCTTTTAGATTCTAATTTGTTAAATGTAATTAATAAAGGCATATAAAAAAACCCCGGTTCATCACGCCGGGGTCATTCATCAATCAAAAAACGAACAGTTATGTTAGCCGGCCGTCGCCGGAGTTAACTGTTGTCACCTTAAATATCTTAACCTAAATAGGTTTTTAAAATCTTACTTCTTGAAGTATGCTTTAATCTTCTTATCGCTTTTTCTTTAATTTGTCTAACTCTTTCTCTGGTAAGATCAAAAGTTTCCCCAATTTCTTCAAGCGTCATAGGGTGCTGGTCTCCAAGCCCAAAGTATAAACGAATTACATCAGCTTCACGCGGAGTTAAAGTTTCTAAAGCACGCTCTATCTCGGTTCTTAAAGACTCGTGTAAAAGTTCTTTATCGGGATTTGGAGATTCTCCAGAACGTAAAACGTCATAAAGGTTAGAATCTTCACCTTCTACCAGTGGAGCATCCATAGAAACATGACGTCCGGAATTCTTCATAGATTCCTTAACATCATTAATAGTCATATCCAGCTCTTTCGCTATTTCTTCTGCGCTTGGTGGGCGCTCGTGAGATTGCTCAAGAAAAGCAAAGGTTTTGTTGATCTTGTTTATAGATCCAATTTTATTTAGTGGTAAACGAACAATACGTGATTGCTCTGCCAGTGCCTGAAGAATAGACTGGCGAATCCACCATACAGCATAGGAGATAAATTTAAAACCACGAGTCTCATCAAAACGTTTCGCAGCCTTAATCAATCCTAAATTTCCTTCATTAATAAGGTCGGGTAGGGTTAACCCCTGATTTTGATATTGTTTTGCCACCGACACCACAAAACGTAAATTCGCTTTGGTTAATTTCTCCAAAGCGCGGTCATCACCCGCTTTAATGCGTTGTGCTAATTCTACCTCTTCATCGGCAGTAATTAGATCAACCTTACCAATTTCTTGCAAATACTTATCTAGCGAAGCAGTTTCACGGTTCGTTACCTGCTTCGTAATCTTAAGTTGTCTCATCTATCGTCTCCTTGGATTTTAATTGTGAATAGCTCTTGTATTAGTTTATACGTAAAGACTCGTCTAAATGTTACAGAAAACCGTAATTATTTTTTTATTTTAAAAAACCATGTAGAGTTTTTTATAGCCTTTTGACTGGTGTATAGGATGATACACGCTTTTTGTCGTCTAAAATCTTTTTGAAGAATTGGATGCTTTTAAAAATTATTTTCGTTAAATAGCTTATATCACCCGTAAAGTAGATTGCATACTACACTCATAATTTAATGCTTTGTTGATAGGTAGCCAGGTAACTTATTCATTAATATAGTATATTGTTTTAGGTTTTAAGTACTTCGTGGACGTTCCCCTACGGGTCGGGCTTTTCGCTGCAAGTCCGCGTTCGTTGCACTCACTGTGGGCTTTCCGCTGCAATCCCTAACGCATAAAAAAGTTTGCAGTCTCAGTCTTAAGTTTGCAGTTGGGGTAACAGTATATATTTCAGTGTAGCAAACTAACGAATCACGATGTAAGGAATGCATAATCTTACTAGCCTCTACCCACTAACAACTCAGGTAGATATGTAGTTTGCAATCGCCGAAGTTTTACTAAAACATTTCTAACATATAAGAAAAGGCATAAAAAAATCCCCGAAAAAAATTCCCGGGGATTTAATTTGTAAAGATTAAGACTAATTAGTCTTTATTTCTACGATCTTTTTGATCTCTACCTCGACGATCATCACGACTACGATTGTCTCTAGAGCCGCGGTTATCGCGATTACTATCTCTAGGCGGACGAGACTGATAACCTTCTGGTTTTTCCAATAAAGCCTTTCTTGAAACTTTTTCCTTTCGGGTTTTAGGGTCTATACCAAAGTACTTTACATCTATTATATCACCAAGGTTTACAATATCAGTAACATTATCGGTTCTTTCCCAGGCAAGCTCAGAAATATGTAATAGCACCTCATTTCCGGGAGCGTCTACATACTCTACTACTGCACCAAAGTCCAATACCTTAATTACTTTCACCTCGTAAACGCTTCCTTTTTCAGGTTTAAAGGTAACTGAGTCTATTTTAGCCAGAACTTTGTCAATTCCCGCCTGATCTGTTCCTAGAATTTCAACAATACCTTCCTCGGTTTCTGGATCTTCATTGATCACAATCTCAGTTCCGGTAGTTTTTTGCAGTTCCTGGATTACCTTTCCACCAGGCCCAATAAGTGCACCAATAAACTCATTAGGAATTCTTCTGGTGATAATTTTTGGAGCATGTGCTTTTACCTGCTCATTTGGTTGAGCAATAGTATCAGTAAGTTTTTCAAGGATATGTAGTCTTCCTGCACGCGCTTGTTTCAAGGCTTTTACTAAAATTTCGTAAGGAAGTCCTTTTACTTTTATGTCCATTTGGCAAGCAGTAATTCCGTCGGCTGTTCCGGTTACTTTAAAGTCCATATCTCCAAGGTGATCTTCATCTCCAAGGATATCTGAAAGTACCGCGTGACGTTCGCCATCAGAAATTAATCCCATAGCAATACCAGATACAGGTTTTGTCATTTTTACCCCGGCATCCATCATGGCCATAGTTCCGGCGCAAACCGTTGCCATAGAAGACGATCCGTTAGATTCTAATACTTCTGAAACTACTCTTACCGTGTAAGGGTTGTTCTCAGGAATCATTCCTTTTAATGCACGCTGGGCAAGGTTTCCGTGTCCAATTTCACGTCTTGAAGTACCTCTAATTGGGTAAGCTTCTCCTGTACAAAATGGAGGGAAATTATAATGTAGGTAAAAAGTTTCTTCACCCTGGTGTGTTGGCATGTCTATGGTATTGGCTTCTCTGGAAGTACCTAAAGTTACCGTTGCCAATGCTTGAGTTTCCCCACGGGTAAAAATAGCCGAACCGTGTACCGATGGTAAATAATCGGTTTCACACCAAATAGGTCTAATCTCGTCGGTTTTTCTACCATCAAGACGAATACCTTCGGCAAGAGTAAGTTCTCTTACTGCCTCTTTTTCGGTTTTGCTATAATATTGTTTGATTAGCTTTTCGTTTTCTTCTAATTCTTCTTCAGAAAATAAAGCCAGTACTTCTTCTTTTACGGCAGCAAAAGCTTCACTACGTTCTTTTTTGCTGTGGCCACCTTTGGCAATCTCGTAGATTTTATCGTAGGCAGCTTCCCGAACTTTTTGCTCAATATCTTCTTTCTCTTCAGCGGTAGCATATTCCCTAACCGGTTTTTTGCCAAAAGCTTCTGCAAGGCGTACTTGAGCGTCTATTTGTTTTTTAATATGTTCGTGGGCAAATTGGATGGCTTCAGCCATTTCTTCTTCAGAAATTTCTTTCATCTCACCTTCTACCATCATCACAGAATCTGCAGAAGCACCAATAATCATATCAATATCTGAATCTTGTAACTGGCTGCGGCTTGGATTTATTATAAACTCTCCATCTATTCTTGCTACACGGGCTTCAGAAATAGGAGTTTCAAAAGGAATATCAGAAAGTTGAATAGCAGCCGAAGCAGCAAGTCCTGCCAAAGCATCTGGCATTACTTCTTCGTCATGAGACATCAGCTGAATCATTACCTGGGTCTCTGTTTTATAATCTGATGGGAAAAGCGGGCGCAAAACACGGTCTACAATTCTCATGGTTAAAACTTCGCCGTCACTTGGTCTTGCTTCTCTTTTAAAGAAACCACCCGGGTAGCGTCCTGCGGCAGCAAATTTTTCTCTGTAATCTACAGTTAGTGGAAAGAAATCCATAGTACTTTCTTTGTAAGAAGATACTACGGTACAAAGCAACATAGCGTTGCCCATTTGAACAACAACCGACCCGTGGGCCTGTTTTGCTAATTTTCCGGTTTCGATAGAGATTTCTCTTCCATCTCCTAAATCGATAACCTCTTTAAATGTTTGTGGAATCATAATTTTGAATTCTTCGTTTGATCTGAATAACTTCACCAGATCTTTTTGTTAAACAATGGTCTCCGCCTATACCGGACGGCCGGGTGTTGTGTTGTTGTGTGTTGTGTAGACCAATGAAAAACTACTCTCTTTGAGCGACAATTTTCTCGATAATCCTCTTGTATAAGGTCTCTTAGAGATACTTTATTTGATAATCGAGATTTAAATTACTTCGGGTAGGGCAATTACTTTTAGTTTAATAAACGCACCTAAAACAAAGTGATTTATAAATTATTATTATAAAAAAAGGGGGCGTAAAGCCCCCTCTGAAATTTATTTTCTTAATCCTAACTCTTTAATAATAGCACGATATCTCATGATATCTTTCTTTTTTAAGTAGTCAAGTAAGCTTCTTCTTTTACCAACCAATCTTACCAAAGAGCGTTCTGAGTTAAAGTCTTTACGATTCTTTTTTAAGTGGTCTGAAAGATGAGAGATTCGGTAAGTGAACAATGCAATTTGTCCTTCTGCAGAACCGGTATCGGTTTTGCCTTTTCCGTGTTTCTCAAAAATTTCTTCTTTTTTTTCTTTGGCTAAATACATTCCAATATTAATTTTAATGATTTTTATGTATTGACAGTTTTTCCGTCAGGCGGCAAAGATACTACTTTAAATATAATTACCTACTCAAAGAAAAATTTATTTTAAGCCCTTACTGGTTGATTTTGAATAAGATCTAAATAAAGATTTACTTTATCCTTAAGCTCAGACCTTTTTGTTATGAAATCTAAAAAGCCGTGTTCTTTTAAAAACTCTGAAGTTTGAAAATCTTTTGGAAGGTCTTTCCCGGTAGTATCTTTTACTACCCGTGGGCCCGCAAAACCAATTAAAGCACCAGGTTCTGAAATATTGATATCTCCTAACATCGCGAAAGAGGCGGTAGTACCTCCGGTAGTTGGATCTGTGGCTAGTGAAATATACGGAATACGAGCTTCTGCTAATTGTGCCAGCCTAACCGAAGTTTTTGCTAATTGCATTAGAGATAAAGCGGCTTCCTGCATTCTCGCCCCACCAGATTTAGAGATAATCATGAAGGGAATTTGATTTTTTAGTGAATAATCTGCTGCCCGGGCAATCTTCTCACCTACAACAGAACCCATCGAGCCACCAATAAACCTAAAGTCCATACAGGCAATTACAAGGTCTTTTCCTTTAGACTTTCCAACAGCGGTACGCACGGCATCGTTAAGCTCGGTCTTTTCCTGAGCTGTTTTTAAGCGCTCGGTATATTTTTTAGTGTCCTTGAAGTTTAAAGGGTCTTTAGAAGTCATACCCTTATCCAATTCTTTGAATTTATTATCATCAAAAAGGATTTTAAAATATTCTTTACTACCAATTCTTACGTGATATCCGTCTTCCGGACTTACATAAAAATTACTTTCTAATTGCTCTGCATCTACAATCTTACCGGTAGGTGATTTATACCAAAGACCCTTTGGAACATCTTTTTTGTGTTCTGTGGGTGTTTGAATTCCTTTTTGTGTTCTTTTAAACCAAGCCATATATTTTTCAGGTTTCAGGTTTTGGTTTATTGTATGGGAAATAAACCAAAAGTTTTACTTAAAATAAAAACAGCCGGAATTTTAAAATTCCAGCTGTTTTAAAAAATTAAATTTATAGAGTGTTTACGTTATTAAGGTCTTCGAAAGCCTTTTTTAGTCGGGCTTTAAAAGTAAGTTCTCCTTCACGTAACCATTTTCTTGGATCGTAATGCTTTTTGTTAGGTACATCGTCTCCTTCAGGATTACCAATTTGGGCAGCAAGATAATCTTTCTTTTCTCCCATATAATCGCGAATTCCTTCAAGGTAAGCATATTGAAGGTCTGTATCTATATTCATTTTAATTACGCCATAGCCAATTGCTTCGCGAATTTCTTCAACTGTAGAACCGCTACCTCCGTGGAATACAAAATCAATATTGTTTTCTTCCACACCATATTTTTCTGAAATATACTCTTGTGAATTTTTAAGAATTTTTGGTGTAAGTTTTACGTTTCCTGGTTTGTAAACCCCGTGTACGTTTCCAAAAGCAGCAGCAATAGTGAATTGGTCACTTACTTTGCTTAATTCTTCATAGGCATAAGCTACCTCCTCTGGTTGAGTGTATAATTTTGAAGAATCGATATCGGTATTATCTACACCGTCTTCTTCACCTCCGGTAACTCCAAGCTCAATTTCAAGGGTCATTCCCATTTTACTCATTCTTTCCAGATATTTCTTGCAGGTTTCAATGTTTTCCTGAAGCGACTCTTCTGAAAGATCTATCATATGCGAGCTGTATAACGGCTTTCCAAATTGCTCGAAATGTTTTTCACTGGCATCAAGTAAACCGTCTACCCAGGGAAGTAATTTTTTCGCGCAATGGTCTGTATGTAAAATTACCACGACACCATAAGCTTCAGCAAGTTCGTGCACGTGTTTAGCACCTGCTACAGCTCCTAAAATAGCAGCTTTTTCATTTTCGTTAGACAAACCTTTTCCAGCGTTAAACTGGCCACCCCCATTGGAAAACTGAATGATTACCGGAGAATTTAATTCGGCAGCGGTTTCCATTACAGCATTCATACTGCTGGAGCTTATTACGTTTACTGCGGGAAGGGCAAAGCCCTTTTTCTTGGCGTAATTAAAAATTTCTTGTACTTCTTTTCCTGTAGCTACGCCAGGTTTAATGTTATGACTCATAATTTTAGTTGAATTAGAAATACAAAAATAAGAAAATATGTTAGCTTAGAAAGGATAATTGATACCTACATTGTAGACGGCGTGATTAAAGTTGTAATCTCTTAACCAGCGATTGCCTTCAGGCAGGGCAGGGTCGTAGGTTTTAAAGCCAATATCAAATCTTAAAACAAAAAAGTTAAAATCGTACCTTAGTCCAAAACCAGAACCTATGGCGATGTTTTTAAGGTCTGCAAAAGACTCGAAAGTTGCTTTTTCGTCTTCAACAATATCCAGGACATTCCAAATATTTCCAACATCAATAAAAACGGCCGAATTTAAAGAGCCAAATAAATTATAACGGTATTCGGCATTAAGGGCCAGTTTCATATTAGCCTCGTTAAATTCATTTCGGCCGCCACTGCTTCCGGGGCCAAGGTCGTAGGCCCGCCAGGCTCTGTTGTCGTTAGGGCCTCCGGCAAAAAAGCTTCTTACAAAAGGGATGCTGTTTGCATTTCCATAAGGGATGGCTACCCCTCCAAAAGCACGGAATGCAAAGATATTGTCCCTGCCTAAATCCCAATGCTTAATAAAATCGAGTTCGGTTTTAACATATTGGGAATAATTAACCCCTAATACACTATAAGTTCCATTCTCATTTTTGGTAAAATCGGCCAGGGAAGAAATGGCAGATAGTACATTTCCGGCAGTTTCTATTTTAAATCTAAATCGGGTAAACTCCTGGTCGTATAGATTCTTCTTGGTATTCCATAAATAGGTGTAATTGGTAGCGAATATAAGGTTGTTCTCGGTAAGACGCTTTTTGCGCTCTCCTATGTTATTTACCAGTCGTTTTTGGTCTTGGTTTAAGCCGGTGGTTCCTCCGGTATTGTTAGAAATGTCCCTAATGAAATTTTCAGCACCCGTAGGAATACTTAACAAGCCTTCTGAATTTAAATACGAAGGATTAGTCACTATATTTCCCGACTGGATAATTTGGTTTAGATCGTTATAAGAATTCCTATATACATTAAAGTAATTATCTATATTCAGGTTTCTTACATATTGAATATTTAAAAAATCCAGGCGATTTGAAAGCTTTGAAGAAGGATTCCATCTATAATTAAGAATGCCCGTAAGGTTACGTTTGTCGAGCCCAATATTGTTTTGAGTGCTAACCCCAAGGCTAAGTGATGTAAAGGGTTGCATGTATTTTGGAATAAAACGATCTGTATTAATAGGTAGAAATATTCGTGGGAAAGTAAGTTTTAGGTCGGCTCCAATTTCTGAAATATCAAAAAAGCGATCGTCATTGCCACTTATAGCAGCGTCTGTAGAAGAACCTATGCTTCCACGGCCTGAAATTTCAAAATTTTCAGCTCCTTTAAATACGTTTCTTATTAAAAGTGAGCCCCCAAAACCAATCCCGAATTTTTGGATATTACTTTGTGAAACATCAAAATCAAATCCCAGGGAATATTTTGGTTGTGGTGTTAAAAAAATATTAGCGATAAGGTCACTACGGGTAGAATCTGCAGGATCTGGGGTGAATTGTACATTGGGATATTTAAAAATTCGTAAAGAGTTTAAGCGATTATAGGTCCTGGAACGTGAAATGTCACTGTAGGTATTTCCGGGTTTTATAAAAACGGCATCGGTAATGGCTTGCGGTTTATAGCGCTGCTTTTCAAAACTGTAAAGCGTGTAGCCATCTTCGGTGGTAATACTATCTGTAAGTGTTTGGTTTCGGTTAGCGTATTTATAATCTGTAAAAATGTTAACCTTGCTTATTTCATGGATTTTAAATGGAACCCTTGAACTGGTGTCGGTTTCAGATGCGAAACGATTTTTTATAATAAGGGTCGTGTTTACCTTTTTTCCGGTGTTTATGGTATCTGCATTAAAGCTTATGTATTCCTGGTCAAAATTATAAACACCGCTATTTCTAAAAAGAGAAGTAAGCCGGTCTCTTTCTTCATTAATGTCTAATGTCTTATATTGCATGCCCTCTTTTATGATAGATTTATCTCTATGCAACTCATATAAAGAGTCTAAAACCTTAGAAGAGATGCTGGTAGTGATAGAGTCTAACTGATATGCTTCTCCAGTCGTTACATTATAAGTTACATGGGCGCGTTTCTTTTTTTTATTTGAAGGGGTTATCTCATAATTGGTTTCTACATTAAACCATCCATTGTTCCAATACCACGAATTTAATCGATTAACAGATTTTTGAGTTTCTTCTTTGCTTACAATTACCGGAGCTTCCCCCGTACTTTTTATCCATTCATTTAAAGATTTTTTTGAATGTAATAATTTTTCAAACTGCTTGTATGATAGAATATTTGTAAGCGTATTTTTCTTACTTTCATTCTTTAAGTATTTTTCGCTTAAAATCGAATCTATATCGGGGCGGGCAAGATTATAAAAATGAAGTCGTAGCGGTATGCCCAAAAAGCTGGTGTTTGGTTCCTGGTAGAGCTGATTATAAATACGGCTTTCTTTAATCTTTTCGTTATTTACGAAAATCTCATTGCTAGTGAGCAGTTTGTCATCACCCTCTACGCGTTTTACGGCATTACAGGAAATTAAAAAAAGCAAGCTTAAAAAAAATAATGATATTTTTGCGAAATGCCGATTCAAACACACATTTTTAAGAGATCAAAATTACATTTTTTGTATGGTTAGTAAAAGCCAAATTAAGTTAATAACCAGTCTTGCACAAAAAAAATATCGTTCTAAACATACACTTTTTGTAGCTGAGGGTATTAAAACAATAAACGAGCTTATAAACTCGAAATTTTCTTTAGAGCGACTTTTTACTACCGAACAAGATTTTGGAGTTCCTGCCAGCAAAATTCAAAAAATAGACGAAAAGGAACTTAAGAAAATAAGCTTTCTTAAAACCCCACAGGTCGCATTAGCTTTATTTAAAATTCCACAGGAGTTTGAGATTAAAGATGAAAACCTAATTCTGGCTTTAGACGGAGTTAGGGACCCTGGAAATTTGGGTACTATTATTAGGCTTTGTGATTGGTTTGGAATAAAGAGCCTGGTTTGCTCTAAAGACTCGGTAGATTGTTTTAACCCCAAAGTGGTACAGGCAACTATGGGGTCTTTGGCCCGCGTGAATATTGTATATCGTGATTTAAAGAATTATATTGAAGAATCAGGATTGCCCGTATATGGAGCTTTTATGGAAGGGGAGAATGTTTACAATGCTGAAACTAAGGAAAAGGCAATTTTGGTAATGGGGAATGAAGCCAATGGAGTCTCAATAGAAATTGAAGCATTGGTAGAAAAGAAAATAAGCATTCCGCGTTTTGGAGAATTAAAAGAAACCGAAAGTCTCAATGTGGCCACGGCAACAGCAATTCTTTTAAGTGAATTTAGACGCAAAAGTTTTACTTAAAACCTCTGGTTTGCTATTTTTCTGCAGGTACCTGCTTTAAAATATCAACAAATCAAACCCGAAAACTCATGTTGGTTTACCAGGAAGTTAAGATATACTTTTTAAAATGGCCTTCAGGACCCTTTTATTGGAATGTGAAGTTGAGAAATACAGCTTGTGATCGCATAGCATCTACAGCCTGGAATTTTGTTTCTGCCATTTCATTGTTTATGGTAAACACACCTCTTATTGAAGGTGAGAACTTAAAATAATAAAGATAAAGGTCTATACCCAGCCCAACTTCATAGTGGAAATTATTGGTTCTTAAACGCGTGTCTACATCTGGGTTGTTCTCATTACTGGAAAGATTTATTGATGTAGATAAACCTCCAACAACAAATGGTTTAAAGTTATTATTTCGGTCTGCTGAAAACTTCAACAATAAGGGAATGTGCACATAAGTAGCATTTACCTCCTCAATATCTTTGGTGTAAGGAGGTCTAAAATTTCGTGTATTAAAAGTAACACCCGGCTCTAACCGAAGGTCCAGATTGTTGTTTAGTCTTAAATTCCCAACCAGGCCTACGTTAAAACCAAGGGTTTTTTCAATAATGAGGTCATTCCCGTTGGGAGCTACTTCATCATTATATTTAAATTTAAAATCGTAGGTGTTAAAACCCAGGTAATATCCCCAGGACCAACGTTGTTTGTCAAAATTCTCGTTATTTATAATTTTATCTCCTCCAAAAATTTGTGCATTTCCAAATTGAACACAAAAAAGAAAGGTAATAACAAAAAGTTTCTTCATAATTTTATTTTGAAGCAGTGTAAATGGTTGCAACTCCAAGAGTTTGTGGCTTGTTTTCTATATCTATAAACCCAGTTTTCTTTAAAATATTGTTGAAAGCTTCCCCATGAGGAAATTCGGCTGCACTTTTACTTAAATAAGAGTAAGCTTCACGGTCTTTAGAAAATATTCGCCCAATTAAAGGTAGTATGTGGCCTGAATAGAGCTTATAACCTTGTTTAAACGGGAATTTAGTAGGTACCGAAGTTTCCAAAACTACAAAAATTCCACCGGGTTTTAGCACTCTTCTTATTTCTGATAGCCCTTTTTCTAAATCCTCAAAATTGCGTACACCAAAAGCTACGGTTATGGCATCAAAAGCATTGTCTTCAAAGGGCAGTGCTTCAGAATCTCCCTGAATCATCTCAATTTTATCGCTTAGGTTTTTAGCTGCAATTTTTTTACGTCCCACCTTCAACATACCTTCAGAAAGATCGAGGCCAACAATTTTCCTGGCATTAATATTTGCCATTTGTATAGCGAGATCTCCGGTGCCGGTAGCAATATCCAACACAGCAGTTGGTTGGTGCGCTTTTACCAAAGCAATAACTTTTTTTCTCCATTTAACATCGGTGCCCAGGGAAATAACCCGGTTTAAGCCATCATATTTCCCAGATATTTTGTCAAACATCTGCTCAACCTGCTTCTTTTTATTGAGACCTGAGTCTTGATATGGAGTCAATTTTTTGCCCATAGTACTATTTTTGCGTCAAAGATACACGATAAGAAATAATTGTACCTGAAACTTTTAGGATTTGTTGTAACAGACTTTGGTTTTTGGTTTGTCTAAAATACCTTACATTTGTTCTTCTTTTCAATTTCAAGCTGTTATATGAAGATAATTATTGCCGGAGCGGGTGAAGTGGGCTTTCATTTGGCAAAATTGCTTTCTTTCGAGTCCCAGGATATTACATTGATTGATACCAACCGGGACAATCTTAGTTATGCCGATACACATTTGGATATAAGGACTATTAAAGGAGACGCCACTTCTATTGCTATTTTAAAGGATGCGCAGGTAAAGCATGTAGATATGCTTATTAGTGTAACCTCTAGCGAAGCGACTAATATTACAGCCTGTGTTTTGGCCAAACAATTGGGTGCAAAAAGAACAATTGCCCGTATTTCTAATACAGAATTTCTTGAAAATAAGGAGGAAATTGGTTTTACACGCTTTGGTATAGACGAGTTGATCTCTCCTGAAGCATTGGCCGCCAGGGAAATTGCCCTACTTTTAAATCAATCTGCTTTTAACGATAGTTATGAATTTGAAAATGGTGCACTAACTATGATAGGCCTTAGTCTTTCTCGTAATGCATTATTTGTGGGTAAAACAGTTAAGGAAGCAGCTAATATTTTTCCAGACCTTAATTTTGTTCCTATAGCCATACAGCGTTATGGAACGCAGTATACATTAATTCCACGAGGCGATACACAGTTTAAGGAGGGGGATCAGGTAAATTTCATTACCCTGAAAAGCGGTGTGGAAAATCTTTATAAGCTTACCGGAAAAACCAAGCAGTCTATTAAAAATATTATGATTCTGGGCGGAAGCAAAATTGGGAAAAAAACAGCCAAGGATCTCTGCAGAAATAATTTTAATGTGAAATTGGTGGAGAGTGACAAAGGAAAAGCTTACGATCTCGCCGATGAGTTGCCCAATGCACTAATTATTCATGGAGACGGTAGAAATGTAGAGCTGCTAGAAGAAGAAAATGTACATGATATGGATGCTTTTATTGCCGTTACAGGCAATTCAGAAACAAATATTATGTCCTGTCTTGTGGCCAAATCCAAAAGTGTAAAGAAAACTATCTCATTGGTAGAGAATATGGATTATTACCAATTGAGTCATTCTATAGGAATTGATACTCTAATCAATAAAAAATTACTTGCTGCAAATAACATTTTTAGATATGTGCGAAAGGGCGAGGTAGTTGCAATGACCAAGATTAACAATATGAACGCCGAGCTTTTGGAGTTTATAGTAAAGCCAAATTCGCAAGTTTGCAACAAAAGGATTAAAAACCTCGATTTCCCGAGATCGGCTATTATTGGTGGAATTATAAGAGATGGGAAGGGTATAATTGCCTTAGGCGAGTTTACTATTACCCGTGGAGATCGTATAGTGGTATGTTGCCTGCCAAGATCTATAAAAAAGGTTGAAAAACTCTTTCTGTAATGCCTAGACTCAATTATCAAATTATTCTGCACGTTATGGGGCTACTGTTACTTTGTAATGGTGGCTTTATGCTTACAGCGGTTTTAGTGAGTTGGTTTTATGAAGACGGTGTAACTATAGATATTTTGGCTGCAGCCTTCATTACCTTGTTTTTGGGGGTGCTTTTTATGTTTACCACACGAGGTCACCGCAAGGAAGTAAAAAAGCGGGAAGGTTACATTATTGTAACTTTTGGGTGGATCTTTATGGCTTTAAGCGGAACATTGCCTTATGTTTTAAGCGAATCTATTCCTGCCTTTACCGATGCCTTTTTTGAAACCATGTCTGGGTATACCACCACGGGCGCTTCTATTTTAAATGATATAGAATCTATTCCTAAGGGTGTGTTGTTTTGGAGAAGCCTTACCCATTGGATTGGTGGTATGGGAATAATTGTTCTTGCTATAGCAATCTTGCCTTTGTTAGGAATAGGAGGGATGCAGCTTTTTGCTGCGGAAGCACCTGGCCCAAGTGCCGATAAACTTAAGCCAAGGATTACCGATACTGCTAAAAGACTATGGCTAATTTATGTAAGTTATACTGCGGCTGAAACTATCTTGTTAAAGGTAGCCGGAATGAGTTTTTTTGATGCGATAAATCATTCCCTTAGTACGCTTTCTACCGGTGGGTTCTCCACTAAGAACATTAGCGTTGCTTACTGGAACGATAGGCCTATTATTCAGTATATCATAATGCTTTTTATGTTCTTGGCGGGTGCCAATTTTGTTTTAAGCTATTATAGCTTTAAAGGCCGAATTCAAAAGGTTTTGCATGACGATGAGTTTAAATGGTACTTTTACTTTATAGGTATTTTTACCCTCGTAGCTTCATTATTTATTTATTTTGAAGCCGATGTTGCGCTTTCGCAAATAGATCATCCCATGGTTTGGGGAGAGGCCGAAAGTGCATTTAGGCATGCACTTTTTCAGGTTTTAGCGGTTATTACCACCACGGGTTTTGTAAGTGCCGATTATACCATGTGGACTCCCTTCCTTACAATTTTCTTCTTTGGAATGTTTTTTCTGGGTGGCTCGGCAGGGTCAACTGCGGGTGGGGTTAAGGTGATGCGACATATCATTATGATAAGAAATGGAGGGATAGAATTTAAACGGGCATTACACCCAAACGCTATTCTTCCTGTACGATTTAACCGAAAATCTATTGGAAAAGGAGTAACCTTTAATATTTTGGGCTTTTTTATCCTTTATATGTTGTCTTTTATTATTGGGTCTGTTGTTTTAGGTGGGTTGGGTCTTGATTTTGAAACAGCAATTGGTGGAGCAGCCTCTTCCCTGGGGAATGTTGGTCCTGCTTTTGGGGCTTTGGGGCCGGTAAATAATTACGATATTCTACCGCCTTTAGGGAAATGGTGGTGTTCTTTTCTAATGCTTATTGGAAGGTTAGAACTTTTTACGGTACTTATACTTCTTACGCCATTTTTCTGGAGAAATAGGTGATATTAATATTCTATTTAAGAAAATAGAAAACTTGTCTAAAAGAATAATTTTCTGTCAAGCTGAATTCGTTTCAGACTTTATCAAGAATTTGCTTCGGGATTCTAACCCGTTTTCTATTCTCCAACAACCTGCATCTCCGAATAAATTAGGGAGTTGGCTTTGAAACAAATTCAAGATTAAAATATTGAATAAAAATTAGAGCTATTAATGGTTTAAGTGAAATAAAAAAATCCCGATGGGTTTTAACCGCATCAGGATTTTTTTTAAAATATTATTAAGCACTTAAAATCTAAGCTTCAGAGAGTGCTGATTGAATTCTTTTCAGTGCTTCTTCAATTTGAGATTCACTTGCCGCATAAGAAATTCTTATACAATCTGGGTTTCCAAATGCATCACCGGTAACGGTAGCTACAAGAGCTTCCTCTAGTAAAAACATAGAGAAATCTGTGGCGTTTTCAATCTTATGGCCTTTAATTGTTTTTCCGAAGAAATGGGAAACATTCGGGAATACATAAAAAGCACCTTCAGGTTCAGTGGTTACAAAACCTTCAATATCATTTAGTAGATCTATAATAAGCTTTCTTCTTTTCTTAAAAGTGTCTACCATATAGCTAATTTCACTAACCGGGGCCTCCAGGGCTGTAATCACTGCTCGCTGAGCTATACAATTGGCACCACTGGTAATTTGTCCCTGCATCTTGTTACAGGCACGTGCAATCCAGGTTGGGGCACCTATATATCCAATTCTCCAGCCGGTCATGGCGAAAGCTTTTGAAACACCGTTCACGGTAACTACACGATCGTACATGTCTTCAAACTGCGCCATAGAAGCGTGCCCGCCTACAAAATTTATATGCTCATAAATCTCGTCACTTACCACAATAATGTCTGGATGCTTTTTTAACACATCGGCAAGGGCCCTAAGCTCTTCTTTGCTATAAACCATACCACTGGGGTTGCAAGGTGAACTATACCAAATCATTTTGGTTTTTGGGGTGATTGCTGCTTCTAGTTGCTCCGGAGTCATTTTAAAATCGGTTTTTACTGAAGTTGGAACTTCAACCGGAACACCTTCGGCCAATTTTACTATTTCAGCATAACTTACCCAGTAAGGACAGGGTAAAATAACTTCATCTCCTGGGTTTAATAAAACCATAGCTACATTTGCCAAAGATTGTTTAGCTCCTGTAGAAACCACAATTTGAGAATGGTCATAAGTAAGATTATTATCCCGCTTAAATTTATTGATTATCGCATCTTTCAATTCTACATAACCATCTACAGGCGTATAAGAATTGTAATTGTCGTTAATTGCTTTAATAGCAGCATCTTTAATAAAGTCTGGAGTGTTAAAATCTGGTTCTCCAAGGCTTAAACCTATAATGTCCTTCCCTTCGGCTCTAAGTTCACGCGCTTTTGCCGCCATAGCCAGCGTTTGGGAAGTGGCTAAATTGTTAATTCGGTTGGATAAGTGTTCTTGCATTTTTTTAATGGTTACAAATTAATTACTTACTAAATGAGATTGAAGAAAAATAAAATGATTCTTTTCAATCTCTATCTCGTAGAATTTTTTTTAAAAAAATCTACGAAATTGCAGGTTTGGCACCCATTTCTTTTAAATGTTGAAAATGGGCAATTATTGCTGCGCGTGTGGTTTTATATTCGTGATAGGGGAGATTGCATTCAAATGCTGTCTCCTTAACTATGCTAGCTATTTTAGAATAATGAATATGACTAATATTCGGGAAAATATGGTGTTCTACCTGGTGGTTTAATCCGCCGGTAAACCAGTTTACTATTCTATTTTTTGTTGCAAAATTAACCGTGGTAAACAATTGGTGAATAGCCCATGTGTTTTTCATAGAGCCGGTTTCATCTGGTAATGGCATTTCTGTTTCTTTTACCACGTGGGCCAATTGAAATACGATACTTAATATTAATCCGGCTGTATAATGCATTACGAAAAACCCTATCAAAATCTTCCACCATGCAATAGACAGGATAAGCATAGGAATAATAATCCAAATAGCTAAATAGATCAATTTAGTGATGGCTATAATACTCCATTGTGTTACAGGATTAGGCATTTTACCATAGGATAATTTGCGCTTTAAATAATTATGGGTCTGTTTAAAATCTGTGGTTAAGGCCCAATTAAAAGTTAATAAACCATATAAAAACACTGAATAGTAATGTTGAAAGCGGTGAAAGCTATACCATTTAGCGTGTTCAGAAAAACGTATTATTCTACCGGCATCTAAATCTTCGTCATGTCCATGTATATTTGTGTAGGTATGGTGCAAAACATTATGCTGTACCTGCCAGTTGTAAACATTTCCGGCAAGAACATATATGGTTCCTCCCATAAATTTATTGATCCATTTTTTTGAAGAGTAAGAACCGTGATTCCCATCATGCATAATATTCATTCCTACTCCTGCCATTCCGGCACCCATAACCATTGTAAGCAATAGCATCCACCATTGAGAAATATCCAGGGTGAGAATTAGAAAATATGGAGTTAGAAATAGAGAGAACATCACTACAGCTTTCAGGTGTAGTTTCCAGTTTCCAGTTTTTTTAAGATTATTTTCTTTGAAGTAGTCATTAACGCGTTTATTAAGTAACCTAAAGAATTTTGTAGAATCTTTTCGGGCGAACTTTATGTGATTTTGAATTTTTTCCATGTAATTTTTGTAAGCGGTAAAGGTAAAATTTTTACGTAGTTAATCTATAATTCAGTACGTATTAATATACGGTATTTTTAAAGCGGCAAATTATGTATTTTTGTCCAAAATTTGAAAACTTTGGAATTAATAAAGAAATACTTTCCCAATTTAACCGATGACCAGTATGCTAAATTTGCGCATTTAGAGGCCTTGTATAAAGACTGGAATCTTAAAATTAACGTGGTTTCGCGTAAAGATATTGACGAAATTTATTTAAGGCATGTGTTACACTCGCTGGGCATAGCAAAAATTCTAAAGTTTAAGCCCGGTACAGAAATTTTAGATGTTGGTACCGGTGGTGGATTTCCGGGTATTCCATTGGCCATTCTATTTCCTGAAACTAATTTTCACCTTGTAGATTCTATAGGGAAAAAGATAAAAGTGGTAAACGAAGTGGTAGAAGGTTCACAACTTACCAATGTAAAAACTACTAACTCCAGAGTAGAAGAGATTCCCGGCACCTTCGATTTTATTGTTAGCAGGGCGGTAGCTGCCATGCCTACTTTTGTGCATTGGACCAAAGGTAAAATAGCTAAGAAAAGTAATCACGAACTTAAAAATGGCATTCTTTATCTTAAGGGTGGAGACCTTAGCGTAGAACTTAGTGATTATCCGAAAGCTGAAATACACGAATTACGAGATTATTTTGAAGAGGAATTCTTTAATACAAAAAAAGTGGTGTATTTACCTTTGAAGTATAAACCCTAGAATTAGCTCTCGGTTCTCGGTTCTCAGTTCCTGGTAATTCTGAGTTTAATTTAGACTTCCTGGTGCCATGAATACACATATTTTATAGGCACTTCCAAAGGATGTAATACCTCGAGGTAGTTTACTTATAATTAGTGGATTCGTGGCAGTTTTTTTGGATTCTAATAATCAATAAAGCAGTAATTTAAAAAAAATGTGAATGATAGGCCGAAGCACGTGGTGATCTAGATTCTGATATTTATTGTTTTCAATTGTTGATTTGTTATTGCGAGGACGAAGGACTTGCGATCTGTTGTTGGCTCTGTTGTGTTGCCTATGAAATTGGGACTACCAACTCGGTTTTTGTTTATCGCTGCTTGCTTATTTGTTGTTTTTGTTGAAAAATTTTTAAACCAAAACTCACAACTGAAACCCCACAACCGATAACTCACATCCTGCAACCGAGAACTACCAAATCAATCTTTTCTAATTATTACTTTTTTAGCATAATCACCTGTATTGGTATAAACTTTTACAATGTAAACGCCCGAGCTTAAGGATTTTTTCTGTGGAATATGGATTTCCTTAATGTCTGGTATACCAAAGTGTTGGTCTACTAATTGACCTCCAATATTATAAATATTGATGTGTTCAATTTTATGAAGTTCGGGATTGCTAATTACAAATTCTCTGTTGGCTAAAGAGTAATAGTAATCGATAGGGCCCTGGCCCGGCTCTTTATCTTCCAGAATTGAATTTGGATCTTGAAAAACGATTTCATACCTGTTATTATATTCTCCTGCTGGTAAACTCGCTTTATAATCTGCCTTCCGTAAATCGTGATATGAACTATCACTATTATCTCGTAAGTAAATATCAATGATATCGGGCACATTCTCCAATTCCCCAAGCTCTATATTAAACTCCTTCTCTTCAGCAATAGTAATCCCAATAGGTAGTTTTTGGTCCAGGTTAAAATTGGGAACCCCCTGAATAACAAATTTGCTATCTTTTATAAGCCAGTACATGTCTTCAGGAATGTTGTCATTTAAAAGTGCATCGTAGCCTAAATCAAACCCGTTTGTAGTATAATTATCGGCAGTAACCAAAATCTCTCTTTGATAACCAAGTGGGGAAGAAAAGTTTAACCTTATTTTATATCTTGAATCTTTAGTTGTAACGGTTCTTTGACTTTTGGTAAGTTTGTTTGGTTTTAGAAATTGGGAATCGTTTGGGTTAACTTCAGAAGCAAAAGCTCTTTGACCGTTATTGAAGTTAATATCTCCTCCGCTTATGCTTAAACCAGGCGCCAGACCCGGGTCTAAAACTGTATTGACGAAAAACCCCTGAGCTACCGGAATAAATGGCCCCGGTTTTTTAGTTCCTTTAGAACCATCGTTATTAATACGCTCATCTATAGAAGTTGCCGATTGTACTGCACCCGATAGATTTATAGTAGCATATCCTCCAACATATTCCCTTAAAATATGTGTTTTACCGCCAAAATGATCCCAAAAATATAGCGCCCCGTTAAAAATATTTCTGGTGTTTTTAGCACCATTTACATCGTGCTTTGATAAATTATCCAGTATGAATTTTTTAACCTCTATCGCCGACGGATAAGGATTTCCTAAAAGATAATTTTGATCATTGGCAATGTTCAACGCATTCGTTAGAGGTCCGTTATTTGGAAAACCTTTAAAAGTGTAATTCTGAAGGTCCTGTATGTTGGCATTACCTGAGGTTCCCTTCATGGTATAGCCTTCTCCCGGCAATAAAGTACCATCTTTTCCTATATATTTCCATTCACTATATTGATTGGCATCGCCTCTAAATTTATACAGCCAACGACCACTAATTTTTCTTGGAACGCTATAATTTCCATCGGCATAAGTAACATGTCCGGGAGGTCCTATATCAAGATTTTTTGGAGATGCCTTATCGGTGCCATCGTGCATCACAGAGGCGATGGTATAAGACTGGTTTCCTGTATTGGAAACTACCGGAGAACTCCAATAGTTATAATTATAGCTATTGGCGGTTCCTTGCTGGTCACGGGTAAGATACCCCGAACCGGTAAGGATACTGCCTTCGGTTTGTACTAGCTGGGATTCTCCGTTAAGGTCTATATGTCCATTTAGTTCCAGATAATGTGTGATACGTAATTCGTTCCCCGAAGCGTTATCTTCTCCTTGCATTTTTAATTGAGTGGCAGGCTCAGAGAACAATCCTAATAGCTTAATGTCTTTATTGTTGGAATTTAAATCATTGTTTTGAACTGCGATATTCCAGTTTATTTCTGTTTCGTTATCAATTCCGATATCGTTAGGGAAAGTCCAATGTTTGGTAGCGTTTGGATCCCAGGAATTGCGGGTATGCCAGTTTCCTGTTGCTTCAGATTCATAAGGAAGAGGGGCAGAGGTTTGTTGGGAAGTGGTAATGTTTTTTAATTCTCCTGGAAAACCAATGTCAGACCCATCATTGTAGGGGTAAAGGTTTCCACAGTTTACTTTGTCCATTCTATAATACCCAATTAAATCTACCCAATTAAGATTTTTTATATTAAATGGAAGCACCTCACCGGCCACGGCTGCTCCATTATTTTCGATATGCTGATTCATCATCTCCCGTAATTGATTTGGTGTTAAAGCAACATTCCAAATTCTAAATTCTTCCATCCATCCATGAAAGTGATTTGTGGGTACGTTAAATTCAGACTGATCTACAGCACCTAGCAAGGCTTTGCTGAGGTTTGCATCGGGAGATCCACCGGCGGTAGATTTTATAAGAACCCCATCAACGTAAAGCTTATATTCTCCCGAAGAGGAGTGGGTAACAGCGATATGATACCACCTATTAGCTTGAACTTTATGAGGTGAAGAGTTTATAGTTCCGCTGTTATTCCAGTTAAAAGATACTTCTCCATCGTGAATTGAAAGATCATAACCTTTATTATCAGCGTAGTTTGCATCTCTTTTTGAAAAGATTGTTTGAATTCCGCTGGTAGATTCTGGTTTAACCCAAACTTCTATGCTGAATGCTTTTTTGTTGGTACTGTTGGATAAGTGATAATTGTCTTTGCTAAAATCTATATAATCATTAATTCCATCAAAGTTAATTTGATTACATTCTTTGATTTCTACTGTAATAGAATCTGAGCAGCCATCTACCGTCCAGGTTAAATTATAGGTTCCTTCGTTTCCGGTAAAAGTAGCATTGGGGTCGTTAATATCAGAAAAAGATTCCGAAACACAATTGTTAGTGCCACTTAGCCTTGTCCAGGTCCAGGTGCCTATTTCGCCAGTACCTGGGTCATCACAGTTTATACAGTTGGTGGGTTTTGAAGGATATGCTCCTTTTTCATTATTTTCAGTTGCTGTAAGTGTATTGTCATAAGCATTGAGTTGCACTGTATTTTGGCCGCATTCATCATTGGATAATATAATATCTTCTCCAGCATAGGAATAAGAAACAAGAATATTTATTAAATCTGTTCCCTCTTCATTATAAGTTCTACAACCGTTAATTAAAGCGGTTCCTCCATATTCGTGTTGCCCCGGCACGGCAGGAGTGAAAGCAATAGGTACTTCAGTACGGCCTACTACAATAGGATCTTCGTTGGGGTCTCCAATACCATCGGTCCATTCCAACTCAGTGTCTACAAAAACCTCTTCATTAACAATTATATTATCCATGGCCCAAACACTCTTATCGCTTGTTCCGGTAAATTTCCATCTAATTCTTACATTGTTCTCTCCAATGTAGTCTTCAAGAGAAATAGAGGTGTTGTCTGTACTAAAATTGTAATTGCTAGCATTAGATCCGGCATAGGATTCGGCAGTCCCTGCTGTAAACCATTTTTTAATCCCCGTGCCCGGTGAGTGCATTATCTGAAGCGTGGAATAAGTACTTCCCCCATCAGTTGAAATTTCAATTACTGCGTTGTCTCCATTGGCAAAATAAAAGGCCTGATCAAAATCTAAGCTTGCCGATACCGCATTAGATAGATCTAAAATAGGGCTTTCTAAGGTTGTGGGGTTATTTCCTTTGTATTGGCTGTCACTAAAGTCTCCCTGAGCTATCGCAAATTTACCATCGCCTCCATCGTAGGTGATATCACCAAATTCATGATCATTGGTACCCGACCAGTTTCTAGGTTTTTTTGAATTGCCACCGGCGGTAAAACCTCCGGGGTTTCCGTCTGTGAGCCATGAATTAGGATCCTGAGTATTTAGCTGTCCCTGATTAAAATCTCCAGGTGCTTCATTGGGTAATGCAGGTTGTGTAGCGGTATAATTACTTTTAGCAAGAAGATTTACTTCGTCTCCCAGGCAATATTTGTTATTCGTTTCCGGTTCTAAATTTTCAACTGTAGGGGCATCTCCTACGGGTAAAGTTCTTATATAAAAACTATTGGAATATTCGGCGCAGGTTCCTGTTTGAATAAGTACCCTGTAATAAGTTGAGACCAGTTCACCTTCTGCAAAGTTTGCTGTATGTGAGTTGCCAGTATTATTTATGATTTCCCAAATACCTCTATTGACCGAAAACTTCTCCCAATGTATAATGTTGCCTCTTTCGGCTGTTAAGTCTAATTCAACAGAAATAGCTTCGCCACATGCCGAAATATCAATTTGTTCCTGAAAAACAGAAGATTCAAAAGTGCCTTTTAATGTTCCACCATCTACATCTAAAGGTTTAAGCTCAATTTCCTGAATTTGTATTGATTTATTCCCTTTGCTATCAATAAACTCCCACTCAATGGTGTTAGTTCCAGTAAAGGAGTAAGGAAATTCAAAATTTTCACTTAAGTTTCCGGAGATAGTACCTTCACAGGCATCTGTAGCGGTTGGTATGTCTAATTCATCGATGCTGGTGATCTGGCATCCACTTATAATTTTTTTGGGTAGGGAGCCTGAATCGGGAACAGGAGCTATAGTATTATTAATTATAACATTTTGTTCGATTGGGCCAATTTCATTACCTGCAGCATCTTTAAAATACCAGTAAATGGTCTCTGAGGCATCAAAAGTAAGATTGGTAAGACCTGTTGTTCCGGTGATTGTTCCGTCGCAATTGTCGGATGTAGTTGGTGGCGTTACCGTTAGAGGGCATTCACTAACTAAATCGGGTAAATCCGGTATTGTTGGATCTGTCGTATCGTCAACGGTTATTTCTTGTGTTACATTGATGGAGTTCCCGGCATCATCTGTTACGCTATATGTTCTTATGATGATTTCGGGATTGCTATTGCCATCACTAACATCAGATACAAAAGCTACTACTGGATTTGAAGTGCAATTATCTGCTTCATCGGTAACCACTGTAGTATCTGCTGCGGGTACATCTGCAGCGCACTGTACATTTAGCGGAGCGGGATTACTGGCTGTTGGGTCTGTCGTATCGTTAACAGTAATTTCCTGTGTTACATTAATGGAATTCCCAGCATCATCTGTTACACTATAGGTTCTAGTGATAATTTCAGGATTGCTATTGCCATCGCTAACATCAGATACAAAAGCGACAGTTGGATTGGCAGTACAATTATCTGCTTCATCGGTAACCACCGTAATGTCCGGCTCAGGTACATCCGCAATACATTGGACATTTAGCGGGGCAGGATTACTGGCTGTTGGATCTGTGGTGTCATCAACAGTAATTTCCTGTGTTACATTGATGGAATTCCCGGCATCATCGGTTACGCTATAGGTTCTAGTGATGATTTCGGGGTTGCTATTTCCATCACTGGCATCAGATACAAAAGCGACAGTTGGATTGGCAGTACAATTATCTGCTTCATCGGTGACCACCGTAATGTCCGGCTCAGGTCCATCCGCAATACACTGTATATTTAGCGGGGCGGGATTACTGGCTGTTGGATCTGTTGTGTCATCAACAGTAATTTGCTGTGTTACATTGATGGAATTCCCGGCATCATCGGTTACACTATAGGTTCTAGTGATAATTTCAGGATTGCTATTGCCATCGCTAACATCGGAAACAAAAGCGACAGTTGGATTAGCAGTACAATTATCTGCTTCATCGGTAACCACCGTAATGTCCGGCTCAGGTACATCTGCAATACACTGCACATTTAATGGTGCAGGGTTACTGGCTGTTGGGGCTGTGGTGTCATCAACAGTAATTTCCTGTGTTACATTAATGGAATTCCCGGCATCATCTGTTACGCTATAGGTTCTAGTGATGATTTCAGGATTGCTATTGCCATCACTGGCATCAGAAACAAAAACGACAGTTGGATTAGCAGTACAATTATCTGTTTCATCGGTGACCACCGTAATGTCCGGCTCAGGTACATCCGCAATACATTGGACATTTAACGGAGCGGGATTACTGGCTGTTGGGTCTGTCGTATCGTTAACAGTAATTTCCTGTGTTACATTGATAGAGTTCCCGGCATCATCTGTTACACTATAGGTTCTAGTGATGATTTCAGGATTGCTATTGCCATCGCTAACATCAGAAACAAAAGCGACAGTTGGATTGGCAGTACAATTATCTGCTTCATCGGTGACCACTGTGATATCTTCTGTTGGTACATCTGCAATACATTGGACATTTAACGGAGCGGGATTACTGGCTGTTGGGTCTGTAGTATCGTTAACAGTAATTTCCTGTGTTACATTGATGGAGTTCCCGGCATCATCGGTTACGCTATAGGTTCTAGTGATGATTTCAGGATTGCTATTTCCATCACTGGCATCAGATACAAAAGCGACAGTTGGATTGGCAGTACAATTATCTGTTTCATCGGTGACCACCGTAATGTCCGGCTCAGGTACATCCGCAATACATTGGACATTTAACGGAGCGGGATTACTGGCTGTGGGATTTTTATTATCATTAAAAGTTAGCGTAAAAACTTCAGTAATTTCAAGATTATTATTATCACTTAAGGTAAGTGTGTAATCGCCTGGTGCAAGGTTGCTAATTTGATTTGTTGAACCAGTAAAACCATTTGGTCCAGTCCAGGAATAATTGTAGGGAGAAGCACCACCGGAAGCATTCGCCTCCAAATCACCATCGTTTGTGTCGTTACAGCTTGCTGGAGTTTCTGTTATGGTAACGCTTAATTCTTCATTTAACAAAAACCCAATAAAATAGGAGTAGTTGCGGTCATTGTTATGGGCATAGGGTTTTTCCGGCCCAAAACTAAAATTCGCCAAAGCAGTATTTTCGGAAAGTAGGAACAATCCGAAAATTAAAACTGCTAAAAAAAACCGGGGAGTAATTTTACCCATAGGCAACTAATTGTTACAAGAGGTAAAATTACACATAAAAAATCTACTTTAACAAGAATTTAAGCAAAAAAATATTATTTAAGAGTCTAAAAACCAGTTAAAAGGAGGTTTTTTTAACCTGATAAATGGCAATGTAAGAAATTACTTTCTTATTCCATGATAAACTTCTTATTCCTATTTCCATTTTCGGTAACCAGCTTTACAATGTAGATACTTGAATGCATAGGTTTGATAGTAATTGTGTGCTGCTTTTCATTAGGTATATTCTTAAAACCTTGAATAAGTTTTCCACGTAGGTCGAATAAAAGTACCTCAGAAATATCAATAAGATCGGGATTGTAAATTTTGAGTTCCCTTGTATTATGGTTGTAACCAAAATCAAGGTTAGTTGTAATAGAAGGATTACTTGGGTTTTCCGAATCTTCTTTGCCTTTAAAAATTATTTCGAGCCTATCCTTAAATATTCCAGGTGTTGAACTTGCCAGGTAAGCGCCTGTTCTAAGATCGTGAATGCTGTCGCTTAGCTTATCTTTTAGGAATACCGATTGTGAGTCGGGATAATTTTCCAGTTCACCAATTTCAATACTAAACTCACCTTCTTTTTTTATTTTAATGCCTAATGGTAATACCTGGTCAATATTGAAGTTAGGTACTGCCTGAATAACAAATTCATTGTCTTGAATAAGCCAGTACATATCTTCTGGTATGTCATCTATTAAGAGCGCATCGTAACCCAGGTCAAAACCATTGGTGGTATTTGCATCGGCAGTTACCAGAATCTGTCTTTGATAGCCAAGAGGCGAAAGGAAGTTTAGTCTAATTTTGTACCTCGTATCTTTTTTGGTTAGTTTATTTTTCTCTTTAGTAGGATAAATAGGTTTAAGAAATTGTGAATCTTTCGGATCTATTTCGGTAACAAAAGCTCTTTGTCCATTATTATAGTTAATAGTACCTCCACTTATAGTTATACCATTGGCAATTGCTGGATCTAATACCGTATTGATAAAGAATCCCTGGCCAACCGGAACAAATTGCCCGGGTTTCTTATTTCCTACCGAACCATCGTTATTAATACGTTCATCTACTGAAGAAGCCGATTGTACCGCTCCTGAAAGATTAATGGTAGCATAACCTCCAATATATTCCCTTAAAATATGCGTGTTTTCGTCACCAAAATGATCCCAAAAATAGAGGGCTCCATTAAATATATTTTGGGTATTTGTAGCATTTGGCACTACATTTTTGTCTAAATTATCTAAAATAAATTGTTTTGCATCAAGGGCCGACGGATATGGATTTCCAATTAAGCGATTTTGATTCGCTCCAATACTCACACCGCCTACAGGCCCATTATTAGGAAGTCCCCTAAAGATATAATTTTGGGGTGTTGAAAGCGATACTGCCCCTGAAGTGCCTTTCATGGTAAATCCATCTCCTGCATTAAGCTGGCCATTTTCGCCTATCCATTGCCATTCAGCATAAATATTGGCGGTGCCAAAGAATTTAAAAAGCCAATAGGCGCTAATTCGCTTTGGGCCGGTAGCATAATTATAGTTATCGGCATAAGTATGATCGTAAGCAAAGGATATATTCTGCGCATTGTTGGAATCGGTGCCATCTTTTAGAATAGCTTTAATGGATCCGCCGCTATTAGAAGCTCCTGCACTAACAGGAAAACTCCAGTAGTTATAGTTATAGCTGTTGGCGGTACCCTGTTGATCGCGTTCCAGATAGCCCGAACTGCCTGCATCTACAATACTACCAATATCCTGAACTAATTGGGATTCTCCGGTAAGATCTATAATACCGTCTAATTTTAAATAATGACTTACTCTTATATATTGTCCCGAATTGGTTTCATTATGTGGGCCTGAGGGATTAAAAATGTCTAAGGTTCCCACTTCTGATTTTAAACCTAATACAGTAATGTCTTTATTTCCCGAATCAATATCATGTGAGGTTCTAACAATATTCCAGTTAATAGGATTTCCATTTATACCGGTACTGTTTGGTGCATCCCAAACATCAAATTGAGTCCAGGTGTTATCTGTGCCCCAGGTTTGGCCATCAATCCTTGAAGTATAGGGCAGAGGAGCGGTGTTTTCCTGTAAAGTCTCCATATTAACCAGCCTGCCGGGTATCGAGCTATTTGCAAGGTCATCCGTAGTTCCATCGGTTAATAAAACTGGATCGGCTAGAAGCTGATAATAGCCTGCAAGATTGCTAAACCTTAATCCGCCGGGAACATTCATAGGAATTTCCACGCCCATTTGTGTACCATTATTGTATAGGCGTTGGTTCATCATAAACCTTATCTGATTTATACTTAGGTTAGTGCTCCAAATACGTACTTCTTCAATCCAACCTTCAAAGTGATTTTCGGCAGCTCCATTATTCCACCTTGCTCCAATCAATGTTCTTGCACCACTACTACCAGGGTTAAAATTACCGATGTCAATTCCATCTATATAAAGCCTGTTATTCGCTACAGCAATATGGTACCATCGCGTATTGGGCATAATCCCTGCCGGTAAATCTTCCATATTAATTTCAAAATTAGGCCCGCTTAAAATGGTACCCTGTAAACTTTGAGGGCGAATCCAGGCTTCCAGGCTGTAATTTCCGATATAGGTTTCCCCTAAATCCACATAATCATCAAGTCCGTCAAAATCCAGGGCTATGCAAGGTTCAAAGGCAATTTCCAGTGGTTCATAAATAGGCAAACAATTTTGGTTTTCAATTAAGTTTCCATTTTCATCGGTTTCGGTGGGTTCTAGAATCCATCTAAAGGTGTAGTTTTCAGTACTTTGGGAATTTGAGGTGAAAATTGCATTAGGGTTGTTTACAGGGTTGCTCGTGTTATTCGGATCGACATTATAAAATTCGAAATTTTCATCCGGCCCTTCCACCTTCCATTTACCAATATAACCGTCTTTAGTGGGGTAAGATGTAATGATACCCTGGGTAACACTGCTAACTGCAGCAGTTAACTGTGCCGAATATGACCCGCAATTGATGGTTTCGACAGTAACGCTGGTTGTGTATTGGTCGAACACAAAAACCTTAATTTCTTCATCGTTTCTGGCGGTTGGACACGACCCCCCTGTATACTCTAATGTAGTAGTTATTACAGAAACATTCCATCCAATTTCGGTAGGGGTCCATTGTTCTGAAAAATTTGTTCCAATCACTACCGGAGTTTCAGGATTGGTAGTGTCTTCCCATATAACACCTACATCCTGTGGGCCATCCGGCAATATGATGTTATCTACAGCCCAAACATCTCCATCTCTAGCCCCTGTAAACCTAAACATAATTCTTAGGTTATTTTGACCAATATAATTACCTAAATCAATTTCTATTTTGTTTTCAGGTCGGCTAATAGGCGTGCCGGAAGCAAAATCGGTATAATTTCCGCTTGAAGGATCGTTGTTGTTGCTGTATAACTGTGTATAACTGCCTGCAGCTCCACCATTGGTAGAAATCAATACTTCAATGGAAGCCCCGGGGGTAAGATTATAAGCCTGGTCAAAAGTTAGAATACCGGAATCCATCCCATCTAAAGCAAAAACATTGGTTTCCAATGTAGAACTATTATTCCCGGACACAATAGCAAAACCTTTATTTTGGTCTGTTAGTCCGTGATCAAATAATTGTAAGGATGTATTGTAAGGAGAAGTTAGGTTAGTGGTAATAAATTCCCGGGGTGTAACTCTTTTCCATACATTTGGCCTTACATTACTGGCACTGGTTTCAAAATTTTCTTCTATTCCATTGGTGTTTATAACCCTCCAACCATGTTGATCTATAGATGCATTATCGAAATTGCCGCTATCATTTACACCATCTCCAGATTGATAGCCGGAATCTGCAGTTAAGGTGACTTCTTCTCCTAAGCAGATAAGGTTTTCGCTAACACTTACCGGAGCCGGTTCTATATTTGATGAAATAACACTTAAAATAGCAGTTTGGCTGTTTACCGGGTCGTTGCAAGCGCCATTTATAATTTCTGCCTGAAAAATTAAGGTTTCGTTGCTCAATAAACTTCCTATAACAGCAGCAGGCAGGCTTGTGCCGGTCTCCCCGGCTATGGTTTTAAAAGATCCCTGTGCGGTTCTGTATTTCCAGGCTACAACTTCGCCTGTATGGCCTGAAAGAATAAGGTCTTCTACAAAGTCTGGATTTTGACAGGTTGTATATAATCGGTCATACCCCCTAAAATTCAATTCACCTCCAACAGGATATTCATCTACCTGAATATTAACGCTTTCTGAAATGTCTTCGTCACAAACACCATTCTTCACCACCGCTCTAAATGATGTGCTGAGACTAAGATTTTCATAAGTATAACTTGTTGATATTTCAGAAGCTTCCTGGTCTATTGTTTGCCAGGTAACTTCGTTATCTTCAGAATACTCCCAACGAACAACCTCTCCTGTTATTCCGGTAACCGAAATTTCGCCTGAATTATTGCCTGTACATACGCTCGTGGCTCCCGAAATTGTACCGGCATTGGAGGGCTGGTCTACAATGATAGTAATTTCAGCTTCGGTAGCGCAATTTCCGGTTCCTGTGCCTATTACTGTATAGCTGGTTGAAGTTTCCGGGTTTATATTAATAGAAGCAGTATTACCAATCTCTTCATTAGCCTCATTGAGCCAAATATATGTGTTAGCTCCAGTTGCGGATAAGTTTACAGGCTCGCTTGCACAGACTATAGTGTCTGAAGTGCTTATGCTAACTTCTGGTAACTCGTGAATAATAACAGTAATTTCTACTTTATCACTCTCACAGGCATCAAGGCTTTGGGAAACGTAGTAAAGATAAGTCCCGGGGGTTGTAGTCGCAGGAGTGGGAGCTGCTGCCAACGCATTATTATCTTTATCATACCAATTTAAAATTGCTCCATTGGTAGAACTGGCTTCTAAGGCATTTGCTGTTTCGCCTTCACAATATTCCAAAAGTGCCGTAGTTTCTGGAGTTAAGGGTTTCTCTTTAATGTTCACACTAACTGCTACCCGTTCACTTTCACATACATCGGGGGTTTGGGTTACCCAGTAAATAGTTTCTCCCGGTGTATTGGTATTAGGTACTGGAGGGGCGGCAAAAGCATCATTCCCACTTTCTGATGCATACCAGGTGAGCTTGCTGCCATTAACTACCGTTAGTGCGGGTGCGTCTTCAAATTGACAATATTCAAAATCCTGTACTGTTGGTGGTTCAGGGATCTCATTAAGGCGTAATTGAAATGGGTTAGAAACTGCGGTAGCACAGGTAAATTCTGAAGGACCCTGAATTTCTACAAAATAATCGCCATTGTATGCGGTAGTAACATTGATAATTTCCAGTATGCCGGTGTAGGTGCCGTTTTGTTCTGAGATTGTAATACTAATATTGGGATCCGATTCATTTACCGGTGTATTTCCTTTATACCAGGTGAATGTTAATGGAGCGCCATTGGCACTGGCGATAAATTGCATATTAGCTTCTGAAAAACCATCACCACAAATTGGAACTTCAGAAACAGGTTCCTGAATAAAAATGTCTTCATCTACATTTATGCTAACTGTGTTAGAAGTTACAGTTGAACAGGATGTAGCTCCTGTTACTACCACGTAATATTCTCCTGCATGAACAGAGGTGGTATTGCTAAAGCTTAAGGTGGCTGATGTTGCTCCACTTACTGGCGTACCGTCCTGGTACCATTGATATTGCAGGTTGTCTCCGGTAGCAGTTACGCTAAGTTCACTTGGTTGGGTGCTACACACGCCAACGTTAAAAGGTTGAGATGTGATTTCGGGTTTTTTAGCTATTACAATATCAAGGCTTTCCTGTACTTGTTCGCAGGAATTTGCAGCCGCAATTGTATAGGTTACGGTATGAGGTCCGGGTGTGCTGGCTGCAGGATTTATCGTTCCATTACTATCTATAGCCAGGCCAGTGGTACCGGAAAAAGTTCCATTTTGATATTCACCTGGTGTTTCTGTAAAAACTACCGCTTGATCCTGAGTTTCAGAATTACAAAGCGCAGCATTGTCGTAATTAAAGTTGGCATAAGGTACTTCTGTGATATTTACAGTAGTATTGAAATTTACTGCTTCGCAACCGGCTTTTGCGGCAATAAGATATTCAACAATATATTCTCCGGGCTGGCTTTGGCTGGGATCAATGGCTCCGGTTTGGGAATTTATGGAGAGCCCGGTAGAATTTGCAGAGAAAGTCCCACCTTGATAATTTCCAAGCATATTATTGAAAATCACTTCTTTTATCTCGGTTTCCGAAGTGCAAAAAGGACCATTGTAGCTTATTTCGGTGTAGGGTAATGCTGTAATTGTGAGCGTGGTTTCAGTAGAAACAGGTAAGCAACCATTCACAGCATTGGTCTCATAGCTAATGGTGTAGGTGCCGGGAGTACTGTTTTGTGGATTAACGGCTCCCGAAGTGGGATTAATGTCCAAACCTGCCTGAGAAGTATAGGTTCCTCCTAAACTATTACTGTTTCCGGTTAATACAACTTCAATAGGAGTTGTTTGTGAATTACAAAATTCGGTTGCCGCATAAGTAATTGTAGGGTTAGGTACTTCTGTTATGGTTATTTCAGTAGAGTATTCGTAGGTATTACAACCACCACCGGCCGGTGTAGTATAGGTAATTGTATAAGTGCCCGGATCGCTGTTAGATGGGGTAATCGTTCCGGTTCCTGCATCTATTTGCAGTCCTGTTCCTGCTGAAAAAGTTCCATTTTCATAATTTCCAGTGCCGCTTAAAGTTACCGGTTTATTTGCTGTATCAGAAGTGCAAAAAGCGTTGTTTTCGTAGCTTAAACTTGCCGTTGGTACTGCTGTTATGCTTATATTAGTAGATAACTCAAGGCTTTCGCAACCAAGTGAAGCCGGAATTGTATAAGTAACCACATAATCGCCGGGATTGCTACTGCCGGGATCTATCGCTCCGGTAGTTGCATTAATAATCAAGCCGGATGGTGAGGCCGAAAAGCTTCCGTTCGCTGTTGCGCCAACCTCATTTTCTAGTGTTACCTGTTTAGATTCAGTATCGTCTTCACAAAATGAAGTTTGAGGGTAAACCAGTTCGGCATAGGGAACCGGGTTAACAACTATTTCGTGTGTTCCTGAAAGTGATTTTTCACATAAAGGTTCTTCCAGGTATTGCGCGCTTATTAATTGAAACGTAGTAGAAGAAGTTAAATTGTTCGTAATTATACTGGCTTCTCCGCTCGAGTCGAGATCTATAGCTTTTGAAGTTCCGTTTTCGGTATAAGTAATTCGGGTGCCGGGTGTTCCTGTTAGGCTAATTTGTGTACTGGTGTTTTCGCAAATATCCTGACTTGTGGTAGTAAAAGAAGCCTGAGGGTCTTCCTTAAAAAATATAGTCATTTCGTCTTCACCTGCATTACATGCACCACCCGGCTTCTCGGTAGTTAAACTAATGCTAACCTGCCCGTTGCTTATATCGGCAGCGGTAGGAATGTACTCAATTATAAAGTTATTTACTTTTCCCGTTGGCGGGGTAATTAGCGCCCCCGAAGAAGTCTCAATCCTATCTATTTTTAATTTAGCGTTTTTAGAACCGAAGGCTACATAGGCATCAATAGTGACTGTGTTATTTAGACTGCATAAAACCATATCTTCGCCAAGATCGGTAATTACATATTCGTCGATGGCTATTCCTGTAATTGTTTCACTCGCGCTTGCTCCGCAAATATTTAAAGCTTGTACCGAAACGCTTTCGTTTGCACTATAATTTGCATTCGCGGTAATATTTACAGTAATATTTGTAGTTCCCGTTCCGTTTATAATTTCCCAACCATTGGGTAAGGTCCAAAGATATTCACTGGCATTGCTCACCGAAGGAATAGAGAATTCTACATTGTTTAATGGTGGGCATATTGCTGTACTTGGTAAAGAAGATGTTATAGCTAAAGGTTTTGTAGGTGCAGCAGTTACAGATTGTACATATTTTGAAATAATTGAACTTTCGCCACAATTATTAGTGGCAAAAACTTCTATGTTTCCTGAAGTTTCCGAAGCATTTACTTGAATAATATTGGTGTTTGCTCCCGAAGTAACACTCCAACCTGAGGGTAATGACCATTCATAAGAGGTAGCGTGATTTATTATAGGAATGCTGTATTCTAATTGTGTGCTACTGGAACAAACCACTTCGGGACCGTTTATTACTGCAGATCCTATTTCGGGAGCCGGTTCATCTATATTAAGGTTTAGTGTGCTTGCAGAGCCTTGTCCGCAGGAGTTTTCCGGTATTACGCTAACATTACCGTTTTGTCCATAATTACCGGCATTTACGGTTATACTATTGCCTGTTTGGTCTCCAATAAAACTCCATCCCGAAGGAATACTCCAGGTGTATGCTTCTGCTTCAGGAAGTTGTGTGACAGATAGTTCTATTTGATCTCCCGGACAAATTACATTGTTGGAATTTGAATAAGTAATGTTAATGGGGCCTACGCTGGTTGGAGCAGCATTTTTTACTTCTACCGCAAGATTTTGTGTGCCGCTTGTGCCACAGGAGTTTCTGGCGGCTACTGTAATATTCCCATTCCCGGTAGTTCCTGTTGTAATGCTAATTTGTGGTGAAGTAGTTATTTGTTCAGAAATATTCCAGCCGGTCGGAAAGTTCCATACATATTCGGTTGCATCATTAATAGCGGTAATACTGTAAGTTTCTGAGGTATTGGGACAAACTGAAGTGTTACCACTAATAATTCCCGGTTGGCCAGGGGTGCCGGGTTTAACCGATACTGCTAGATTTTGTGTACTACTGGTGCCACATGAGTTCCTGGCAGCTACCGTAATATTGCCAGTTCCCGAATTCCCTGTGGTAATGCTTGTTTCTGGCGTTGTAGTTGTCTGCTCCGGAATATTCCAGGCTGAAGGGAAGTTCCATACATATTCGGTTGCATCATCAACAGCTGCAATACTGTATGTTTCCGATGTATTGGGGCATACGGTACTATTGCCGCTAATAGCAGTCGGTTGTGCAGGAGTACCTTGTTCAACATTAACTGTAATGCTTTGTTCGGTATTGCCGCATTCCCCTATTGCAATTACTTTTATGGTTCCGGTGTTCGTTCCTGTGGTAAGAGTAATAGAGGTACTTGAACTGGAACCGCTCCAGCCACCGGGTAATTCCCATTGATAGGAAATAGCATTATTTACAGGATTAATACTATAAGTTTCAGAAACACCGGGGCAAACAAGGTTTTCTCCGGTTATCGTGCCGGGCGTATCTGGTGAGGACGGTTTTTCGGAAATAGTAATTTGATTACTGAAAAAATCTGCCGTACAGGGATTACTGGAAGTGACAAATAACTGAACCTGATCTCCCGCGCTCAATACTGCGCCAAAACTTGCGCTATTGCCCGCACTGGAATTATTTACCCGCCAATCGTAAACAGGATTGGTTCCGGCTTCGGTAATACTCACGATGCTAAAATTTATAGCTTCACCAGGGCAAACGGGATTTGCATCCGCCTTAATAGTTACACTGCCTTCCCTGGTACTATTCACTGTCATTTCAATAGGCTGCGTTATGATTTCGCAATTTGCATCATCGGTGGAGGTAACTATAAGTCTCACCTCGTCGTTATCTTGAAGCGTAGAGGTGCTAAAGCTTGCCTGGCCAGTCCCAACATTAGTTTGGTTAATTTGCCACTGATATATTAATCCGGTACCTCCGGTTACAGAGGAGTTAAAAGTAACCTGGGTGTTTTCGCAAATAGTTCTACCTTCGGCTACACTTATACTAACCGAACCAGGGCATGCCTGCGAAAATCCATTTTCCGAAAAGAAAAAAATAGAAAATATTAGCAGTAAATAAGAAAGTAGTTTTCCTCCCATAATAGTAATGTTTTAGAGCAATAGTAATTACGTAGGGGTAATTTAAAAAGGTAATAAATGGGGTAACTACCTGGTGCAAAGACAATTATTTATTTAAAATACAATATTTGCTGCAGTATTTTCTTTTAATTCGGTGAAGGGTTCTTTAATTCGTTAAAATGATTTCAATATGATTAAAAATTATGTTAATTGTATGTATATATTATTTTTTTATGTCCTTTAGTTGGTATTTGTAGTTTAGAAAGTTTGAAAAAAAACTAAAAAAAAGAGTCGCAACATTATTTGCTGCGACTCTTAATTGGTGAACTATATTTCTTACAAATTATTCTCCCATAAAAGGATATCTGTAATCGGTGGCCGGAACAAAAGTTTCTTTAATGAGCCTCACAGAAATCCATCTCATCAGGTTCATTTTAGAGCCTGCCTTGTCGTTAGTTCCGCTGGATCTTGCACCTCCAAAGGGCTGTTGGCCAACAACCGCTCCTGTGGGTTTGTCATTAATGTAGAAGTTACCGGCAGCATTTTGCAGTAGGTCGGTTGCCTTTGCGGCGGCATAACGGTCTCCTGATATAATTGCTCCTGTAAGCGCATACATACTTGTGTTATCTACAGTTTCACAAATATCTACCCATTTTTTATCGTCAAAGTTCTTGTCGTCATACACATAGATGGTTACAACCGGACCAAAAAGTTCGGTTTCCATGGTGGTATAATGCGGATCTGTGGTTAGAATTACAGTTGGTTCGATAAAATACCCTTTAGATTTGTCGTAATTTCCACCAACCACAATCTCGGCTTTTTCGTCTTTTTTAGCTTTATCAATATAACTTGCGAGTTTATCAAATGAAGCCTCGTGTATAACTGCATTGATAAAGTTGCTCATATCCTCTGGGGATCCCATTTTAAAAGATTCTACATCCTCTACAACAAAATCCTTTATCTCTGGCCAAAGGCTTTTAGGAAGGTAAACCCTTGAAGCAGCACTACATTTTTGCCCCTGGTATTCAAATGCACCTCGGGAAATAGCGGTTGCAACTTGTTTTGGATTAGCAGTTGGATGAGCAAGGATAAAATCTTTTCCTCCTGTTTCTCCTACAATTCTTGGATAAGATTTATAGTTTCTAATATTTTTTCCAACTTTTTCCCAAATACCTTTAAAGACATCGGTGCTTCCGGTAAAATGAATTCCGGCAAAATCTGGGCTGGCAAGAACAGTATCGGTTACCATTTCCGGATCTCCGTTAACCATATTGATAACTCCGTCGGGAACACCGGCTTCTTTAAAAACTTCCATCAATATCTGTGCAGAAAGCATCTGGCTATCACTAGGCTTCCAAACCGTTACATTTCCCATAAGCGCAGCACTGGAAGGAAGGTTTCCGGCGATAGCTGTAAAGTTAAATGGAGTGATAGCATATACAAAGCCTTCAAGAGGTCTATATTCTACGCGGTTCCAGTTACCATCAGAAGAAATTGGTTGTTCATTATAAAGTTCGCTCATAAACTCTACATTGAAGCGTAAAAAGTCGCAAATTTCTGCAGCTGAATCGATTTCGGCCTGGTAAATATTTTTTGACTGGCCAATCATAGTTGCGGCATTCATTTTTTGCCTATATGGTCCCGAGATAAGATCGGCTGCTTTTAAGAAAACGGCAGCACGTTGCTCCCATTCAAGTTTTGCCCATTTCTTTCTGGCTTCCAGTGCTTCTTCAATAGCTTTTTCAACATGCTTCTTTTGGGCTAGATGGTAAGTACCTGCCTGGTGTTGATGATCGTGAGGAGGATTAATGGTTTTGGTATCTCCGGTTTTAATTTCCTCAGATCCAATATATAGAGGAACTTCTGTGTTAGCGTTCCAAAGATCTTTATAAGTGAGTAAAACTTCTTCCCTTTCCGGGGTGCACGGAGCATAAGATTTTACTGGTTCGTTAATCGCTTTTGGAACGTGAAAAAAACCTTTTCCCATAGTTATTTTGTATTTTTTGGATTTTTAAATTTTGTGTGTCTAAAGTTAAAAAAAATAGGTGATTTTTAATTACTCTAAATGAGCATTTAAGAAAGCTTAACTATTTTAGTGAAAGCAGTAATTTTATTAAGAAAAATTTATGTGCACAATTAGTATTACGCCGCATTTTAGAAATAAAAATGGCTTTGTTTTAACATCTAATAGGGATGAAGCCAGTAAAAGAGAAACGTATATGCCGAAATTTAAAACCCTGGCAGACCAGAAATTGCTTTTTCCTGAAGATGCGGTAGCTGGTGGTAGTTGGATTGGTATAAGCCAGAGAAGAAGGGTTTTATGCCTAATGAATGGAGGTTATGTTTCGCATAAACGGCAAAATTACTACAGAAAGAGTAGGGGGTTGGTCCTAATAGATTGGCTTGTTGCCGGTAATATTGAAAGTGAAATACAAGACTATAATTTAAAAGATATAGAGCCTTTTACAGTAGTGATAGTAGATTGGTCTTCAGAATTATTTTTTGCTGAATTTGTGTGGGATGCCAGCCAGAAGAATTTTAAGAAATTACCTTTAAAACCACAAATTTGGTCTTCATCTCCATTATATACTTCGGAAATGAAAGATCTTCGTAAGACCTGGTTTGAAGACTTTCAGAACAGGCAAAATCTTTCAGCTAAAAATATATGGGACTTTCATCATGCTGCAGGAGAGAATAATAAAGAGGTGGGTTTAATTATGGATAGGGGGTTTGTGAAGACCAAAAGTATCTCTCAAATAGAATTTATGCCAGGGAAGTTGACTTTTAAATATGAAGATCTCGAGAAAAATCGGCTTGAAATTAAAGAATTTCAGGGACTTTAATTTACAGCAAAAGGAGCGCTTAATTTAAAGGTTGGGATTTTTACTTTAAATTTTTGGGTTGAAGTGAAGCTTACCATATTGTAATATCCGCTCATAGAACCAAATGGTGAGTTTAGAAGGCAGCCGCTTTGGTAGGTGTGTGATTCACCGGGCTTTAAAACCGGTTTTTGGCCTATAACTCCTTCGCCTTTTACAATTTCGGTATGATTTAGGGCGTCTTTTATTTCCCAAAAGCGAGAAGTTAATTGCACTGAGTCGTTACTTTGATTTTCTATGGTGATATGATAAGAAAAAGCAAAACGAGAGTCTGGGCTTCTTAATAGAGTGCCTTCAAAGTTGGTTTTAACCGAAATCTTTATTCCTCTTGTAACTTGTTGAACCATAATTAATAAATTGCAAAAGATGCCAGTATCGAAATAATTGTTGCAACTCCTGCTAAAATAAAAAATATAAAGTTTAGGAGTGCGAACTTTACAATGGTTTTAACACGCCTTTGTTCATAAAAATTACGCATCGCCTTGTATAAATAGAAGGGGAAAATCAGGTTTGCAACAGTAAATGCCCAGTTCCCGGAAACATAATCCAATAATAACGCCAGGGCATAAACTATAAAAAAGGTGGTTTGTACATGAAAAGCAAAAATTAAATGCTCCATATAATTAAAAGGCCTTCTTACATATAAGAGCCAGATGAATAATGCGAATACCGGTAAGTAAAAGAAGATGATAAAAGGTAATTTGTTGACAAAGTAATTAAAGAATAGTCCGGGATTGTTTTTTACAGTGTTCCAGTCTACTGCTTTTTTGTATAACCAATGATTGTAATTTGTTTGTGGATAAGAAAGGCTGTCCATGGCAGTTTCTGCACTTCTTATAGATTTTTCTTTATAAAACCGCGAAAAGATGTTGAATTTTTTATTTCCTGCTTTCAAATAACTCAGGGTGTCCAGTTCTCCGGAAGGGACATAAATTTCTTTATAGGATTTTAAATTTCGTTGTTTTTGTTTCTGGGTAATTGAGTCTAAATTCAGGTTGCCCATAGGGGTGGCTACGAGTTTGGGTATATTTGCATCTATACTATCTTTTTCAATTTCCCGGGCAACTTCATCGGCATCAGGGATTGGTTGAATGTTGTCAAAAGAATTAGTGAAACCCCAAATTAAAAAGAAAATAATCGAGGAACTTAAGTAGAATCGGAAAGGGTTTGCGTAGCACATTCGCTTTCCTCTAATATAGTCTTTTGAGATTTTTCCCGGGGAAAATAGTAATACCCGTAAAGTTCTTTGAAAGCGGGAATCGTAAGCTAGTAGACCTGAAAAAAATTCAGAAAAAAAATCGTCGAATTTTAATTTTTTGGTGCTATTTGATTGTCCGCAATTTGGGCAATACCTATCACTTTTATCTAATGGGAATTCACAGTTTAAACATTTGGTGCCCCTATATTTAAGATCAAATCTATTGCTTGCCATTTTTTATGAGGAGTTGAGTTGGTTAGGCTCTTAATTTGTAATTGAGGTAGAATTCGCTGTTGCTGTGCCTATTAATCGGTCGTATCTGGCGCCCGGGCTTCGATAATAAATCAAAACCTGATAGGAGTTTTCGGTTTCATCAAAATTACCGCTAAAGAAACCTTCATCAATTGTTCCGTCAGTGCGTTTTAAGACATATTTGTAATTGTAAAATCCTTGTTTAAAAAGTCTTGCGCCTTCGTAAAGATCAGAATTTTTGTTGTAAGTAAGGCGAGTACTTTTGTCTAAATTAAAATTATTAAAAGCTCCATAAATATGAACTTCACCTCTGTTTAACTCTGAGTAATTTTCAAGTTTAAAATGTACCCAAACATATTCGGCTTCAATGGAAGGGTTTTCTGCCGGGATGCTTCTTATTAGAAATTGGCCGTTAATATCGGGGTTGTAGGTGTAAGGTTCGTTAGACCTGGTACGATCTGTAAATAAATAATGATGATACAAATCTTTTAATGCAACCTGGCTAATATCTGCGGTAGAGGCCCTTAGTTCTTTATTGTCAAACTGAATATATTCATTGCCGCCCCAAAACGCAGTTTTGGCATCGTAGCGGTATACCAGATCATTGCCTATGGTGTATTGGGGCTCAATGTCTTTAATTGCTGTTTTTAAGTTGTGGTTTTTGGTAATAAGGACTTTTACATTGTTTTCTGGGTTTTTAAGTAGTAAGTCCGGAGATTCAATAGTGAAATTTACTACTTGTTTTTCGTTTATAAACTCCAGGTTTCTTGAGCGTCTAAGATTGATTTTGGCCTGGGCTAAATTTTCGTAAACCATAAATTTCCTGGAAAAAACCAACTCTTTCTCACTGTTAAAGATTTTGATCATGTAATTTCCGCTTACTTTAAAACCCCTGGTATCGTCATTAGGGATCTCTAGCTTGTAATGGGAAAATGCCTGAAGCGTGTTGTAGGAATTTAGGTAGTTAAAAATTCTTATATCGTCAAAACCCTGTAAATATTCGCTTTTTGCTAATTGCGTGGGGGACCAGTCGTAATTAAAATGTTCTATGGTGTAATAATAATCGGCTTCATCACCAATAATATCATCAAACTCTAAAATTAAAGACTCTCCCAATTTTAAGACAGGGTTTCCATAGGTGTTTTTGTCCTGTCCTGATAGTTGAATACTTCTAATATAGTTTGGTGGAAGCGTTTCCTGTGCAACCTGGGCGGTTATTGCCAGTGGTGTAATGAGTAGGAATAAGACTGATAGAGTAGTTTTCATTAAAATAGAATCTGCACAAATGTAAGTACAAATATTATTCTATAATTTTTAACATTTCACTTTAACAGTTTTAAATGCTTAAAAATCTTTGGTTTCATGGGAAAAGTGTGGTTTAAATTCCTAAATTTGCACCACTCAAAACAAAAATTTTTAACATACACTCCATCCTATGTCAAAAGGCATTCGAATTAAAAGAGGATTATCTCTAAGATTAGAAGGGGAAGCGGAAAAAGAGCTTGTAAAAGCTCCAAGGTCTAAAACCTACGCAATTAAACCGCCAGATTTTCACGCTTTGGTACCAAAAATGGTTTTAAAAGAAGGGGCTAAGGTCCTCGCCGGCGATGAACTTTTCTTCTCAAAATACACCGATGAATTACGTTTTACCAGTCCTGTAAGTGGCGTGCTTAAGCAAATTAAGCGTGGTGAAAAGCGTAAAATCATGGAAGTAATTATAGAGGCCGATCCGGAAGACACTTACAAAGATTTTGGAAAAATGGACGCTGCTTCATCTGATGCTGAAGCTGTAAAACAACGCATTTTAGAAAGTGGTTGTGGTGCATTTATTAATCAACGGCCTTACGATATCGTAGCTGATCCTAAAGATACGCCAAAAGCTATCTTTATTTCTGCGGTAAGCACTGCCCCTTTAGCTCCAGATTGGGGCTTTATTTTAAAAGACAGGTTAGCTGCTTTTCAGGAAGGTATAAATGCGCTTAAAAAGCTAACGCCGGGTAAAGTGCATCTGGGAGTAGATGCCAGTTCTGCTCAATATTTAAAGGATATTGAAGGGGTTGAGCTGCATAATGTAAAAGGACCACATCCTGCAGGAAATGTTGGAGTTCAAATTCATGAAATAGACCCAATTAATCAAGGGGATAGGGTTTGGACTGTAAAACCTGAAGATGTGAGTATAATAGGTAATGTTTTTCTAACAGGAAATTATATTGCTGATAGAACCGTTGCCGTAACAGGTAGTGAAGCTACTAATCGTAAGTATTTTTCAACAAAAATTGGAGCTGAAGTTTCGGATCTTATTCAAAAGGTTGATGAAGATGTACGTATTATCTCTGGGAATGTCCTTACCGGATTAAAAATAGCCTATAATCAACACATAGGTTTCTTTTCGAACGAAGTAACACTTATTCCGGAAGGGAATAAGTATAGGGCCTTTGGTTGGTTGCCATTTACCTATAACAATATACACTCAAATTCAAAAACGTCTTTGTCATGGTTGTTTCCAAACAGGAAGTTTAAGCCTACTACCAATTTGAATGGAGAGGAAAGAGCACTTGTGGTAACCGGTGAAATGGAAGAGGTTTTGCCTATGGATATTTATCCTATGCAGCTAATTAAAGCCTGTATGGCCGGTGATATTGAAAAGATGGAAAATCTTGGGATTTACGAAGTAGCTCCGGAAGATTTTGCTTTAGTAGAGTATGTGAATACGTCCAAGATAGAAATTCAGGATGTGATTCGTCTTGGTTTGGATTTAATGATTACTGAAGTAGGTTAAAAAGCAGTAGAATTATGGAATGGATTAGACAAAAATTAGATAAAATAAAAGAGCCTTTTGCGCCAGGGAAAAAATATGAGAAGTATGCGCCTGCAGTAAATGCTATCGATACTTTCTTATTTACCCCAAATCATACTACGCAAAAAGGAGCTCATATTCGTGACGCAGTAGATTTAAAACGTACTATGATTACTGTGGTGCTTGCCCTTATTCCAGCGCTTATTTTTGGGATGTGGAATGCAGGTTACCAACACTTCACTCAATTAGGTGGTGATTTTACCTTTTGGGACGCATTTGCTCACGGGGCATTGAAAATCGTACCTATGATCGTTGTTTCGTATGCGGTTGGATTAGGTATCGAGTTTGCTTTTGCAATCTTTAGAGGGCATGAGGTAAACGAAGGTTATCTGGTAACAGGATTGCTAATACCAATGATTATGCCTGTAGATTTTCCACTTTGGATGTTGGCATTGTCTGTAGTATTTGCAGTTCTTGTTGGTAAGGAAGCATTTGGAGGTACTGGGATGAATATTCTTAACCCGGCACTTACAGCAAGGGCCTTTGCCTTTTTTGCTTACCCAACTTATATGTCTGGTAACCAGGTTTGGGTTAGCGAAGCAAGTACCGTAGATGCTATTTCGGGAGAAACAATTCTTGGTAGTTTAGCTGCCGGGGAAAATGCAAGTTATAGCATGATGGATATGTTCTATGGGTTTATTCCGGGATCGGTGGCTGAGACTTCAACACTTTTTATTCTTTTAGGAGCATTGCTTTTAATATTAACAAAAGTAGGAAGCTGGAGAATTATATTAAGTGCGTTTATTGGTGCAGCGGTTATGGGACTAATATTCAACGCCCTTCCTTCAATGGGGGTTGCAGGTAATGAGCTTACAAACTTTCCTTGGTACGGTCATTTAATTATTGGTGGTCTTGCATTTGGTATTGTGTTTATGGCTACAGACCCTGTGTCGGCTGCGCAGACTATGAAAGGAAAATGGATTTATGGGTTTTTAATAGGTTTTCTTTCGGTTATGATTAGGGTGTTTAACCCTGCATACCCAGAAGGGGTAATGTTGGGAATCTTGTTAATGAACGTATTTGCGCCAACGATAGATCACTACGTAATTCAGTCGAATATCAAACGTAGAAAAAAGAGAATTGAATCCGCTAAGACACAGGTAAAAACAGCAGTTTAGTTATGGAAGAAAAATCAGTAAATAAGACAAATAGTAACGGTTATACGTTTCTTTTTGCAGTGATTATGGTGTTGGTTGTAGCTTCGGTACTGGCTTTTACAGCTACCTCGCTCCAGCCTATTCAAAAAGAGAACGTTCGCCAGGAAAAAATGCAAAGTATTCTAGCTACTATTGGAGTTGAAACCGATAGAGCAGGAGCTGAAGAGCTTTACAATCAATATATTACTGAAGCATTAACCCTGGATCAAAATGGAGAGGTAAAAGAAGATGTAGATGCTTTTACGGTAGATTTGGCCAAAGAGCTGAAACGACCTGTAGAGGAACAAAACTATCCGTTATATATCGCAAATTACGAAGGATCTAAATATTATATCGTTCCTTTAAGAGGTAACGGACTTTGGAATGCTATCTTTGGATATATTTCTTTAAAAGACGATGTAAACACCATTAAAGGTGCTACGTTCGATCACCTTGGTGAAACTCCGGGTCTAGGTGCAGAAATTACCAAAGAATGGTTTAAAGAGAGTTTTACAAACGAGAAAATTTTTGATAGTAATGGTAATTTAATTGGTGTATCTGTTGTAAAAGGGGATATAGATCCTTCAGATAAAGACGATAATAAGGTAGATGCTATCTCTGGGGCTACGATTACCGGAGACGGAGTATCTGATATGATTTCTGAAAGACTTCAACGTTATCTGCCTTACTTCAAACAGCAAACAGAAATTAAAGTTGCAACTAAGTAATTATGGCTACAGAGAAAAAAAATATTTCAGAAGCGAAGGAAGCCAAGAAGAAAGATATGATCCTTTTTCTATCTAGTTCAGAAGAGAAAGAACATTTCCTTTCTAAAGGTAATAGAAAATTATTGTCAGATCCTTTAGACGATAACAACCCAATTACAGTACAGGTATTGGGTATTTGTTCGGCATTGGCAATTACAGTACAATTAGAACCGGCTGTGGTTATGTCTATTGCCGTGGTATTTGTAATGGCATTTAGTAACATTATTGTTTCTATGCTGCGTAACTTAATTCCAAGTAGAATTAGAATTATTGTGCAACTTGTGGTAGTGGCATCACTGGTGGTTTTGGTAGACCAGGTACTTAAAGCTTATGCTTATGATGTAAGTAAACAGCTTTCGGTATTTATTGGGCTTATTATTACCAACTGTATTGTGATGGGACGTTTGGAGGCCTTTGCCTTAGGAAACGGAGTTTACAAATCTTTCCTTGATGGTGTAGGGAATGCCGCAGGTTATGGTTTAATTCTTATAATCGTAGCATTTTTCCGTGAACTTTTAGGTTCAGGTAAGTTATTTGGCTATGAGGTTTTAGGACATAAAGCAGCAACGCTTGCTGATTCAACAGGCTTATACGCTTTAGGATACGAAAACAACGGACTTATGTTACTTTCCCCAATGGCACTAATTGTAGTTGGATTGCTAATTTGGGTACAACGAGCCAGAAACCGTAAACTAATAGAAGAGAACTAAAAGCACAACAGCTTTAATAAAATTAAATTATGGAATTAGTAAACTTATTTGTTAGAAGTATTTTCATAGAAAATATGATTTTTGCCTACTTCTTAGGGATGTGTTCCTATTTAGCAGTGTCAAAAACCGTGAAAACAGCTGTTGGATTAGGTGCGGCGGTAATTTTCGTACTTACTATTACGGTACCAATTAACTACTTGCTGGATAACTACCTGTTAAGACCGGGAGCCTTGCAATGGCTTGGTGCAGAATATGCCGATGTAGACCTTAGCTTTTTAAGCTTTATCATGTTTATTGCTGTAATTGCTTCTATGGTACAATTAGTAGAGATGATTGTTGAAAAATTCGCTCCTGCTTTATATGGTGCTCTAGGTATTTTCTTACCTCTTATTGCTGTAAACTGTGCTATTCTTGGAGGCTCGCTTTTTATGCAACAAAAAGATTTTGGAGCTATAACAGAAGCTGTAACCTATGGGTTTGGTAGTGGAATTGGATGGTTCCTGGCAATTCTTGGTATTGCAGCTATTCGAGAGAAGATAGCCTACTCTAATGTGCCTGCTCCATTAAAAGGTTTGGGGATTACATTTATAATCACCGGACTTATGGCGCTAGGATTTATGAGTTTTATGGGAATTAAATTATAATCGCAAAAGAAAGATTATGACAGTTATTATAGCAAGTATAGTAGTATTTTTAGCATTGATACTCATTTTGGTTTCTGTGTTGCTGGGAGCAAAGGCGAAATTAGCACCTTCGGGCCCGGTAACCATTAATGTAAATGGGGAAAAAGATATGGAAGTAGGTTCTGGAGGAACATTGCTTTCAACTTTAGGAGATAATAAACTATTTTTACCTTCAGCCTGTGGTGGTGGTGGAACCTGTGTACAGTGTAAATGTATCGTAAAAGAAGGTGGCGGTGCTATCCTTCCTACCGAAGAGCCACATTTTACCCGTAAAGAAATCGCACAGGGATGGCGATTGGGTTGCCAGGTAAAGGTGAAAGAGGATATGAAAATCACCATTCCGGAAGAAGTATTCGGAATTAAAAAATGGGAAGCTACCGTAGTTAGAAATTATAATGTAGCATCTTTTATTAAGGAGTTTGTTGTTGAAATTCCTGAAGATATGGATTATAAGGCCGGTGGTTATATTCAAATTGAAATTCCTAAGTGTGAGGTTAAGTTTAGTGATATGGATATCACTGCTCACCCTGAAGAACACGATACACCAGATATGTTTGAGGCAGAGTGGAATAAATTTAAACTTCGTCCACTGGTAATGAAAAACCCTGAAACAGTAGAAAGAGCTTATTCTATGGCTTCTTATCCAGCTGAAGGACGTGAGATTATGCTTAACGTACGTGTAGCCACGCCGCCATGGGATAGAGCAAAAGATACTTGGATGGATGTAAACCCGGGGATAGCTTCTTCTTATATTTTCTCAAGGAAAAAAGGAGACAAGGTAATTATCTCTGGTCCTTATGGAGAATTCTTTATTAACCATAGTGAGGCAGAAATGCTTTATGTAGGTGGTGGTGCCGGGATGGCGCCAATGCGTTCTCACCTTTACCATTTGTTCCGTACCCTTAAAACCGGTAGAAAAGTTACTTATTGGTATGGTGGGCGTTCTAAGAGAGAATTATTCTATATAGAGCACTTTAGAGCTTTGGAAAAAGATTTCCCGAACTTCCGTTTCTACCTTGCGCTTTCTGAACCTATGGAGGAAGACAATTGGAAAGTGAAGAAAAGTTTGGATGATGAAGGAGATGGATTCGTTGGCTTTATTCACCAGGTTGTAATAGATAATTATTTAAGTCATCACGAAGAGCCGGAAGATATTGAATTATACTTCTGTGGACCGCCGTTAATGAACAAAGCCGTTCAGAAAATGGGTGAAGATTTCGGAATGCCGCCGGAAAACATCAGGTTTGATGATTTTGGAGGTTAATAAAAACAGAATCCCGCTTTTTACAGCGGGATTTTTTATTTTTGCACTATGGCGAAATTAAATGATCAGGAGTTACATAATCTTGCAATGAATATTGTGGGTAAGGAACTTGAAGAACAGGGCTATGAATTTCTTGGGGTGAATAGTGAAATACAAAAAGACCCACAATTCGTCGCTTTAAAAAACAAAAAACTTCATTTTGTAATTGTTCGTGCAATAGAATACCCACATAACCCCAAAGAGTATGATATGGCATTCCTGCAATCTATTAAAGACCATGCTATAAAATTTAAAGCCAGAACATTTTATGCAGGAGTGGGGCTTGCCAATTCTGCCGATTATGAAAAACCTGTGATGCATGGCGAAGCTTATGTGGTTAATTATGAAGGCTGGCAGGAAATTTAAGCGTATCATGCGCACTATTTAATATAACATATTCGTGGCATTCTATTTCTTCAATTTTTTATAAATGAAAAACGTAATTTTTCCCTTACTTCTTATTTTTCTACTCATTTCCTGTAAAAATAAGGCCCCCCAGGCAAATACATATACCGGAAATGCCCTTGGAACAAGCTACCAGGTAAAATATTTTTCTTCGGAAAATTTTAATATCGAAAAGGCTTTAGATTCTATTTTTGAAGTAATAAATGTTTCAATGAGCACCTACCGGGGTGATTCTGATATTTCCCGTATTAATGATACTGGTGAAGATGTGGAAGTTGATGTTCATTTCAAAAATGTATTCAACTATTCTAAACAGATTTTTAAAGAAAGCAAGGGCTATTTTGATCCAACGGTGGGTAGTTTGGTAAATGCTTATGGATTTGGGCCAGATAAGCCGCTAAATGAGCCAAACCAGACCGTTTTAGATTCTATAAGGGAATTTGTAGGTTTTGAAAAGATAAGCTTAACCGAGACGAACAGGATTAAAAAAGAAAATCCACGAATTTTTATAGATTTTAATGCGATAGCCAAAGGATATACCATAGATGTTATTGCTGAATATTTGGATGCAAATAACGTGGAAAATTATCTTATTGAACTTGGAGGAGAGTTGGGTGCCAAAGGGCAAAATCTAGAGCGAGAATCTCCCTGGATGGTCGCTATAGATAACCCACAACAAACCGGGGAGAAACGTGCTTTGCAAACCGTAGTGGCTTTAAATAACAGGGCAATGGCAACATCGGGTAACTATAGAAAATTCAGAATAGACAGTCTTACGGGGAATCGCTATGTACACACTATAAATCCCTTAAACGGCAAAGCTGAAAAAAGCAATTTGCTTAGCGCATCTGTACTTGCTGAAAACTGTACCCTGGCCGATGGCTACGCCACCGCTTTTATGGCATTAGGCTATGAAAAATCTTTAGAAATGCTGGAAGAACTTGATAATGTAGATGTGTATTTTATTTATGTAGATGATGCGGAAAGTATTCGGGTTTTTACTTCAAACGGATTTGAGGAAGCTTTGGTAGAAGATTAATTTTTATAACAAACCGGAATAACTTCTCCTTTGGCAAGACGGTATTTATCTATTGTTTCAGTAGATAATTGTTTGGTATAGTCAACTTCTTCAACCTTAAAACCAATGCTTCTTAATTTATCAAAATAGTCTCTGCCGTAAATTCTTACGTGATCGTATTGCCCAAAAATACGTTCCCGTTCTTCTCTATCAGTAATAGAATTATCTTCAAAAGTATTTTTCCGATTTAAATCCTGCGGAATTTGAATTATAGCTGTTCCGCCCGGTTTTAGGACCCTGTAAAGTTCCTGCATGGCCCTGTTATCGTCTGGAATATGTTCTAAAACATGGTTGCAGAGAATAAAATCAAATTCATTCTCTTTAAAAGGTAAATCACAAATATCTGCCTTTACATCGGCTAAAGGTGAATTTAAGTCGGTCGTTGTGTATTCCAGGTTTTTAAGCTTTCTAAAGCGTTTATAAAACGCCTGCTCGGGTGCAAAATGTAAGACTTTAAAGTCTTTACTGAAAAAATTAGTTTCATTTTTTAAATAAAGCCAAAGTAGACGGTGTCTTTCCAGGGAAAGGGTAGAGGGGGAAAGTACATTTTCACGCTGCTTGATATACCCATAGGGCAAAAATTTAGAAAAGCTTTTGCCGTCTATAGGATCGGTATATTTACTTCCGCGAAGCAAATACTTAAAAAATGGTTTTACCCAATAGCTTAATTTTATTAGGACAGGGCGGGGTACAGTATTTAAAACTACTTTAAAAAGTTTACTCATTTAAAGATTTATAAAGCGGTTTATACTTTAATGTCACCCCAGTTTTCACCAGATTTTATACGATAAAGTTGCATTTCTGAAACTCCAAACTGCTTAGCCAATACCTTAATTCTTGTTTTTCTTTTAGGATCTAAAAGTTTCTTTTTTAGAACCACTGCCTGGGCATAGGTGAGTTTAGAATAGGTTACTACCTGACGTAACTTTCTTTTTCGTTTATTTTCTTTTACCAATGGGCTGTTATGCTGGTGTTTTACCCATTCGTCTGGCGTGGTCCAGGCCAGGTTTTCTACACGATTGTCGTCTTTCTTAAAGTTTTTATGAATTACATATTTGTGCTCTTCTTTTTTTGTAAGAAAAAGTTCAGCTACAATACGATGTAAATAGTAGGCTTTGTGCTTTCCGTTTTGCAGTCTGGGAGAAAAGCTGGTGTAGCCATTGGTGCGGCCTCCATTTATTAGTTCTCCTTCCGGGTATTGCACGTAGCTAATTATTCTTCCATAATTAGATACTTCGTACACAAAACGATCCTGCCATTCTTCTTTATGGAGTTTTTTCCATATTTCGCCCCTATAATTCTTTATCATGGGCTTTTGCTTTAAACTCATCTTCTTCATCACTTTCAATCCCTAAAGCTTCATAAATATAATCAAAGGTAGATAATAATTGTGGTTTGCCATTTACTAGCGCCACATCATGTTCAAAATGCGCACTGGCTTTATTGTCGGCTGTTAAAATAGTCCAGCCATCTGGTAATTGTTTAATTCTTTTGGTTCCGAGGTTTATCATAGGTTCAATGGCTACAACCATTCCTTCCACAAATTTTTTCCCTCTTCCGCGTTTTCCATAGTTTGGCATTTCAGGATCCTCATGCATGGTAGCTCCAAGGCCGTGCCCTACCAATTCCCTTACCACACCATAGCCACGGTCTTCTGTGTACTTTTGAATGGCATAACCAACATCTCCTACCCGGTTTCCTGCTTTAAACTCCCTTATTCCTACATAAAGTGATTCTTTAGTAGTTTTTAAGAGATCTTTTATTTCTTGTTTTACCTCACCAACTTCAAATGTATAAGCATGGTCACCGTAAAATCCGTTTTTTAGAGCACCACAATCTATAGAAATAATATCGCCTTCCTGCAAAGGGGTGTCATTGGGTATACCATGTACTACCTGGGCATTTGGGCTCATACAAAGCGAATTTGGGAAATCGTACATTCCTAAAAAGCCCGGTTCGGCACCGTGGTCACGAATAAATTCTTCTGCCATCTTATCAAGCTCTAAGGTGCTAATGCCGGGTTTAATATGGGGTGCAAGCATTCCCAGGGTTTTTGACACAATTAATGCGCTTTCCCGCATTAATTCAATTTCTTCAGGGGTTTTGGTGATTATCATATTCGTTATTTAAAATCGGCCTAAAAATCCGAATTTCTTCTTTTGTTTTTTGGGTTCGCTAAAAATCCTTCGGTCTTTTAACCTTTGATATATTTCACCCCATCCCCACATGCCACCAATATTCCTATCATCTATAAAAATATCGGCCAGGATTTTTCTACTTATAGTCTGGTCCAAAACTTCTTCGGGATAGCTTTTGTTTACTGCATAAAATGTTATACCATTTTTCTTGCAAAACTTTACGGCTTCCTCTAGTTTATCTTCGGCTCTGTATGTCCATAAAATGAGCCTATGGCCATCTTCCTGCAGCTTTTTTAGCGTTTCAAATGCAAAGAGTTTTGGTTTTCCTATCTCAGGATACTTATTCTCTACAATTGTTCCGTCAAAATCTACGGCTATGGTTAACGTATGGGGCATGGTGCAAAATTAATAAGATTAACCGAATATCTATTCTTAGACTCCTATTATTCGGAGTAAGGGTCTGTGTATTCTTTATCTTCTACTATTGCAGCAATATCTTCCTCCAGACTTTTTATAGAATATTCTACAAAACGATTTACCTCTTTTCCATCTTTTAAAAATACAATGGTGGGTACGCGATGAATATTATATTCTTCGTCTAAATTGCCTGGTGCCTTTTTTCTATAATTTACCGCTATACTTGTAAGCTTTTCTTTATCGAACTCTACTAGATCCAATAGCTTGAAGAATTTTGGTACTTCATAGCGGCTGTCGCCACACCAGGTGCCCATAAAGAGAAGGATTTCATATTCGGCTATGTTTTCCTTTATCGCTGCTAAGCTTTCTTTTTTGGGCTCATAATTTTCGTAACCCGGGGTAAACCATCTTGAATAAGGCAGTTTTTCCAGATCGGCTTTGGTGAATTCACCTAAAAGCATTTTTTGTGAATTTATGTTTTCTGGTAGCTTTGTTTCCTCTAAAACTTCTCCTGTAGCTAGAAAAATTCCAAAAAACACTAACAATATTTTATTAAGCATTCATCTCGTTTTTAAATTAGTGGATCTTCAGTCATCACTTCAGGCTGCTCTATGCCCATTAGCTTCAGGACTGTTGGTGCAATATTTCCAAGCTTGCCACCCTTAATAGACTTTACATCCTTATCTAATAAAATTAAAGGCACCGGACTAGTGGTGTGAGCGGTATTTGGACTCCCATCTTCATTAATCATTATCTCACTATTTCCGTGATCTGCAATTATAATAACAGAATAACCATTCTCCTGGGCGGTTTCGGCAACGTCTTTTGCGCATGAGTCTACAGTTTCACAAGCCTTTACAGCAGCGTCAAACACACCGGTGTGGCCTACCATGTCTGGGTTGGCGAAATTCAGGCAAATAAAATCAGCCGATTCTTGTTTGAGTTCAGGAATAATTTTATCCCTAATTTCAAAAGCACTCATTTCCGGCTGAAGATCGTAAGTGGCTACTTTAGGTGAGTTGCACATTAAGCGTTTTTCACCTTTAAAGGGTTTTTCACGACCACCGCTAAAGAAAAATGTAACGTGAGGATACTTCTCGGTTTCAGCAATCCTAATTTGCTTTTTACCCATATATTCCAGTACTTCCCCCAGGGTAGACTTAATATTGTCTTTTTTGAAAACTACATTTATGCCTTCAAAACTATCGTCGTATTTAGTAACTGTTACGTAATATAAAGGCATTTTCTTCATATTGTATTCAGGGAAGTCATCCTGTGTTAAAGCCTGTGTAAGCTGCCTGCCACGGTCTGTCCTGAAATTAAAGAAAATAACTACTTCCTTTTCTTTTAAAGTAGCCACCGGTTCACCGGCATCATTGGTCATTACAATAGGCTCTATAAATTCATCGCTTACATTATTTTTATAACTTTTAGCAATGGTATCTGTTGCATTGGTAGATTTTGTGCCTTCTCCTTTGGTTATAAGATCGTAGGCTTTTTTTACCCTTTCCCAACGCTTATCGCGGTCCATGGCATAGTAACGTCCAATTACGGAAGCTAATTTTCCATTCGTTTTCTCCAGGTGTTGCTCTATTTCTTCAATAAAACCTTTTCCTGAATGCGGGTCTACATCACGGCCATCGGTAAAAGCATGTACATATTTTTCTTTAACACCAAATTCTTCCGCAGCTGATAATAATCCTTTTAAGTGATTTATATGGGAATGTACTCCACCATCACTTAAAAGCCCCATAAAATGAATAGGCTTATTATTTTTTATAGCATAATTAAAAGCTTCCTCCAATACGGGTTCATCTTTTAGGGTATTTTTTTCTACGGCCATGTTAATTTTTACCAAATCCTGGTAAACAATACGGCCGGCACCAAGGTTCATATGTCCTACTTCGCTATTTCCCATTTGTCCGTCTGGCAACCCAACCTGCATGCCGTCGGTGCGTAGTTCGGCGTGGGGATAATTCTCCAGGATATTATCCATAAAAGGAGTATTTGCTTTGGCAATAGCTGAAACGTCTGGGTTTTGCGTAATTCCCCATCCGTCTAAAATCATTAGTAGGACTTTCTTATTCATAATATTAGTTAATTTGGGGATAAAGATAAAAACAAATTGCCGGTATGCTAAACCCATCCCAAATAATGTTTTCCTAAATCTTGTTTTAGAATCTTCCTGGTAGCCTTTTGATATCTAATTTTTAATACCACACTCCCATTAAGTTTTAAAATTTTAACACTAAATATTTTATTTTGGAATACTTTTTTATGCTATCTATCGTTCTTTAAAAAATGCTGATTTTGAATATAGTCTGCTGAAAATTAATTCTATAGGTTGTGAAATGTTAAAATTTATGATCTAAAAGCTTAATTTCTAGATTAAAGAGAATATTTTGTAAGTTGGCATTACCTTTGGAATAATTTAAGAGAATATTAATTATAAAACAACGTGTATGATTTATAGACTTCTGACTGTATTTAGCGTTTTAACCTTCTCTTTCGCTTTTACAACCACAGATGATTTAAAAACTAAACTTACTTCTTCAAAAACTGAAGCAGTTTTTGCTTCGATTCCGGAAAACGGTAAAAATTTAAGTTTTGAAGCAAAAGTCGCTAATCTTTACAATGAATTTTCTACAAATAATATCAGTATTCCTACCATGCCGGTTTTTTCAAAGGCAATAAAAGGCTATGACCAATTAGAAGAAACAGGAAAAGTAGGTAAGAAAATACTTACCGTGATAGATTTCGGTCTTTCCTCTACTAAAAAAAGAATGTGGATTATGGATATGGAAACAAAAAAAGTATTGTTTAATACTTATGTTTCCCACGGAAAAAATACCGGTGGTGAGTTTGCTACCAAATTTTCAAATACTGTAAACTCCCTGCAAAGTTCACTTGGTTTTTATGTTACTGCCGAAACTTATTATGGTAGAAATGGGCTTTCACTTTTTATAGATGGTATGGAAAAAGGCTTTAATAGTAATGCGCGTAAGCGTTATGTTGTAATTCACGGGGCAGATTATGCCGAGCCAAATTTTATTGACAAAATTGGAAGATTAGGAAGAAGTTATGGTTGCCCTGCGGTTCCCAACACTATTGCTAAAGAAGTTATAGATACTATTAAAGAAGAATCGGTAGTTTACATTCATAAAAATAACAAAGAATACCTTGAGAAATCTACGCTATTAAATAGTTAGTTTTTAGTGAGTAATTTATAGATGGCAGCATCTCTTTTGTAGACATCTTCTGCAAAACGGGTGCTGCCGTTTTCATTCCAGACGGTCCAGTACAGATGGTGCACATTTACCTGCTGGGTAATCTTAATAGTAGTGGTTTTTCCCGAATTTAAAATTTCTTCAATTTTCTTGTCGTCATATTTTGGTTGGTCGCTTAGTAACATTTTTGCCAGCTCTAAAACATCCTGTACCCTAACACAACCCGAACTTTGTGCCCTTAAATTTTTATTGAAAAGCGATTTGGAAGGTGTGTCGTGTAAATAAATCATATATTCATTGGGGTAGATAATTTTTACTAAACCCAATGGATTGGTAAGCCCCGCTTCCTGTCTAAAAGTATAGGCTTTTACTTTAGAAGAAGACCAATCTATCTCATGCGGGCTCATTTTTTGACCACTTCGGTTAAAAATGCTAAAGTTTTTCCTAAGTATATAATCAGGGTCTTTGGTTGCTGCGGGAATGACATCTTTAGTTTTTATGGTAGGGGGAATCGTCCAGGTTGGATTGTAAACAATATGTTCTACTCTATCAGAGAAAACCGGGGTTTTCCTGGCCTCGGTGCCCACCATAGTACGATGTGTAGCCAGTGTATCTCCGTTTTTCACCAGGTGCAAACGATAGTTGGCAATATTAACAATAATATATTGATCACCCAGGTCTTTGGGATACCAACGCCAGCGTTCCAGGTTTACTAAAATTTGTTCCAGTCTATCCTGGTAGGTTTTATTTAGTGTTTTAATGGTGCCTGCGCCAATAACACCATCGGTTTCAATGCCATATTTCTCCTGAAATTTCTTTACAGCATTTTGTAGCGAGTCGTTGTATGTAATAAGACTATCGTCAATTTCCCGCTCCCAGTAGCCTAATTGTTTTAAACGCTTTTTTATATCGGGAATTCGATTATCTTTTTCATTTAGTTTTATACTTGCTCCTTCTTCAGAAATAAATACCGGATTTTCTTCTGTTTTTACGAGCTCCCGGTATTTCTTTAAACTTCGTTTTAAGCCTTTGTAAACTTCGTGTTTAGGTATTACAGAATCTATAGCTGCCAAAATATTGTTTTGGTCAACCCCGTATTTTAAAAGGCCCTGTAGATCTACTTTATTGTTTTCTACTCCCCAAATATCATAAATTTCTTTAGGGTTTAATTTTCCCGAATTATAATCTGAAGTTAGCTTTAAAAAAGCATCAGTGAGGACAATTTCGGTTAAACTACGTTCTTTATCATCTATTCCCGATAGATTGGCGAGCGATTTATTTAAATAATCTAAATGATAATCTTCAGGTTCCAGGCCCTCTTCTGTAGCTCTTTCTATGCCTCTGTAAAGATCTTCCCTAAGTGTCCTATCTGTCCAAATGGGTTTGTAGTTGCGTTTGGAGTAAATAGAATCCAATAAATCCTTATACTGCAATTTTATGGTGCCAGCCGCTATGGGCAGGGAAGAAAACCTTTCGGCAATTAAATCGGCCGAAGCTAATTTTTCAACCACTACAGCTTCTTCCTCTTTCGAAGTTTCAATTCCCGGTTCCCTGTCTTCTTTACAAGAAAATAATAACAATAAATTAAGTAGGATTAATAAATGGGAGAGCTTCATAAAAGAGGAAAAAGTTAGTGTTTTTAGTTAGGCCCTTACATCGCTGTAAGACTTATTTCTGTCAAATTGTACTTCGGCGAACGGGCAAAGCGGTTCTATTTTATAATTGTTTTCGCGGGCAAAGGCTACACTATGTTCCAATAGCCTGGTGGCAATACCCTGGCCTTCCAGCTCTGGTCTAACTTCGGTGTGGTCTATAACAATAATATCTCCCGATTTTTTCTGATAGGTTAGCTCGGCGAAAATTCCTTTTTCATCTTTTATAAAGAACATTCCGCGGCTGTCGTTTTCGCGATGTTGAATATCCATATATTATTTTTTGAAAATACCGTCAACAATTCCATAGTCTAAAGATTCCTGGGCATCCATCCAGTAATCCCGGTTAAAATCTTTAAGGATCTTTTCGGGCGTTTGTCCGCAATTTTCAGCCAGAATATTTGCACTTAATTCGCGGGTCTTTAGAATTTCGTTGGCCTGAATTTCAATATTTGAAGCCTGACCTCGCGCACCACCCATAGGTTGGTGTATCATTACTTTCCCGTGAGGTTGAATAAATCTTCTGCCTTTGGTTCCGCCTGAAAGTAAAATAGATCCCATAGAAGCAGATAAGCCGGTACAAATAGTAGAAACCGGGCTTTCCAGACTTTGCATGGTGTCGTAAATGGCAAACCCATCGGTTACATACCCACCGGGGCTATTAATAAAAAACTGGATTTCATCATTGCCCTGCATATCAAGATAAAGCAGCCTGTCTATAACGTGTTTGGCCGATTTGTCGTTTACTTCACCCCAAAGAAATATTTTGCGTTCTTCAAGGAATTTTGCGTCTATTAGGTCCTGGGTTTTACCGGGTTTATTACTCATAAGAAATTGATTTTAGATATGTTCTGTTAGAAGCCTAAAAATAAGATTTATTTGTGGGAACACTTGTTTTTTAATTCTCCATTTAACAAGAATTTATCGCATAAACTTATTTTATGACTGAATATTAATTAAATAGGCCTGTAGTGTCGAAAAAGTTTAATTTTCCTTTGGAGTTTGAGTAGTTTAAACTTTATATTTGCACCATAAAGGCGGGAGTAGCTCAGTTGGTAGAGCGTCAGCCTTCCAAGCTGAATGTCGCCGGTTCGAACCCGGTCTCCCGCTCAAAGCAAGAAACCTCAACAAAACGTTGGGGTTTTTTTATGCGAAAAAACGCCGAAAACATCGCTTGTAGCATTGTGGGATAACTTTAAAGGGCTGGAGAATATACCGGAATTCATCGATAAAATATGTGACATTTGTAAACCTAAGAGCGTCCCGGTATTGCTCAATAACAGGTGGGAGCTTTTAAAAGCTACAAAAGCCGATGGGATACATTTTGATGAAATTCCATCTAAGTACAAAACGATAAAAAAGTCGATTTCCGAAAAATCGCTGGTGGGTTTAATCTGTAATAAAGATCTGGAAATAATTGAATGGGCAATTAACAATCAACTGGATTATATTTCATTTTGTCCCATATTTCCTTCCTCAACCAGTATCAGTTGTGAGCTAGTTGATTTTAAGGTGATTTAAAAGCAAGTTCGCTAATCCAAATGCCTATTTTTTTAGCAGGAGGTATAAAGCCGGAAAATATCAAATTACTTAGAAAATTAGACTTTGATAGTGTAGCGGTTATTTCGGGAACTAAGGGGGGCAAAAATCCTAGTGCCGCCGTGCAAGATTATTATTCAGAATAAAAAAATAAACAATGAAAACGAGTACAATAAATAAATTGTGCTGTCCTTTTTGATAAAAACGATTTAAAACTTACTGAAGTCGCTAAAGATGTAGAAGGGAAGATTAAAGAGGGCTTTATAAGCTGTAAAAAGTGCAAGCGTATTTACCCGATAATAAAAGGGATTCCAATAATGAACCCCGATGAATACCGCGAACTTAAATTGGAAGTCCCACTTATAGATAAATGGAGTAAACAAAATGGAAAGACAATAGAAAATTTTAGGCTGGTAGATACTGAGGTTACCGCTAAAAGTTTGAAAAATTAGATTTTTGAGAGCATAAAAAAATCCGGAAACCAAAAGCTTCCAGATTTTTTTAGTTTTAATACAAAGGCTTTATCCATTCATAGAAATTAAAAACTCTTCATTATTTCGGGTTTGCTTAATCCTATCGTTAATAAATTCCATCGCTTCAATAGGGTTCATATCGGCAAGATATTTACGCAATACCCACATTCTTTGTATGGTATTGTCGTCAAGCAATAAGTCGTCGCGGCGAGTACTTGAAGAAGTAAGGTCTATGGCAGGGAAAATTCTACGATTAGCAATTTTTCGGTCTAATTGCAGTTCCATATTTCCTGTTCCTTTAAATTCTTCGAAAATTACTTCGTCCATTTTAGAGCCTGTATCGGTAAGGGCGGTAGCAATTATTGACAAAGAACCACCGTTTTCAATATTTCGGGCGGCACCAAAGAAACGTTTTGGTTTGTGTAGTGCGTTAGCATCAACACCACCACTTAATACTTTACCACTTGCCGGTTGCACGGTATTATAAGCGCGCGCCAAACGAGTAATAGAATCTAAAAGAATCACTACATCGTGCCCACATTCTACCAGGCGTTTTGCTTTTTCTAAAACAATGTTGGCAACCCTTACGTGCTCGTGTGCTTCTTTATCGAAAGTAGAAGCTACTACTTCCCCACGCACATTACGCTGCATATCGGTAACCTCTTCCGGGCGCTCATCAATAAGTAAAACTATTTGATAAACTTCAGGATGGTTTGCTGCAATTGCGTTGGCAATATCTTTAAGCAGCATGGTTTTACCGGTTTTGGGCTGGGAAACAATCATTCCACGTTGGCCTTTTCCAATTGGGGAAAAGAGGTCCATAATACGGGTAGATAGGCTGCTTTGCTTTTCGGCAATATTGAATTTTTCCTTAGGGAATAGTGGGGTTAAGTGTTCAAAAGAAACACGGTCTCTCACTACCTGCGGATCCAATCCATTAATTTTATTGATCTTAATTAAGGGAAAGTATTTTTCACCTTCTTTTGGGGGTCTTATTTGCCCTAGTACAGTATCTCCTGTTTTTAAGCCAAACAAACGAATTTGCGATTGGGATACATAAATATCGTCGGGAGAAGTGAGGTAATTGTAGTCTGAAGATCTTAAGAAGCCATAATTGTCTTGCATAATATCCAGTACACCTTCACTTTCAATAATAGCATCAAACTCATAATCAGGTTCGCGGTAGCGGTTTCGGCTATCACGGTTACCTGTTTCACGATTGTTACTTTTATTGCGGGTATCTTTCTTATGGTCGCGGTGGCTGCCCTTCTGGTTTTTAGAAGAAGCGTCATCTCTTGTTTCCCTTGGTTTTTGCTCCGTTTTTTTGCTTTCCCTTGCTTTAGAAGATGCCTCTTCTTTTTTGGGAGAATCATTTTTATTGGGAGTATGGGAATCTTTTTTTGTAGGTCGGGTGTCTTTGTTTTCTGCAGCTGTGGCAGTACTTGGAGGTTTTTTATTGCTTCCTATTTTACCTGTTTTCTTGGCCTTTGGCTTTTCCGAAGATTTATCAGGAGCTTTACCTTTTGGAGATTCCTCCTTTTTAGTGTCGTCTGTAAGTGCTTCTTTCGCCTTTTTAGGGTTGGCGGCCTGATAGTCCAGGATTTGATATACCAGATCTAATTTTTTTAAAGTCCTGAACTTTGGGACGTTTAAAGATTTAGCGATATCCTGCAACTCAGGAAGCTTTTTAGCTTTTAATTCTGAAATTTCAAACATGGATAATTAAAAATAAATTTGTGTTTGGGTTGATTGTTGAACTTCGCGAGGAAGAATCGAAAAAAATTTGGAGACTTAAGTAACCTGTTTTGAATTGGTTACGAAATGTTCCTGCAAGTATACAACTTTATTTTAATATTTTAAATAGCATTTTTAAAAAGAATCTTTATTTTTGTTCGCGAATTTCACTGAAAGGTATGTTACAAAGAATTCAAACTATATATTTGCTTATAGCTATTATTGTAAGTGGCGGGTTAATCTTTGCTTTCTCACTATGGGAAAATTCTGAGGGTGTTGCCCAATATGCGCAAGATTATATTATGGTTTTTATTGCATTTATAGCTTCAGCTTTCTTATCTTTGGTGAGTATTTTTATGTTCAGAAATAGAAAGCTTCAATTTGTGTTGGGGCGTTTAAATATCTTATTAAACTTTTTTTTACTAGGAGTGTTTGTTTATTGGTCGCTAAGCTTACCTGGAGAAATGGATATTTCAGAGAAGGGTATTGGGATGTTTCTTCCAATCATTTCTATCGTTTTTCTTGTTTTGGCCAACAAGGCCATTAAAAAGGACGAAGATCTCGTAAAATCTGTAGACCGATTACGATAAGCCTATCATCTTAGTAGTATTAGTGCGTGAAAACCCGAAGTGAAAACTTCGGGTTTTTTAGTTTTTGCAAGTATGAGTGTATGAAATAATGAATATAGCAGCGTAAAAAATTAGCCACGAATCCGCGAATATTTAGAATTTCAATGATTTTTAGGCTTAGAAAACTGATCTTAACTGATTAATTCACCTAAATTCTATCACATATCAAAGATCAAGAACATTTTCTGGGTTTTGAAGTTTTTAATTGTCATAAAATTAATGCATTACAAATTTCGTTAACCATAGCGACGATGGGGTGTAGTAATCTTTTGATATCGGGTTCCATTGTGCCTCCATCTTAATGACACAGTCTTTCTATTTGCATACTGCCCATTGAGACTGCTCACTGAGACTGCCTACTGCCTACTGAGACTGCCTACTTACTTTTTAATTCTATTACTTCTAAATCCTTGATTTCCCCTGCATCAATTTTAAATCTAAGCATAGTACGTTTCTTATGAAATCCGTGCTTTCCTGCAGCTCCCGGATTCATATGAAGTAAGCCCAGGCTTTTATCGTTCATAACTTTTAAAATATGGGAATGCCCACTAATAAAAAGTTTAGGCGGATTTCTTTTAATTTCTTCCCTAATGGCAGGTGAGTATTTGCCCGGGTAACCGCCAATATGGGTAATCCAAACATCTACACCTTCGCAATTAAAGCGTTGATGGAGTGGGAACTCCTTCCTTATTTCTGCATCATCAATATTGCCATAAACTGCCCTTAAGGGTTTTACTTTTTTTAACTCATCGGTAATATCGGTAATGCCAATATCACCGGCGTGCCATATCTCATCGGCTTCTGCTGCATAATGTAAAATTCTTTCATCTATATGGCTATGGGTATCACTAAGTAATAATATTTTTTTCAAATCGGGGATTGTTTTTATTGGCACCGCCAGAGGGTATAATATCCCTGGGCTTGCCTTTAAATTAAAAATTTGTTTCCAACGAATACCTCGTAGGCTTGCCCAGAGGTAGTTTACTTTTAGAATCATTTTGAAAGCAATGCCTTCAAAGGATTTCAGCTTCTAATAAATGCCTTATCTTTGCAGCTTGCAAATATAAAAATAAAGAACTCTGTTGAGGTATTTTTTAGAATTGGCATATTTTGGAAAAGCGTATCACGGCTGGCAAAATCAACCTAACGCAATTTCTGTTCAGGAAGAGGTAGAACGAGCGCTTTCGGTTGTTTTTCAGCAAAAAACGCCTATAGTTGGTGCCGGCAGAACAGACGCCGGTGTACATGCTAAACAGATTTTTGCGCATTTTGATGTTGATAAAGAACTCAAAAAAGAAACTTTTGTCTTTAAAATGAATTCTTTGCTTCCGGCAGATATCGCTATAAAGGATATTTATACGGTAAAGGCTGATGCGCACGCACGGTTTGATGCTTTAAGTAGGAGTTATGAATATCATATCGTTCAGCATAAAGATCCATTTTTAGAAGATAGAAGCTATTTTTTAAAAAATGAACTAGATGTTGATAAAATGAACAGGGCAGCCAAAATCTTAAAGGATTATACTAACTTTAAGTGTTTTTCGAAGTCTAAAACCGATGTAAAAACCTATAATTGCAAGATTACTGAAGCGGTTTGGAAAACTGAAAATGGCGTGTTGGTTTTTTATATTTCAGCCGACAGATTTCTTAGAAATATGGTACGTGCAATTGTAGGAACTCTATTGGAAATAGGTTTTGGTAAACAACCGGTAGAACATATGCACCAGGTTATAAAAAGTGAAGATAGGAGTAAGGCAGGAACTTCGGTGCCTGCAAAAGCATTATACCTTACCAGGGTTACTTATCCTGAAATAGTAATAAATTAAATGGCATCTAAAACAGGTAACGCATTCGATTTTGATTTGTTTAAGCGCTTGCTTAAATATACCAACCCTTATAAAGTAACTTTTTACTTTGTGGCGGTTGCTGCTATTTTACTTTCATTCTTTGCAGTTTTAAGGCCTTATTTATTAAAGGTTACTGTAGATGATGCTATTACCCCACAAAATTATGATAACCTCGTTTTTTATGTAGGCTTAATGGCCGGGGTTTTATTGCTGGAGGTTATTTTTCAGTTTCTATTTGTGTATTTCGCCAACTGGTTAGGGCAGGAAGTGGTGAGGGACCTTCGGGTTAACCTCTTTAAACATATGCTCAATTTTAAAATGACTTATTTTGATAAGTCGGCAGTTGGGCGTTTGGTAACTCGTGCGGTAAGCGATATAGAGACTATTGCCAGTATTTTTAGCCAGGGCCTTTTTATGATTATTAGCGACATTTTAAAAATGTTGGTGGTAATAGGCTTTATGTTTTACCAGAGTTGGCAGTTAACCTTGCTGGTTTTAACGGTACTTCCTTTAATTATGTATGCTACGCGTATATTTCAGAAGAAAATGAAAATAGCTTTTGAGGAAGTAAGAACGCAGGTTGCCAATCTTAATACGTTTGTGCAGGAGCGAATTACGGGAATGAAAATCGTACAACTTTTTACCCGTGAAAAAGCTGAATATAAGAACTTTAAAGAGATTAATGATAAGCACCGAAATGCCTGGGTGAAAACTGTTTGGTACAACTCTATTTTCTTTCCTATTGCTGAAATGGCTACATCGGTAACTATTGGTTTAATTGTTTGGTTTGGAGGTTTAAGGGCAGTTGCAGACGACGGAATTACCCTGGGGGTAATTATTGCTTTTGTGGAGTTATCTCAGTTGTTATTTAGACCCTTACGCCAAATTGCCGATAAGTTTAATACTCTACAAATGGGAATGGTTGCTGCCAATAGGGTTTTTGGAATTTTAGATACAGAATCTTCTATAAGCAATGAAGGTAAAATTGAAGTAAACGATCTAAAGGGCGATTTGGAATTTAAAAATGTACGATTTAGTTATACTGCCGATGAAGAAGTTTTAAAAGGAATATCGTTTAAAGCCAATGCCGGCGAAACTATAGCTATTGTGGGGGCTACCGGGGCAGGAAAGTCTACAGTAATTAATTTGCTGAATCGTTTTTATGAAATAGACAGTGGGCAAATTTTGGTAGATGGTATTGATATTAAAGATATCACACTAGAATCTTTACGATCTGAAATAGCGGTAGTGTTGCAAAATGTCTTTCTTTTTGCCGATACAATTTTAGCTAATATTAACCTCAGTGATCCTAATATTACTGAAGAAGATGTAATTAATGCGGCTAAACAAATAGGGATTCACGATTTTATTAAGACGCTGCCCAATGCTTATCATTATAATGTTAAAGAACGGGGAGCCATGTTGTCTTCAGGGCAAAGGCAGCTTATTTCATTTTTGCGGGCCTATATGAGCAATCCCAGTATTTTAATTTTAGACGAAGCTACTTCTTCGGTAGACACTTATAGCGAACTACTAATTCAGGAAGCAACCGATAAAATTACAAAAGGAAGAACTTCTATAGTGATAGCACATAGGTTGGCCACTATTAAAAAAGCCGATAAAATTATGGTGATGGATGCCGGTGAAATTGTAGAAATTGGAACGCATACCGAATTGCTAAAGAAGAAAGACGGTTATTATAAAAACCTGTATGAAGTTCAGTTTATTGCTGAAGAAAGTCTTTGAAAGAAAGGGTTATTCATAGGTAAACTCTCGAGCAAATGCCTGGGGAGCTTTTTTTGGGATAACCCCTATCACAATAATAGCGATTATATAGACTTTAGGGCGCTGCCTTAAATTGGAGGTAAAACTTATAGCAAATCTTCTTTTATTCGGTCTACCAGTTCGTCTGTGCTTTCAAACATTACAAATTCGCCATCTCTTACGTAAGAGATTTGCCCGGTTTCTTCACTTACAACAAGAGCTAGTGCATCGGTCTTTTCGGTAATTCCAACAGCTGCACGGTGACGTAATCCAAATCTAAGCGGGATAGACCTATCATTAGAAACAGGTAAAATTACCCGGGTAGCGGTAATTTTATTGTCTTCTATAATCATGGCACCATCGTGAAGAGGTGAGTTTTTGTAGAAAATAGATTCTATAATAGGTTGGTTTAGTTCAATATTCATATCGTCACCAGAGTTTTTAACAAAATCCAGTTTCGTGCTTTTTTGAATAATGATTAATGCACCCGTATAACTATTTCCCATGGCTTCACATGCCGAAATAATAGCATCTACATTTGTGCTGGTTTCTAAATCGCCTTTTAAAAACCTAAGTTGCGTAAAGAATTTTCCCTTTTGTGTAAAATTTGTGGAACCTATCATTAGAAGAAATTTTCTTATTTCCTGTTGAAATACCACAATTAAAGCGAACATTCCCACACCTATAAATTCACCAAGAACACTGCTTAACATCTCCATTTGAAGCACTTCGGTAAGGCTTCCCATAAGATATATAATCACGATACCTATAAAGATATTTACAGCAACCGTTCCTTTTACCAGTTTATATAAATAATATAATAGAAGGGCTACAAATACAATATCCAGTATATCGAGAAAACGAAGATTAATGATATCCAAATTAGTGGGGTTTTTTGTAAAAATAGAAAATATGCTGTTACTTATTAAGCTCTGCAAATAATTTAGCGCATTCCACTGCTTCTTTTACATCGTGAACCCTTAGAATATTGGCACCTTTGCTAAGTGCTATACTGTTTAAGAAAGTGGTGCCGTTTAAAGCCTCTGCTGCCGAAATTTTTAAAGTTTTATAGATCATAGATTTTCGTGATAGCCCCGCGAGTAGAGGCAATTCTAAATTTTTAAAGAGTTCCATTTTTGAAAGCAACTTAAAATTTTGGCCAATATCTTTGGCAAAACCAAAGCCCGGGTCTATAATTAGGTCGTTTATTCCCAGTGCCCTGGCGGCATGTATCCTTTCTGAAAAGTAAAAAAGTATATCCTGTAATAAATCTTCATATTGATTAAGGTCTTTCATAGTTTGTGGGGTACCGCGCATATGCATCATAATATAAGGCACCTGGTATTTGGCTACTGTTTTCATCATTTCATCATCCAGGTGGCCGGCAGAAATGTCGTTAATCATGGCTGCCCCGGCTTCAATACTTTGCCTGGCCACATTTGCCCGAAAAGTATCTACAGAAATCAGTGTTTCGGGGAAATGTTTTAAAATATTTTCAAGAGCCGGCAGCACTCGGTTTAGCTCTTCTGTTTCTTCAACTTTGGGCGCTCCCGGGGGGGTGCTATAGCCACCAACGTCAATAAAATTTGCTCCATCTTTCAGCATTTTCTCTACCTGCTTAAGAATATCTTTTTCCGAAGTTTTTCGACTTTCGGCATAAAAAGAATTGGGAGTGGTATTTATAACTCCCATTATTTTAGGTTGATTTAGGTCTACAAGCCTGCCTTTACAATTTATGGTCATTTTTTAATTGTTTTACTGGGATTTTCAGGAATTCGAAATTAATAGCTTAGAAATTATAAACTGCGGTTTTAGTATCTGAAATATTTGCACGAAATTTACGCAAATTAGATTTCTTTTATGCAGAATACCTCAAAACAGTATGACGCGGTGGTGGCTACCTGTCGCAGTTTGTTTATCAATAAGATGAAAGATTATGGAAGTGCCTGGCGAATTCTTAGACTTCCATCGCTTACCGACCAGATTTTTATAAAAGCCCAGCGCATAAGAAAACTTCAGGAAAATGGGGTGAGGAAAGTAGATGAGGACGAAAAATCTGAATTTATAGGCATTATTAATTACGCCATCATGGCTTTAATTCAATTAAAAAAGGGCGTAGTTGCCCAGCCCGATCTTGACGTGGAAACAGCAACAAAGCTTTATGATGAAAATATTGCTGAAACCAAGGCTTTAATGATGAATAAAAATCATGATTATGGAGAAGCCTGGCGTGATATGCGGGTTAGTTCTCTAACCGATCTTATTATTCAAAAACTATTACGGGTTAAGCAAATTGAAGATAATAAAGGGAAAACCCTGGTAAGTGAAGGGATTGATGCAAACTACCAGGATATGATTAATTACTCCATTTTTGCAATGATCCTTATAAACGAGAGTGAAGCCTAGTTTTTTATAACTTGGGCAGGGAATAATAGTATTTTAAACAAAGCAACATGAAATTATTAGTAGGGGTTTCCAGAGTATTGGTTGGTGTATTATTTATTTTTTCAGGATTTATAAAACTCAACGATCCGCTGGGATTTTCTTATAAGTTGCAGGAATATTTTAGCCCTGAAGTTTTAGGGCTTGATTTTTTGGTACCGTTTTCTTTGGTAATTGCCATAGTTTTAGTGGTATTTGAACTGGTGTTGGGAATTATGCTTTTAATTGGTTACCTGCCTAAATTTACGGTGTGGAGTTTACTTTTAATGATTGTTTTCTTTACGTTCCTAACGTTTTATTCAGCTTATTTTAATAAGGTTACAGATTGCGGATGTTTTGGGGATGCCATTCCCTTAACGCCCTGGCAGTCTTTTATAAAAGATGTAATTTTACTTGTTCTTATCCTTATTCTTTTCTTTAATAGAAAGTTAATTAGCCCGGTTTTGAATCCCATTTCCCATAGATGGATCATCTTTTTATCTTTTATGCTTTCATTTTGGTTTTGTTATCACGTATTGATGCATTTACCGGTTTTTGATTTTAGAGCCTATAAAATTGGAAATAATATTCAGGAGCTAATGGAAGTTCCCGAAGATGCCCAAAAGGCAGTCTATGAATATGAATGGACTTTTAAGCATAATGGGGAAGAAATAATACTTGTTACAGATGGCACTTACCCTACGCAGGAAGGTGAATTTATTGGGGTAGAAACTACTATGATTGAAGAAGGTTATGTGCCGCCAATTCAGGATTTTGAAATTGAAGCAAATGGCGAGGATATTACTTCTAAAATCTTAAGTGCTGAAAAACTTTTTATGATAATAGCTTACGATTTGGAGCATACAGAGAAAGAAGGTTTTAAAGCAATACAACAATTGGCTAAAGAGGCAGAAGGTAAAGACTACCAAATTATTGGCTTAACAGCTTCAAATAATGAAAATCAGCAACAAATAATAGATAAATTTAAACTTGATTTCGAGTTTTATCAGGTAGATAAAAAGGCTTTGCAAACCATGGTGCGATCTAATCCAGGAATTATGGTATTGGAACGTGGTACAATTACACAGAAAAAACATTGGTTTGACGCTGCTGATATAGAATTGTAAGTTATTCGCGATATTTTTTACATTTTTTGTAAAAAGCCAATCTTCATTCGGCTAGTGCTTAGCTATGTTTATACTTATCAATATATTTGTAGGTGAACGGATTTTTACCGCAGAAATATAAAAATCAACTAAAAATTATGAGAAAAAAGATAGTAGCCGGAAACTGGAAAATGAACAACGATCTTGCTGAAACCCAGGAGTTGCTTTCACATTTAAAAATGCAATTGGTAAAAGAGCCTGAGACCGAAGTTATGGTAGCACCAGCTTTTACAAATTTGTATTCAGCTTTTGAGAGCTTAAAAGATACGCAGGTACAAGTTGTGGCGCAAAACATGCACCAGGCAGAAAATGGGGCCTACACAGGTGAAGTTTCAGCTAAAATGCTAAAAAGTATTGGGGTAGATACGGTAATTTTAGGCCATAGTGAACGTCGTGCCCATTTTGGGGAAACCAATGAGATACTTGCCGAAAAAGTAAATGCAGCCCTAAAAAGTGGAATGAAAATTATTTTCTGTTTTGGAGAAGAACTTGCAGACAGAAAGAGTGATAAGCATTTTGACCTGGTAGCAAAACAGCTTCAGGAAAGCCTATATCAAATTTCAGATTCAGATTGGGAAAATGTAGTTTTGGCCTACGAACCTGTTTGGGCTATTGGAACCGGAGAAACCGCTTCTCCAGAACAAGCACAGGAAATGCACGCTTTTATCAGAAAGAATATTTCAGATAAATTTAATGACGAAATCGCGCAAAATGTATCTATTCTATACGGAGGTAGTGTAAAACCCGCAAACGCCAAAGAGATCTTTGCAAAAGAAGATGTAGACGGCGGACTTATTGGTGGAGCCAGCCTTAATGCAGTAGATTTTGTTGAAATTATAAATGCTTTTTAATTATGTCTTCTAATTATCTCGAATTCAGGTTCAAAATAGCGCCTCTGCAGCCTGCTTCAGAAATTCTTGTGGCAGAGCTGGGTTACTTAGGGTTTGAGAGTTTTGTAGAAGAAGAAGACGGCATAACTGCTTATATCCCTGCCGAGGAATACGAAGATGATCTCCTGGCAGGGGTTCATATTTTACAATCGGAAGAATTTGAAATCACCTATTCAAAGGGAGAAATAGAACAGGTGAACTGGAATGAAGAGTGGGAAAAGAATTTTAATCCTATTATGGTAGATGATATCTGTAGTGTTAGAGCTCCTTTTCATCCCGCTCCCGAGGTAGAATATGATATTATTATAGAGCCCAAAATGTCTTTTGGAACCGGGCATCACGCCACTACGCACATGATGATTCAGCATATTTTAAAAAATAACTGGGATGATAAAACGGTACTTGATATGGGATGTGGGACCGGTGTGTTGGCCATTCTTGCAAGTTTAAAAGGTGCAAAATTTGTAGATGCCATCGATATTGATAATTGGTGTTATCAAAATACCCTGGAAAACGTTGATAGAAATGATTGTGACAATATTAATGTTGAAGAGGGCGGGGCCGAGTTATTGCAGGATAGAAAGTACGATATGATTCTTGCTAATATAAATAGAAACATTCTACTTAGGGATATTCCTGTTTATATAGATTGCCTTACAGAAAAAGGGGGGCTTTTTTTAAGTGGATTTTATGAAGAGGATATTCCGATAATTAAAGAGGCCTGTGTGGAGAATGGACTAACATATATAGAGCATTTTGAAAGGAGTAATTGGGTGGCGGTTAAGTTTGTAAAATAATATTTTATAGATAATTTGTATATTTGAGGCCTTAAAATTTAATGGAGATGAGCACGAAAGAGGAAGTATTAGAAGAGGTGAAGACCACCACGCAGAAGGAAAATGAGATCATACTTTATAATGATGATTACAACACTTTTGATCACGTAATAGAGACTTTAATTTATGCTTGTGAGCATACACCGGTACAGGCTGAGCAATGTGCTATTCTAGTGCATTATAAAGGAAAGTGTACGGTTAAAACTGGCTCTTTTGATGATTTAAAGCCCAGATGTTCTAAATTATTGGAAGAAGGTTTAAGTGCAGAGATTATTTAATTTAAAAAAATCTGGTTTTTGTTTTTAGATTGTAAAAATAATAATATATTTGCAGCCGCTTATCCACATAGGAAAAGCAAGTTTAAAGGCCTTGTGGCGCAACTGAATAGCGCACCTGATTACGGCTCAGGAGGTTCCAGGTTTGAATCCTGGCAAGGTCACTCTTAAGATTAACAAATCTTATCAAAACCGCGCAAATCTTATGATTAGCGCGGTTTTTTAGTTTTTGGTCTTTCATTTAATTTTATTAAATTTAAAATGAAATGAGAACTAAAAGGTTACCTTAAATTTTAAATGTAACCTAAGGTTACATTTAAATTGAAAACTTATTTTTGAACTTGTATTGTTGATTTGACTTCATCTGAATATTAAATGTTGAATTTAAAGATGACAGCAATGCGAACTAAAAACACATTTTCAGTACATTTTTGGGTGAAACCTACAAATGAAAAGGTCAACAAAGGAATTATCTATGCCAGAATAACTGTGAACCAAAGAAGGGTCCTTGTCAGTTTAAAGCGTAAAATTTCATTTGATTTATGGGATTCTTCGAGAAAGAAGGTAAAGGGAACTTCTTCTAAGGCAAAACAAATAAATCACTATTTGGATTCTACTAAATCCCGAATTTTCCAGTGTTATCAGGATTTAAATTCAAGTGGTAAGAAAATTACTGCCCAGCTAATTAAAGCTACTTACCTTGGAGAGGATGAGAATTCTAAATCACTTCAGGATCTTATAGATTATCATTCCAGAAAAATTGAACACACCTTAACTCCAGGAACTATTAAAAACTTCAAAATAACTGAAGGTTATATTTTTAAATTTTTAAAGACAGAAAAAAAGACAACTGATGTTTATATAAGAGAATTGAATTATAAGTTTCTCTGCGATTTCCAGGATTTTCTGAGTTCATATTATCCGAAAGGGCATCCAAAAGCTATGGGGCATAATACTATTATGAAGCATATTCAGCGTTTGCGGAAAATGGTTACACTAGCCTTTAATATGGAATGGATAGATAAAGACCCTTTTAGACGATGGAAAAATACTTTTGAGAAAAAAGATCGAGAATTTTTATCGGCTAATGAATTATCAAACCTGGAAACTTATGAGTTTCCAGTAGATAGATTGGATCGGATAAGAGATCTATTCGTTTTTAGTTGTTATACCGGTATAAGCTATGTGGATATAATGAAACTAACCTCAGATAATATATTCAAAGGAATTGATGGCAATAACTGGATTATTACAAAGAGGCAAAAGACTAAAACACCTATTAAAGTTCCACTACTGGAACCTGCTTTAGAACTAATCAAAAAGTATGAGAATAACCCAATGACTATTGTAACTGGCACCTTGTTACCTAAAATTACTAATGAAAAATTAAATGTCTATTTAAAAGAAGTTGCTATTCTTTGTGGAATAAAGAAGAATTTAACCTTTCATATGGCCAGGCATACCTTTGCGACCACAGTAACTTTAAGCAATGGTGTGCCAATAGAAACAGTTTCAAAACTCTTAGGACATACCAAGATTTCTACGACTCAAATTTATGCAAGAGTTTTAGAAAACAAAGTAAGTCAGGATATGAACGCTTTACGCGAAATTCTAAAAAAGAAACAGAAAGACAGTACTTCGGAAAATCCGAATCTGGCATCTTAGAAATTAATTAATAAGGGTTAAAAGAAAAAAATCCCCACCACCAGATGGTTTTATTAATTTAAAATTATTTTTAAACCTATAATATTATTTTGTAAATTTCTGATGCCCAATTTATTGGAAGTCGAAAGTGAGTTTTCTCAGTAAGAATTATACTACAGGCTGTAAAACTTTAGAATAGATACTCCCTATTTTCTATTCGAAAGGCACGTGATTTATAAATCAACGACCTTTTGAGAAGTCACATAATCAATTCCAGATTAAATTTAAATCAATTTAGTTTCATTTGTTATGTTTAGGGCTGTAGATTTTCCTGTATTTCGTCAATTAGATCAAATGGATTGCGGTCCTTCTTGTATCAAGATGATTACCGATTTCTTTGGAAGAAATTATGATATAGAATATCTAAGGAAAATATGTTATTTACAGAAAGACGGTTCGTCCTTTGCAGGGCTTTCCAACGCATTTAAAAAGTTGGAAATAGAAACTGTTGGTGTCAGGATTAATTTCTTAGAATTAATTACAGATGTACCATTACCAACAATCGCTCATTGGGAAGGTAACCACTTTGTGGTTATTTATAAAGTTTCCAGAAAACACATTTTTATTTCTGATCCAGCTTATGGTAAATTGAAATATAGTCACAAAGATTTTTTATCTAATTGGGCGGACACTGATAAGAATCAGGGAGTACTTCTTCTATTGGAGCCTAATCAACACTTTGAATTTCCAGAAAATGAACCTCAGGATAAAGTGGAGAATAACGGTAAATACTTAATTGAGTATTTGAAGCCGTTCAAAGCCTATATTAGACAATTAATACTGGGTTTAATAATAGCTATTGTTATCCAATTAATGCTTCCTTTCCTTACCCAAAGTCTTGTGGATTATGGAATAAATTATGAAGATTTTAGCTTTATAAATCTTATTTTAATTTGCCAATTCTCTTTGTTTCTTATCAGATCTCTAACAGAAATAATCAGAGATTGGCTTCTATTATATTTAAGTACTAGTGTAAACATCCAAATGATTTCCGATTTTCTGGGTAAGCTTCTTACTTTACCTATAGCATATTTTGAATCAAAAAATACCGGTGATTTTATGCAAAGAATTTATGATCATCAAAGAATTGAGGAGTTCATAACTGGTCGAGGATTAAATATACCATTTGATGTTTTCTCAATTATGATTTTTGGAATTATTTTATTCTATTTTCATCCTCAAATAGCCTTAGTATTTTTTACAGGAACTCTTTTGTTCCTTGGGTGGTCATTTTTGTTTATCAAAAGGAGAGAAATTTTAGATAACCAGATATTTGATCATAATAGAAAAGACCAGTCATTATTTCTGCAAATGATTTTAGCTGTTACCGAGATAAAATTAAATAATTCAGAGACACGAAGAAAAACCGAGTGGAAAATAAATCAAAATAACCTTTTTGCAATAAAGACAAAAATTTTAAGAGTAGAACAGGCTCAAATTAAAGGTGGTTTTTTTCTAAATGAGCTTACAAATATTTTAATAATATACTTGTCTGCTAGAGCTGTAATATCAGGGCAGATTTCATTAGGAGCTATGTTGGCAATTCAATTTGTAATTGGAAGTTTATCTTTACCGGTCTCAAATATTATTAATTTTTTTACTGATTATCAAAGTGCAAAGCTTTCATTTAACAGGTTATCTGAAATCCATAAAAAAACTCCAGAAGAAACCAGCAGAGGCGATTATATAGAACCGGAGGGTAGTGTATCTTTTAATAACATAAGTTTTGGTTACGGAGATCCAAGCTTACCTCCACTATTAAGCAATTTAAGCGTTATCATACCGTGCGGAAAAACAACGGCTATAGTCGGTTCCAGTGGCTCAGGTAAGACAACATTACTAAAAATACTTCTTAAGTTTTATAGTCCATGGGAAGGTAGTATTAAGGTTGGAAATAACGATTTGAAATTTATAGATTCCGCCATTTGGAGAAGTAAATGTGGCGTAGTAATGCAGGATGGTTGTTTCTTTAATGATACTCTGGAAAGAAACATTACCGAATCTCAGCCCGATGTACCAGTCGATAAAATTTTATTACGAAAAGCAGTGGAAATGGTAAATCTATATGACCTTATAGAACAATTACCACTTGGTTTTAAGACTCATATAGGCGAAAATGGTCAATTACTCAGTGGTGGGGAGCGGCAAAGACTTTTGTTGGCCAGAGCGATTTACAAAAACCCGGATTACTTATTTCTTGATGAAGCAACCAGTTCCTTAGATACCCAAAATGAAAAAATAATTTCAGACCATTTGAAGATGTTTTATAAAAAAAGAACTGTAGTAGTTATAGCTCATAGACTTTCTACAGTAATGGATGCCGATCAAATTTTAGTAATGGAAAAGGGTCGTATTGTGGAGCGTGGTAATCACGATGAACTCATAGCTAAAAAAGGAGCTTATCATAATTTAATTAAACATCAATTAAAAATTTAAAGCCTTGGAAAAGCCTGGATTTGATAGAAGCAAGGTTAGTCCTCCATACTTTAAACCCGGATATTTAATTCGCCGGGGTACAGGCTACATTTTTATATTCTTCGTCTTTATGCTATTAGTATCTGGTACTATTTCATTTGATCAGGTAGTAAAAGGTGATCTTGTTCTTACTTCCCTAAATCCTCCAGTACAAATCAAAGTTAAAAGAGATGGGAAACTTTCTGCAATTTTTAAAAAACCTAAGGATTCAGTGAAAATTGGCGAAATAGTTGCCATTCTTGATCATCCGGCAAGCTTCAATGATATCACCTATTTAAGAAATATATTAATAAATGATTCTTTAAGAATATCATCATTGGATACTTTAATAAAAGTGTATCCAGTAAATTTAGGTTTAGGGACCTCACTTCAGCAAGTTTATAATAAGTATTTGGAGGAATATCATAAGCTTATTTTAGAAAATAAATTAGGTGAAAATAAAGCTATTGAGCAAGGACTAATTAAAGAAATTGATAACCAGGCAGCAATTTTAAACTCAAAAAAGAAAGAGCTTCAACTATTTAAAAACAATTTAGTTATATCTACTCAAAAATTAAATCGCCACCAAAAATTATTTGAAAAAGGTGTAATCTCAAAATCAAATTTAGAAAATATTGAATTGGAATTTTCAGAGAAGAATCAACAATATGTTTTGCTTGAGCAGAAATTGATACAAAATTATGCGCACCTCAATAGGGCTTACAGTGATCTGGAAATTTTAAGAAAGAGTGCCCTAAGGAATATTCGTCTTCAAAATGCTGAATTAATTTTTGCGAGGCAGGATTTACTTAATCAAATTTTACAATGGGAAGATAATAATGTGTTAAAAAGCCCAATAGCAGGTATGGTTTCTTATAATCAATTTTGGATAGAACACCAGAACGTATCAGAAGGAGATTTAGTTTTCTCTATTATTCCATTTAATAGAGAAAAATTATTAGGAAAATGTATGGTTCCCATTCATAATTCTGGTCAGATTAAAAAAGGACAAAAAGTTTATCTCAAATTAGAAAACTTTCCATTTAGAGAGTGGGGAATGGTAAGAGCCATTGTTAATTCAATTTCAGAAGTTCCAAGTAAAGACAATGCTCCTTCATTTGTTGTTTACCTGGAAGTTGATAATTTAAAAACCACTTATGGTAAAGAATTAAATATAAGCCAGGAATTAATAGGTACAGCTGAAATTGTACTTAATGAATCTAGTTTGCTAGAACGAATTTTCTATCAGTTTCGTCATCTCTGGACAACTTAGAAAAATGATATGACTATGAAAGCCACAGTGTTAAGATCAATTCTTATCTATTTAATTTTAGGATTAAGTGGTGTGGTTATTTCTTATGGCTATTCGCAAAAAGATAAAAAGTTTAATTTGGAGATATTGAATTCTAAATTAACCTATGAAGATATAGGGAATTTACAATACGAGGCATTTGAGAATCACGATACTGTAACTTTAAGGTTGTTGATCAATATACATTTAAAAAAAGCAACCTTAGAAAATAATAATATTGAAAAAGCCAGGGCTTATTACTATAAAACTGGTTTAGAAAATGAGACTTCGGCTTTGTCTTATTCCGATTCTATAATTAAACTTACTAAGGATAGTAAGCATCCAAACTATCCTGCGATTGGATTTGCTTTGAAGGGACATATAAACTATGAATCCGGCAATTTTCAAGAAGCCTTAAACAATTATCTTCAGGCATATAATTCGGCACTTAAAAAGAACAATATAGAGCAACAAAAAGAGTATGGCCAGGCCATAGCAGCTATACGAAATTTATATGGTCAGCATTATGCTGCAGTTGAACTTTATAATAAAAATTTAAAACTACTTCAAAGTGAAACCGATAGCGAAAAACTTTTATACGATGACTATACCTTGTTACTGTATAATTTATCACTAACTCATTTAAGGTTGCAGTCGTTGGACTCTGCTAGATATTATACTAATAAGGGGATAGATTTGACCTTACAAATGAGAGACACGACTAATTTTAAAGATTTTATTCTTTTGGATGCTCAAATAAATTTTTACGCGGGTGATTACTTAAGTGCCAGAGATACTCTTGTTAGATATAGTAAATCATTAGATGGTACTTCTAAAGCTATAAAATTATACTATTTAGGCAAGATTGCTGAAAAGTTGGATGATGTAGATCTTTCTATGAAGTATTTTAAAGAAGTTGACTCAATAGTTACTGCTACGAAGGATCCATTTTTAGAAGTTAAAGATGTTTATCATCAACTTATCTTGTATGCAATAGCGAAAAATGATAATCAAAGTCAAATTGATTACATCGAGAAGCTTATAGCCTATGATAGCCTGCACTCAGCAAAACAAGAAAAAGTTATAAATGCAGCAATGGTTTCTTATGATATCCCATATCTAAAACATCAGAAAAAACAGGCCGAAGCCCAGCTTGAAAATAAAAGGGATCTTATAAAAGGAATTGGATTATTAGCAGGAATAGGTAGTCTAACGGGAATTTTCTTTTTTATCAGATCAGTTCGCACTCAAAGAAAATTAAAAATGTTAATGGAAGAGGGAAGATTTGATAAAAGAAAAGGCTATAAAAAGCCGGTTAGTAATCATCCTAGTTCCGTACCCGAAGATATTAGAAAGGATATTTTGAGTAGACTGGAAAAATTTGAAGACTCTGCAAGATTTTTGGATAAAGATTTAGATATGTCCTCTCTTGCTCAGGAACTGGAAACAAACACAACCTATTTATCGGTAATTATAAACACCTATAAAAATAAATCATTTCCGAATTACTTAAAAGATCTTAGAGTAGCCAAAGCTATTCAAATGTTAAATGCAGATCGCGGACTTTTAAAATATAGTAATCAGGGGCTGGCAGAAGTTTTTGGATTTAAAACCAGTGAATCCTTTTCAAAGGCTTTTTACAAAAATACAGGTGTCTACCCATCAAAATTTATTAAAGAGCTGAATTCCATCAAAGAAGGTGGTCATTTATAAATGACGTTTACGAAAGTATTGCGTTTTGATGCGTGTTGTAGTTATTTAGTGTTCAGCAAATATTTATTAACATTTTAAATTTTTAATTATGAAGAAATCATTAAAAGATTATCAGGGAAAAGCCTTAAAAAATTTGGAAAAAATTAAAGGGGGCGGAAGTTCAGTTATTGACCGCGATAAAGTAAGACGGCCAAAACCTGGGAAAAAATAATTAATCACCAGTAGAATTATAGCTCGGGGCTTACCCGGGCTTTATTAATTTTAGCATAATGAAATCATCAAACTGCATACTATTGCTATTTTCTTTATTTATGAATACTTGCCTTTTTTTTGGTCAGGAGCTTCATAATACAAATTCATTCCCTTCATTAGAAAAGCAAATCAAGCCTATAAATAAATTTGGTGTCAAAATCTATGATGATTATGTTAACTTGAATAAGCTTGAAGATCCACAGGTGTTGGATTGGTTTAAAGCTCAGGATTCTCTTGCTGAGGCATATTTTTCTGAAAATAGGTTATTCAATAATTTTCTTGTGAAATTTGAGGAATATCAAAATCGGGAGAAAACTGCTATTCGTTTAATTGAAATTAATGAAAAGGGGAATTATTTTTTTATTAAATATGATGAAGTAGAAGCAAGAGAGAAATTATATTTCAAAGAAGATGTAAATTCAAAAGCCGTAGAAATTTTTGACCCTAAAAGTCATGGAGAAATTACCTACCTGAAACCTTCCTTCGATGGATTAAAAGTTGCTATTGGTTTTCATTCAGATAAAAAGTTTTCATCCATCATTAGATTTTTAAATATAGAAACAGGAGAATTTTATCAAGACCAGATTACCAATATTAACCCTTCATTTGGCGGCATTGAATGGTTGCCAGACAGCTCTGGCTTTATATATCTCTACTTTCCTGTGATAGATCAGTCTAGTTCAGGATATAAAAAAAATTCCTATTCAGTAATTCATAAATTAGGTGAAGATCCTAACTTGCGTAAAGAAGTTTTTGGCAGAAATAATATTGTAAATATTCCTATTGATTTTTATCCTAAAGTAAAAATTAACTCCAGTGCAGACGAATATATTATAGGTTATTCTGCTAGCTCGAATGATTACTATGATGCATATATAGCCAAAATTTCTGATTTGCTTTCAGGAAAAATAATTTGGGAACCTTTTTTTAAAATAAAGCATAAGGTATTCACAACTGAAGGTGTTGTGAGAGATAATCAATTTATTTTTCGCCAGGGAAATAATTTAGGAAATCAAATAAGCAGCGTAAATATTATTTCTCCTAATTTTAATAATCCAGATCTGTTAGCAGAGGGAACCTTGGAAAATCCCATAAATCAATTAGCTCTAAATAAAGATAATGTGTACTTCTCGAAATCTAAATTTGGAGTTGAGGTTAGTTTGTGGAAAATAAATGATAAAGGGAGGATTATTCAATTGAAACCTCCATTTGTACCGGGATACGCAACATTTTTTGGTGGTACAATTACTTCTAGTTTAATCGGTGTGGAGTTAGATGGTTGGACTTCCAATTACACTAGATTTCTTATTTCTGGAAATGATAGTTTATTTGAAGAAGGTCTTCAGGTCGAAACCTTCTATCCTGAATTTAAAAATCTTATTTCTGAGCAAATAATGATTAAAAGTCACGATGGCGTAGAAGTTCCATTATCTCTAGTTTACGATCCTCAAACACTAAAAGGTTCTTTGAATGAGGTTTTTATCTATGTTTATGGTGCTTATGGAGAGAGTTTAAGTCCATTTTTCTATCCAATATTTTTAAATTGGGCAGCACAGGGAGGAATCCTGGCATTTCCGCATGTTAGGGGTGGTGGAGAGAAAGGTAAAATATGGCACGAACAAGGTCAAAAATTATTTAAATTCAATTCCTGGAAAGATCTTATTGCTTGCACAGAAGGCTTAATTCAAAAAGGATTTACCCAAAAAGGACTAATTTCTTTATACACATCCAGCGCCGGAGGTATCACTGCAGGTATGGCGGTTAATGAAAGACCAGATTTATTCTCATCTTTTATAGCAGAAGTTCCCAGACTTAACCCTCACGGTTTGGAATCATCACAAACTGTTAGCAGTACCAGTTACTTAGAATATGGTTCTGTTAAAGACAGCCTGGAATATATAGGTTTGGTAAAAATGGACCCATATTACAACTTAAAAATCGGTAAAGAATATCCGGCTACACTTATAATTTCTGCTTCCCAGGATGATCGTATTCCTTTATGGGATAGTGGTAAATATGTTGCGAAACTTCAAAGTATAACCAATGGTAATATCCCTGTTTTACTGGATATAGATTATCAAAATTCCCACGATAACTTTGGTTATAATGACATAGTGAAACTGTATAGCAAAATTTTTTCTTTTGCTAAAAACAATATGTCAGGAAAACAAAATCGATATTAAGTTTCCTCCTCCTTAACTTTTTAGCTACCCAATATGAGATCGGAATTTTCTGTGGTTTATAAATGAACTTAAAAATTTAAGTTTATTAATGTTTGGAGTTTAAAAATTTCAGACTTCAAAAAGATGAATTTCCGGGTCTTATTCAAATTTGTTTATAAATGCAGTATTTTGGTTTATAAACCTATTTTCTTTCCTTTTTTATTCTAACCTCTTTTTATTCAAATTTAAGGAATGAATCATAGGAAAAAAGGTGGACTTCATTTTAACATCCAGACAAGTTTTGGAAGAAATTTCAAAAATAGAGGAATCCTCTTCTACAAACCTTGTTGCGTATACCGATATTATAAAATATTGCCGGGGTATTCTGAATGATTATAGGTTAAAAATTAAGGAAGTTTCTTTTCAATCAACTTTTCAGGAGATCCAATTCTTCAAAATAGAAAAGCAAATTCCACTCGTACATCTTATTTATTACATCAATTTGAGAAGTTTAGAATTAAACTATTCTTTAAAATATAGACGGAAACTCTTACATAAGCAAATAAAAAAAATCAATAAGTTTTTTCAGAAGCATCGTGAGTTTCAGCTATATGTAGACCTTGGTAATAGTTACATGGATAAAATTTACTATACCCGGGAGTTCCAAGATAAAGGTGAATCTCACAATGATATACTGTATTGGGACCCGGATTTTAGTACTTCACACGATCTTTTATCGGCTCAATTAAAAGCCTACCAAAGATTACTGCCCTTTTTACAAAATGAACTGGATAGGTGTAATTATCCTGAGAACAAAAACATTATTGATCACGATTTAAACTGGACAGCATCCAAGGTAGACCTTATAGAACTTATCTATGCATTACATTTCTCGGGAGCTATTAACAATGGATCTGCCAATATAATCGATATCGTTAGCCTTTTTGAAGAAATCTTCGATGAGAAACTTGGTAATTGCTATAAGAAAGTTTCAGAAATTAAAGGTAGAAAAGGAAGAGTCACGAAATTTTTGGATGAAATTACCTGGAATTTCGAACAAAAACTAAATCGTGATAATGCGTTATAATTTTCGGTAGGAAGCCGTAACTCCGAATTTCAATCTTCTATATTTTTCTAGTCATTTTTTTCGGACTGTAAAACACTGAAATATCGAATTTTATATTGATTTAAATCTATTTGTATACCGTGTTAAATTCTTTCGTAGTCCTGTTCAAATAGTGAAATTATTTTCCTGATGCTTCTCAATTTTGTCTTGAAGTCAAATCAACAAAATCCCATCGTGTAAAAAAGTATAACCATCGGTGGGATTTTAAATTAAAACCTTTCAAATAATGGCAAAAGAAATAATTACTACGGACGATCTAATGATTTTTAAGCTCGAGTTACTCGATGAGCTTAAAAGGCTGATGGAAGAGCATTCTTACCGAAAGAATAAGAGATATTTAAAATCTGCTGAAGTTAAAGAACTTCTTGGTGTTAGTGCAGGTACCCTGCATAATATAAGAGTTAACGGAAATCTTCCATATACAAAATTAGGCGGTACCATTTTTTATGATTGGAATGATATTCAGCGAATAATGAAAGAATACAGGATAGATAATAGTTATTAGTTATGAATTACATAAGACACCTTTCTGAGGTATTTAGTCGTTTCAATAAAGATAACCGGCTAAATCCCTCCCATTTGAGTATTTACTATGCCTTATTTCATTATTGGAATGTATTTAGGTTCTGCAAACAGTTTTATATACAACGCCAGGAAATTATGGAAGCTTCCAAGGTTGGTTCACTTTCAACTTATCATAAATGTATGCGGGAACTCAGTGATTGGAACTACATTTTATATCTGCCGTCTAAGAACCCCTTAAAAGGTAGCCAGGTTAAGATGTCCATTTTTTGGACTAGTGATAAACAAGTAGAAGACAAGCAATCAATTTGTAGTGTAAATGAGCTGGATAAGTTTGAGACTTTTTTAGAACAAGTAGCAGAAGAGTATTGTAAGAGTAGCGAAATAGCTCTGGTATCTAAAACAAACAATATTAAACATATTAAACATAATAAAACTTATTGGCCAAAAAGTGAATTTGAAGTTTTAAAATATTTTAAAGAAAAAGCCTGGCCAGAAAATGAGGCTGCTAAGTTTTATCTCCATTATGAAGCCGTAGGTTGGAAAATTAATCGTGAAACTCGAGTAGTGAATTGGCAGGCTTTAGCTAAGCGGTGGATGAAAAAATCTGAGGAAATTCAGCAAAATTTAAAAATGAAAAACCCTGATTATCTAAAAATTAAAAAAGAAAAAAATTATGAAGAACCCTTGTGAAATTACAGAAGGAGGGGTAATTTATAAAATTGGGAAATTTAAAGGGAAAGAAGTTATTTACGATTTTTCCTTAATGCTCGAATACCTCCAAACAAAGGGAAAACTGCTCTTTGGAAATGAATTTAAATTGCATAAAAAAGATGAAAAATTGCTTTATAAATTGTGCAATTATATAATTGCTGATAAGGAAAAATGCCAAAAATTTAATATCGACCCTGCAAAAGGGATTCTGTTAACCGGGCCGGTAGGATGTGGAAAAACAAGCTTTCTTAAGTTGTTGCGTTATTTGGTGCCACATCAAAAAGAATATCAGGTTATTCCCTGTAGAAATATTGCTTTTGCCTTTCATCATTTGGGGTATAAAACAATTATGGATTATGGAAATAGCAGCTATTTATGTTTTGATGACCTGGGTGTTGAACCAGCCGGGAGGTATTATGGTAAAGATTGCAATGTTATGGGAGAAATTCTACTTAGTCGGTATGAATTATTCCTGAATCACAAAGTAAGAACCCATTGCACTACCAATTTGGATGCAGCTGAGTTGGAAGAGCGATATGGAGCCAGGGTACGAAGCAGAATGCGAAATCTTTTCAATTTAATTTCCTTCGACAAGAATTCAATTGACAAAAGAAAATGATGATGATGAACTTAAGTAGATGTTTTAGGTTGTAAAAGTGCTTCATTTTGCTCCGGCCGGGGTGGTTCAATTTACTCCGGCGTAAAAGCTTGCTATCGAAGTTTAAGTAAATGATTTTTTAAACATTTTCAAGTTTAAAACTTTCAAATTGATGTTTTTAGCAATTATCTTTTCATCAATGGAATAAGTTATTAACAGGTCAGTCTAAGGATGTCATAAATTTTGATCTCATTTGAGATTAAAATATGTCAAAAACGCACAAAATATTTTTTATTCACAAAATGAAGTGCTGTACTGTAATTCATTCAAATAAGTTGTAGTTTTCTGATTATAAAAAGTTTACGGATGAAGCTAGCCACGTTTAATATTCAGAATTTATTTCACCGGGATATAAGTTTTAATGAAACCCGGTTCAATAAAACTAAAAAAGACTGGGAAATAGCGATGGATAAGTTAATGGAAAAACCAATAAAGTCAATTCAGGATCAGGAACGATTAAGGGAATTGGCTTGCTTGGCAGATATTGATAATATTAATCGTTATCCATACGCTGTTTTAAGGCGAAAAGATGACTATCTTTTTTTAAAGGGTAAGAACTATTCAAAGGAATTAAAAGCCAGTGAACTGACTGATTGGAACGGCTGGGTTGCGCTCAAAAACTACCCATTAGATCCAATAGCTGTGAAAAATAAAGCGCGTGTGATTTTAGAAGTAAACCCCGATATCTTGATTCTTCAGGAGATAGAAGACCGCGCATCTCTGGCAGAGTTTAATAAGGATTTCCTTCCAAGGTTAGGTTGCGAACCTTTTCAACAGACTTTTGTAGTACAGGGAAATGACATTCGAGGCCGGGAAATTGGCATTCTTATCCGTGAAGGATATGAAATTAAGTCGGTAAAGAGCCATATTTTTGATTTAAACGTTAGTGGAGAAAATCTTTTTGATAAAGATTTGTTGGAGTATGAAATCCAAACCGCAAAAGGGAATACAATTTGGATTCTTGCTACCCATTTGAAGAACCAGGCAGGAGATAAAAATTTTTCTGATAGGATAAGAATACAACAAGCTAAGAGGATTGCTGAAGTTTATAAACAGATGAAAGCGGAAGGTAAAATAAATGTAGCTATAGTTGGTACGCTTAATGCTCCATCATTCTGCAACTCACTTTCGCCTTTATTGCTTAAAACGAATGTATTGGATATAAGCAAACATTCCAGCTTTAATGTAGATTTTGATAAAGGTAAAGATGCCGGTTATTACAGCTTGGGAGCATACCGAATGGGGGTAAATATCAAGCAAAAAGATTATCTGTTACTATCCCTGGAACTTTTTAAAAAAACTAAACGCAGCGGTTTAAACCGTAAAGGTATTTGGCCAGAAAAACGACCTATGTGGTCTATTTATCCAGGTATTAATTGTAAAGCCCACGCAGCAAGTGAACATCCAATTATTTGGGCAGATATAGAAGTATAATTGGTTTCTAGACATAGAAATAGTTCGGTTTTTGGGGAAGCTTACACATCTGGCACCATTGGAAAAAGCTCGAACGAAAACGGAAAAACCTGATTCGATTGGGGGTCGATTATGATCACGCTTATGCTTGGAGCCGTACCAGAATGGGCGGTTGGGCAGTTGCCCAGAGTCCTATTTTGCGTACCACCATTACCGTAGAACGCTTAAAAATGAAAGGTTATATGAGTTTAATCGAATACTATAATCGATAAGTATCATTATCGAACCGCCGTATACGAGACCCGTACGTACGGTGGTGCGAGAGGCGTAGTGACGGCCATTAGGTCGTCACTCGTCTATTCGATTAGCAGCAGTTATTTTTTAATTATTTCTTCCCAATTTGTATGATTAACGCTTCCATTTGGGTGTTCTTTTAAAATATAAGCCATTTCAAATTTAGAATTTTCGTTGGTATGTTCTAACGCAAACTCCTTAATGTATTCAATATTAGGTTCAATCGTAATGATTTTAAGAAGTTCTTCGCCTATTTTGGAATATCTATAAATCGAAAATTTCACTTGAGGTGATTTCGATTGAATCGTTTGTCTTAATATTATATTTCCGCTTTTATGATATACAAATTGAGGTTGTTCAGTTTTATTTTCAGGTAAACTTCTCGTTATCGTAGAATCGGGTTGCAGTAAACCTACTTCTACTAATAAAAGTCTGTTGTTAAAGCTTAAGCCAAATTTTAATAGAAAATCGTTTGATTGATTTTTTCCTTGATATATACACGGACTATCAAAAGAAACTAAAGTTAAATTAGCCATTTTACTAAATGTTTCAGCTTCGTATTTTGAAAGATTTTTAATCAATTCAAGTGTTCTTAATGAAAAACTTCCAGGTCTTACGACTTCTCCTGCAAGTATTCGAGACCATAAATTTTGCATCTCTTCGTTTGAAACATCTTGTGCAATATTGAAAAATCTTTTCGTCCAATCTTTATCAACTGGCTCATCAGATATATTTGGTTCATTCTCCAATTGACTTGCTGTTTTTTCAGCAATGTTATCAATGTTGTTTTGTCTTTCGACCTCATTAAATAATATTCTTTCTTGAATTTTTAAATAAGTTTCTGCTTCTAATTCTTTCCCTTCCGCAAGAGCTTTTGCTTTGGCTTGTTCAATAATGCCAATTTCGTAGGCTTTTGAATCGGCTTCTTTTCTTATCGCCCTTGGTCTATACAAAGTTCCGATGCCGTTACTTATTACTTCTACAAGTTTTTCTAATGGTTTTCCATCAAGTTTGATAAGATTAAATTCTGGCATAAATGTTTGTTTTAATTGCTGCTAACGGTTTGCGTATATGGTTTGTGGCGGGCAAAAATGCGCAATTTTTTCGGTTAAGGGTTTACGTTTCTAAAAATACAAAAACGTTGGGTTTGGCACTAATTCCGCCATAAACTATATGCGCTGTGTGTGCCCAGCATGGGCATCTTTATCATATCGAAGATATGATATTAATCTAGAGGGTGCAAGTCCCTTATGGGCAGGGGTGACGCCTTGAACCATTAGTAAGCTGCAAGCTTGTCTGTCGCGAGACAGGAAGTGAAGGAAGCAGGACTACAAAGCCTGGTACTGACGAACAGGAACCGGATATGAGGCTACAAGGTTGGATGAGCAAGCACATCATTGTGATGTCCTAAACATTTCTTTGGAAATGAATACCGAAGTAGTAGATCCGGCAGGAATCAGGGGAAAGAAGATGTTCTTACCTGGGGAGATCTCCATAGCCACGGGATGGTTTGGTGGAGAAGTCAGCCGAGGTAATAGTACTCACAGGAAACGAGGTGTAGCAAAACTGCATAGGTCTCACAAGTGAGGAAGGACTGAACGCAATCCTTTTGGAAATTACATTGGGAGCATTGATTTTCGCTAACTGGGTGACCGATTCCCAAGAAAATCTGTAGCCTTTTGAAAAAGTACAGAATAGTTTCAATTGGTTTAAAGAGCGATTGGAAAGATGGATTGTGAACCGCCCAGTACGAGAACCGTACGCTGGGTGGTGTGAGAGGCGCACTCCGTCAATTTCTGGCGGAGCCGTCTACTCGATTGTGCGCTGTTATAATTCCGGCATATGATATAATTGAACAGCAATGGTCAAATAACTCCTTTTATCATTTTCTAGATGAAATCTATAATTACTCCATCCAGAATTAATTTTATCAAGTGTCCTAACATAATTTGGATGTTCTTCAATTACCTTTTTCGTTTCCTTAACCACGCTTGAAATATCCTTATTAGGTACAAACACTAAAATTGCTGCCTTAGAATCCCTCCAGGTAAGATATCCCAAAATTTGATCTATTGTTTCTGTGAATTTCTTTGCTCCTTTCCAAATCTTACATTCTCCAATAAAAAGATTGGTGGAATTATATTTAATAGCAATATCTGTTTTTCCTTTTTTATTATAAGCTTCTCCTGCTACTACACCTTGAATATTTGGGGCTAAAACATATATTAGTTGAGATCGAAGAGTTTCTTCATTTTTTCCTTTGTAAGTATCTGGATGCGACTCCCAATTTCTACCACATTCTTGTAGAATTGATAAAATCCTTTGATAATCATCTTCGCTTATATAACGCTCTTCTGATTCTTTTCCACTTTCTAAAATTTTAGGTTTCGGAATAATTTTCCTTTCCTTGACTACCTTAGGTATTTTTAAACTCTCAGGAGTATTATTATCGTTTTTTATAGGGAATCTGAACTTGGATTTGTACTCATCAAAATTCCTAATTCGATGGATCTTCTTTTTTATTTCACTTTTTATGAAACCCGGTAGCTCTTGGTTATAGATTGAAATTTCTTTTTTTAGATCGTTATACCTTCTATTAAATTCATTCTTACTATTCTCAAATTCTCTATCAATGTTCTCTGAATTGTCGTATAAATCAATAAAGGAAAAAACTAAATACTCAATTGTTCTATATGGGCTTCCTCCCATACTGGACATATAAATAGTATTTGATGGTTTGAAAAATAAAATATCTCCATCACCTGAATAAGGTACAAGAAATTTTATTTTTTTCTTTTTCACTCTAAGATTAGGATTTGAAACATCAAAGGTTGGTGGTAAATTACTACCAGAAATCTCAACTTCTTCAATTTCAATTTGTGTTTCCTCCCAATAAATTTTTAAAGAATTAGATATTTCGTATTTGGATAATAAATATTCGGAAAACTCGTCTTCTGAGCTATTTTTGAAGTAAGTGTCACTCTGTTGATCGATTTCCTGAATAATGCTTTTGGCATTTTGATTTGTTCTTTCGAACAGAGGATTTGTGAAAATTTTGCTTTCTGTAGTTCTAAACATAATTTTATAATAGCGCACAACGGTCTCGCCAGTTGCGGGAGTTGGGACGCGGAGTTGTCGGCTTAGTTGTTTTTTTTCCTGGTTTCTAAAATTACACTTTTTCGATGATACCCGTTATTGGCGATGAGCCGTTGTTGCCTGCAGTTAATACTTTAATCAAATTTGTATCCTAGTAGTAATTCGAAAGATCTAAAGAAGTATTGATAATTTGATAAGTTCCTTAGAGGAATTCCGTTTTTATTTCCTGATTTGAAAAAGTAAAATTTCTTCTGGTAATTTTTATGCTCTATAAAAAGGTTAGAACCTTTTGTGTGAACACTCTTAATATCATTAAAATTATACTTAAAATTCTCTTTTGAATTTATGAACTCTATGTAGCCAATTCCCAGTCTAATATAAGGAACTGACTCATATGATCCATTACTGTAACCAATAAGATTAAATTCAATATATCCTTTAGATTCCAAGTCTTTTTCCATATTATCTAAAAGATAAACTGTCCAATATCTTTCTGCTATTTCATTAACCCAGAATTCATCTTGCCATTTATCTGGTTTTCCTTCTTTACTTTGATGAGAGCCATTAACTTCTCGGACTAGTTTTCCATTTTTCAACCAAACGAAACCATAATCTGTACCTGTGTAATTGAAGTTTCTTTTATTTATTTGGGTAACTTTTAATAAGTCCGTTACGTCATTAAAATTAATTTCATAGGATTCCGTTATGTTCTCCCTTGAATTTTCACAAGTAAATCTTGCAAAACCATTAACTCCAATAAAAGTATTATAATGTTTAAATTGGACATTTGCATCAGCAATCCAAATCATTAATGCTAATGGAGCTACGGCCCATATAAATATCCAAACTGTACTTTGAACACCTATTCCAAAAATAATTCCAGTAGAAATCGCAATTGCAATTAAAATACAAATTGCATATCTCTTGAATTTTGATGTGCCTGATATTGGTTTTTGACTTTTATAAAGGGATGAATAGCCAGATATTATTTTTCCGATTTTAGTTGGAAGCTTAAAAAAATCAACTTCTGGATCCAATTTATTTCCCCAATGATCAACGATTGGCTCAAATTGAGGTGTTTCATTCTGATTTCTATCTCTCTCCGAATAGAAAGGTTTATGAGGATTATAAAAGAATTCTTCCTCCTGTTCTTTTTCTTTACTTTTTTCTTGAGAATAGCTTTCTTCTTTTTTCTTGTTTTCCGTGTGTCCATTCTCAGAGAAATATTTAGAATATTTTATATCATATTCTTCGCGCTTAATTGGGTCTATTAAGATTTCATAGGACTCTTGAACTTCTAAAAATTTATGGACGAAGTAATCATCTCCATTGTGTTTATCTGGATGATACTTTACAGCTTTTAATCGATATGCTTTTTTTATTTCTTCTTTGGATGCAGTTTTAGTTATTTCTAAAATACTGTAGTAGTTCTTCATTCGGTTAGTATTAATTGCTGGCAACGGTCTCGGTTATCGCCAGTTGGCGGAGTAGGGGACGCGGCGTTGTCGGCTTAGTATTGGTTTATTGGTCAAGTTAATTATTTTCTTTCTAACGGTGCCGCTTATTGGCGATTAACCGTTGTTATATGCTGGCCTTTAACCTATTTGCCCGTAAAGAAGTCTATGCCCAATGGTGTTAGTATATATTTGTATGTTTTTCCAGCTTCTTTTTTTCTGTTAATTAGATTATGTTGTTCGTCTAATTTTTTCGCTCGCCAGCCTATTAATTGACCGCTATAATCTACCTCTTGAGCTATGTCTCTCGCATATAATTCTGAATCACTATTCTGTAATTCTTTTAAAATTTTCACCTCAGGAACAGGTAGCATTTTGTTCTTGTCGATACGATCTATTTGATCTTTTATATCATCAGATAGTGTTTCAATGATCACTTTTGATTGACACTTATTGCATCTGTAATTATTAAATTCTAAGAATTTTAAATCATCAATTTCAAATTGTTTTTCACAATCTGGATTAGAACAGATTATACGCTTAGCATTAGATAAAAATTCTGTAATTACTTTGGAATAATTGAAAGGTCTTTCAATAAAGTATTTACGATATCTTGTGCCTTTTGGTTTACCCCAAATTATGTTCTCTTTTTTGCACAACCCATAATTGAGTGAATAAATAGAAACCGGTAGTCCATCTTTATCGCTTAAATCATTGTACTTACTTATAAAAAAGTTCAATTCTAAAGTTTTAAGAAATTCCTCGTATCTCGGGTCAAAATGAAAATGACTCGAATATGGAGCATTTTGTAAATATATCGACCCTTTTAACTCTTTTGATGTAATCCTTTTCTTTATATTTTTTGCTTTTTCTATGAATATGTTTAGAAGACTTTTCAGTTGAAGAACTGATATTTTTTCGTCTAATGAGATAAGGGAATGAGTTGTTGTTTCAAAGAATGAAAAGATTTTTTCATTATAATATCTTTGAGAAGCCGCCTCAATATCGCTCTTATTAATTTTATTATCATAGATTATTCTACTCTGATAGCAGTATGAAAGAATATATCCTAAAATTCTAGGAACATTCATCGATGCATTAAATAGAATCTCAAAATAATCATCCATCGAATTCTTTGAGGTTTCAAAAAATTCTTCGACTCCTGAATCAGCAAACTTTTTAAATCTCTTTTCTAAAATTCTTTTAGTAAATCCAATAGCATTAGTTTCCATTTTATCTCTATCGAATTCTGAGTAGAGATTATAAAAATCCAAATTAATGGTGTCGATCTTTCCTGGATCAATTTTTCCGTAATAAATACGATTTGGATATGCAGCAACTTTAAATTTTATAAATTCATCAGACCAATTGTTAAGGGGAGCGAGTATTACATCAACAAATGTTTTAATTGAATCATCATCGATTTCAGAAAAATCATCCAATAATACGTATAAATGTCTTATTTTGAGTAAAGACAAAGTCTCTTTTATACCAACAATTATTTCTTTTATTTGAAATACTTTCAGAAAAACATTTGAAAAAACATCTTCATTTTCAAATGATGTTTTATGCCCCTTTTTCCAACCAATTCCTGAATCTGTTCCAATTTTTCCTGAAACTCCATCTGGATTCGCGTTGACCTCAAAGTCTGCACCCTTTAAATCAATATTCCTTTCTTTAATCTTCTCTTCCGAATTTTTTTGAGAAACGCTAATTTTCTGTAAGATTGGGATTTCAATATTTTCTAAATATTTGTTATCCTCTACATTGTTTTTAAGCTCCTCTAATTTTTCTTTAACAGCTTCAACTTGGGTAACACCTATGATTTCTAATAGTTTGTCAATATTTGAATCAAACTTTTTAGTTACTTCCTGAATAATTGCACTTAAGACATTTTGAATAAATGCTCTTTCTATGAGGTACTTATCTAATAACTCGGAGGGTAGTAATTCATCTAATCCATTAATTCTAGATAATTTTGTTTGGGAAGACTCATAAATTGTTTTTACATCTAAATAGCAGGGTAAATAGCCTTTCATTTCTCTTAATTCTTGCTCGATTCTAAGAAAAATGGTTGATTTACCTGTACCCTTTCTTCCTATTAAAAAGGTTGTATTTTCTTTTAAGGATTTTTGAAGTATATAATCGTTTGGTAGTAAATCGGTATACAATTCCTTTAGTAAATTTCTACCTCTTTGATCTATTAAATCAGCTCTTCTATATTTTTTTAAAGATTCTACAGCATCGAAGAATCCTGTTTTTTGTATCTCAGTGTATGTCATAATTTTCTTCTAAAGGCTTGCATATAACTCGTTATATCCCGAAAAATATACTTATTAAATTAGAAATTTAGCGGGTTAAAAGCAGTTTTTGCTAAATATATATTATTGGAACAACATAGGATTACGGAAAACCGTAATTCCAAGAATTTTAAATAAAACCACCCCTGCTGAGGATTAATGGCCTGTTTTATTCCTACCATGCTTATGTTAATTAACAGAGAGAAAAGTTTCTATTGTACCTAAATTCCTAATTGTAAACTTAACCCAGTTTTCGGCTTTGAAATTCTTCGTAGTTTAAATAGAATTCAATAAAGCATTCTTTTTTATGCGAATATTACCGCATTCTGTCCCAATGTCTGTTAAAGTTTAGCGCATTTGTTCCAGGCTTTCCTTTTCATAATAATTTCAAATTAATCATCAAATACAATTAATCAATCAATTCTGTTTAAGCAGAATAACAAACGAACATTATGAAAAGAACAATTTATTCATCAGTCCTTTTATCACTGGTTTCCTTTCCTCTATTTGCCCAAATAGGAGGGATTGAAAATTCGGTTAATGATATAGCCGACACTGTTCGTGCTATTTTCCCCGTTATCCTTGGTGTTATTTTTCTAGTCGGATTTCTTTTTAACGCCGGTCATTTTTTTGGCGAGAATGCCGATTTAAAAAAAGGAATTACCCGGGTTTTGGTATTTACGCTTATTGCCGGCGCAGTTGTGGGAATATTTACATACCTCATTGGAATAGTAGTGTAATGAAAAGTTTTGAGGTTTACCGTAATATTAGAAAAAGGGCGATGATCTGGGGATTGCCGGTTTCGCTCTTTGCTCTAATGATGCTATCGATAATAGGATCGCTATTGGTAATTATCTTTTCGTTTAGCCTTGGGATGATAATTCTTACTTTTATTTTTAACATTCTCCTTTATATACTTCTCACCAGGCTAAGCCGTAATCCCTATTTATTTCAGGTTTTAAAAGTCTTTCCTCAAACTATTTCTTCAAAACGCTTAAGTGATATTAATTATGAACAAGATTAATTTATCTATATCACCACCCATTGCCGAATTACGTGAAAATATGGTATTTGCTGCCAACGGCAACGTTATTATAGCCTTTCAGGCCATTCTTCCTGAGATCTACAGTTTATCTGAAAATGATTTTGAAGAAATTCATAGTGCCTGGTTCCAGGCTCTCAAGTCGTTACCTACCGGAATCGTAATTCATAAGCAGGATATTTATTTAAAAAGAAATTATGCTGCAGAGAAATTACCTAAGAATACATTTTTGGAAAAAGCTACTCATTCTTATTTCAAAGGCAGGGAATATTTAGAGCACCGGAGTTATTTCTTTTTTATCTATACTGGGAACAAAGCCTTTAATCGGGCTAAATATGTAAATCCATTTAAAAAAGTAAACCGAAATGTTACCACTGAACTTGATGATAATTTAAAGAAGTTCCAAAATTCAGTAAATGATGCTGTTTCCTATTTAAACAACAGTAGGAAGTTGGAATTCATTCCACTAACAGAAACTAAAATTAAAAGTATTTCAACAGAATTTTTTAACGGTTTTCAGGAAGGCTTCGATACCAATATTCTACTGGATAAGAATAGTATTAGAGTTGGAGATAACAATTTTGACGTACTGGCGGTAAACAGTGAATTGTGTTTCGGGGAAAGTGTTCAGAGTAGTAAAACCAACGATAGGTTTACCTCAGACGATTTTATATTTCACCAGGGTTTTATAGACGGTCTCGGACTCAATTTAAAGGAAAACCATATTGTAAATCAGGTCATCTACCTGGACGATCGGCAGAAATGGAGAAAACTACTCGATGCCAGGGTGGAAGAGCTGAACAAGAGCTCCAATTTTGGTTCTCAGAATAAGGTGGTACTCAATAAAATTCAAAATATTCTGGAACAGATCAATAACGATGATACTTCCAGGATAATTCGGGGCCACTTAAATGTTATTTACTGGCATAAAGACCGGATACATTTATCTTCTATAAATGCCAGGATAAAAACAGAATTTAAACTTATTGACATAATTCCATATTACCCAAAAGGGGAGGAGCGCAAGAATTATTTTCTGAATAGCTACTTCTGTTTTTCTTCCAATTTCTCCAATGAAGACCTCTATGTCACAGATCTAAAACATTCGCTATGTCTTTTTATCAATAACACCAATTATAAATCAGATTCCAGAGGAATTATTTTTAATGACAGGGAGTATAATATCCCTGTGTTAAAAGATGTTTGGGATGAAAATAAGATAAGGATCAAGGCCAGAAATTTTGCCATTTTCGCCCCTACCGGAGAGGGTAAATCTTTTCTGGCCAACAATATACTTCGCCAGTATTTTGAAAGTGGGGTTCGCCTGGTAATCATTGATCTGGGCGGATCCTATACCAAATTCGCAAAGCTTTATCCTAATGATTATACCATTTTGCGCTATGAAAACGGAAAAAGCTTGGGCATCAACCCTTTCTACATAAGCAGCCCCGATGATCTTACGGCTGATAGGTTAGAGGATTTGTCTGAATTTATTTTCGAACTATTTGCTTCAGATTTTAAGGTTTCAAAAGCTCAATCGGTTTCTATAAAAAAGATTTTACTGGATTATTATACCAATTTTAGTGGTAATTATTCCCTGCATAGTTTTTACCAGTATATCGAAAGACATAAAACAGATATTCTGGAAGACCTTAAGATCCATCCAGACTACTTCAATATCAATAATTTCCTGCACATAATGTCAGAATATGTGGGAGATGGAATCTACAGTTTTCTATTTGAAGTTGGAGAGGACCAGACTTATAAAATTGAGGATAAAAGACTAATTGTTTTTGAGCTGGATGAAGTAAAGGATAATAAAGAGATCCTTTCAGTAATGCTGAAATTGATCAAATCTGCCATACAAAGAACCATTTGGAGAAACCGGGCAGAAAAGGGAATTATTCTTTTCGATGAATTTGCCAAACAGCTAAAGTTTGAAAACGTATTGGAGAGTGTGGAGTTTTATTACCAGGCCATTAGAAAACAGAATGGTGCGATCGGGATAATTCTTCAATCTATAAATCAGCTTCCCCACAACTCGACTTCTTCAAGCATTTTGGAGAACACACAGGTAATCTACAGCCTTCGCAACGAAAAAGGCTATGAAGAGCTTCAAAAAAGGTTAAACCTCTCCAGTCACGATTTAAATCAGTTAAAATCAATCAAAAACAATTTTATCGGAGATCGAAAGTACACCGAAATCTTTATCAAGATAGGTAAAGAGAGCAATGTGTTTAGGTTGGAAGTGCCAAAAGAGGTTTACGCTGCCTATTTAACTGATGGGGCAGAAAATGATCGCATAATGCAACTTTATACAAAACTTGGAAGTATGGAGGAAGCTATTAAGGAATTCACTTCAAATACATCTAAATTATGAAAAAGACAATCACAAGGCTATCTTTTACAATTGCGTTCTGCCTAACAATAAGTTCGAAACTTTTCAGCCAGGGGATGCCGGTGTATGATAATACCAATTTTATAAGCCTTGCCAAATCCCTTGTTGAGTCTGCCAAACAAACCAGTCAGTTATTAAAAACAGTAGAGTTCCTCAAAAAGCAGAAAGAGAATATTGAAAAAGTGAATAATGTTTTAAAGCAAATTAAAGCAGTAAAAGAACTTTCCAAAAATTACCAAATTTTACTTAAGACTGTAAAGAGCGATGTTAAACAAATTCTACACTCACCCTATATTAAACAAGAAGAAATAACCCGTATCTCCGATTCATTTAATGCAATTCTCGAAAGCTCCTTAGATGATTTAGATTTTATCGATAAGGTTTTGACCAGCGATTATTTTAAAATGAGTGATGCTGAAAGAACCCAAATGCTCAGGGAAAGTGAATTGAGGTCTAAAGAAATGCTTGCAGAAATTACTTTAAAGACCAGACGCTATAAAGATATTATTTCCTTCAGGGAAATGCAGGATAAAATCAATAACAGGACTAAAGAATATTGATTATGGAAGCTGGCATCTTTTTAGGAATTGGTCTTGAATATATAGACACCGTTTTTCAAACTATAAAAAGCAGCGAGTTTTCGCAGTATGCCATTACGGGTATGAAGGCCCTGGCCGTGATGTTCTTTTTGGTGAATATTCTAAAAAAATATAACGAGGGTATAGCCGAAAACGGCGGCTATACCTGGGGCTTAAGTCCTGGTGAATTAGCAAAGAATTTTGCTATTGTACTTCTGGTTATTTTCTCTACACAGATTTTGAATGTTTTTGACGGAATTCTGGTGAGTATTGAAACGGAATATAAAGATACCGCGCCGGCACTTATTCCACTTCAATTACAAGATATTGAGATTGAACAGGAGGTAGGTGCATTAGAAGTGGCCAAAAAAGCAATGGCTTTGTTATATGAAGCTTTAGTTACACCTCTCTATCCTGTAAAAGTTATTTCCTTTGTGGTAGGCTTGTTTTTATGGGTAATAGACTTATTTATATATCCGCTTTTTCTGGCAGAACGTTTTTTTCTATTAGGGATTATGCAGGCGTTCTTTCCTTTGGTAATTAGCCTTGCTGTTTTTGAAAAATTCAGGGATATGGCCTATAACTTTTTTAGGTTGTATGCCGCCGTATATATGTTAGTGCCGGCATTTTTCCTGGTCAATGTTTTTGTAAATAATTTATATGCAGAGATCAATGCGAACTTCTGGTCTAATTTACTGGGTACTACTTCGAATAACAATATTATAGGGATGATCGTAGAAGCAGGTTCTATAGCTTTTATTGTTTTTCTCAAATTCAAACTCTATTCCCGCGCAACCTCATTTACCTTAAGACTTTTTACGGGGTAATATTCATATAAAACCTACAATCAAAATTCTATTAAAACTTTAAAAAATAAAATTCAAAATGAAAACACCTTATAAGAGTATTTATTCGGTTTTAAAAATTAACCGATTTATAGTACTTACTGCAGTTTGCGGAGCAGTAATTACCAGCCTTTATTTTGGTTGGATGGTTTTTGATATTCATCGCAATGCTTTGAATAATGCTTTTGCGATTAATACCGATGGTAGCGTTATTCCCTTAAAGTGGATTACCCAAAAAGAAAATTTGGAAATAGAAGCAAAAGCTCATTTAGAATTATTCCACACCTATTTCTACAATATTGATGCTACAAATTACGAGCGAAACCTGGAAAAAGCCCTTTGGCTCGGTAACAGTTCGGTAGATAATGTTTATAGGCAAAAAAAGGCCGATGGAGTCTATAATAGGCTGTTACAGTATTCACTGGTGCAGAAAGTTATTAGCATAGAATCGGAGGTGGATATTGCAAATGAACCCTACGCTTTTAAAACCAAAACAGTCTTTGAGGTTAACCGGGGAAAAACTGTAGATCGATATGAGTTGGTTTCCTCAGGAAATCTAATAAACGTAGACCGGAACTTTCCAAATAATACCCACGGTCTATTGATCACTAATTATTTTGAAAATGCCTTAAAAAAACTGGAAGATGAAAATTGATAAAAAGAAGATTGTATTTGGTTCTGTGCTAGCCGTCATTATAACATTTATAGTGGCTTATAGTGTTTTAATCTTCGGAGAAGATAGTGAAACCCCATCTGAGCTAAAAAATACCCTGGTGCCAGAACTTCAGGAAGAACAGAAAGATTTTAAATCTAAACTCGATGCAGTTAATGCTTTAAAAGAAGTACGTGAAACAACAATCCCAAGTATCTATGATGAAAAATATATGGACTCCCTGGGATATTACGATTCCAATTTACCCCAACGTGCAAAAGAAAAATTATTAGATAGTATTTATGAAAATAATTCCATGTCTTATGGAGCATATAATTATGAAAATGAATATGAGTACGAAATCGGGGATGAACCACTTCAAGATGAAATAAAGGAACCTACAACTCCTGAGGTTGCTTCTGTAAAACCAAAAGAAATAGGGCTCGCTCATCAGTTATTTTATGCTATTTCTCCACAGGTTAACAGTAAGCCAAATACCTCTAAAACTTCCATCTCAGATGTATTAGTGGAAGTTGATGGAGACCAGGTAGTAAAAGACGGTTACCGTTTAAAAATGAGATTGCTTGATAGTGCCACAATCAATGGGATTAAGTTCCCCAAAAATTCACCTATTTATGGATTTATCAGTTTTCAGCCTAACCGGGCTTTGATTGAAATAGAAAATATAGCGCATGTTCCAGTAAAGTTAAAAGCTTATGATCTCCAAGATGGTAGTGAAGGCATTTATGTTGAAAACAATATTCGCGCCGATGCCACAAAAGAAGTAATTGGCGATATTATTCAGGATATAAATGTGACAGGCTTACCACAAGTAGGTGGACTTAAACAATTGTTTCAGCGTAACAATAGAAAAGTTAAGGTGTTGGTTACCAATAATTATAAACTCATTTTAAGATAAAATAAACCCATAGAAATTATGAAAAAACAAGTTTTAATTATCGCACTTATGATTGTTGGTGCCATAGATTTAATTGCTCAACAAAATTTAGATACGATTTATGCTAATGATAAAATGAATGTGGCCCTGGTTTTTCCAGACCCGATCAGGCAGGGAATTACAGGTTCAGAAAATTTTGTATTTACTTATAACAGAGAATTGGAACAAAACCTGGGGTTACTGCAGGCGGTTCCGGGTGAGGAGAGTAATTTACTGGTTATCAGTTCTAAAGGTTCTATTTTTTCGTATATTGTAAAGTATTCAGAAGAGCTGGAAAAGATAAATTATTTTATAGCAGATTCATCAAAAATAGGTTACGAATTTTCTCGAATTAACGAAGAGAATAGAGCAAGTGAAAAAGTGTATTCAGAGCTTCCGACTGAAAAAGAATTGGAAGACAAAAATAATCAATATCGCGATTTAAGTGCAAATCTGTTAGGTAGCGAACAGTCGATTGGTGAGCATAGAAAACGTAAGAACGGAATAGAGCTGAATGTTGAAAATTTAGTTTTTAATGGCTCGGAGTTATATTTTGTGTTTGAAATTATTAATAACTCATCTATAGATTATGAACCGGCCTATTTAGATATTTTTGTAGAAACCAGGAAGCAGGGAAAGAAGAAATCTATTCAGAAATTACCGGTGATACCGGTTTATAAATATTTGAAGCCTGAAATAATTAGACAGAATAGATCCAGACGCTTTGTATATGTGCTGCCTAAATTCTCTATAGCTGAGGATAAAGTGGTAAGGGTAGATTTAAAAGAGCAAAACGGAGAACGTGATATAAAATTGAAATTAAAACATAAGGTTATTAATCATCCTAATTGATAGAACTATGAAAAGAATCTTATCCCTTGCAATATTTGTTATTTTTATGGCTTGTGCCGAAACAGAAAAATCTCATACTGAAACGGCGAAAATTGTAGTGGAAAGTTTTTACGAAAAGGACCTTCCTATATTGGAAAAATATACCACCGAAGAAAGCTTTCAGGCATTTTTAAGTATTCAGGATATGTTCACGGCTACCGAAACGGAAACTTCTAATTTTAAAGTTTTACAGGAAACCGAAGACGGTGATATTGCCTGGGTAAAATTTACCACAGCTTATGAAGAGCAGCCCGAAACCTTTAAGCTAATTAAAGAAAATGGACGTTGGAAAGTGACTGAAAGGGGAGTGAGGGAGAAGGGGCCTTTTTAGGACAGTACTGATATACCAGTTACAATTTTTGTAAATAATTCTATTCAGATAGAGTTTATTTTGTACGGTACCCCTTTAAGTAATTGGAAGCTAATTATTCCTCAAAATAATCAATATCTATTTTTTTAATTTCAATTGTTTTTTGAGTCTGCACTCCCAAATTATATTCAATTGCCAGATTTGCTAATTGTTGGCCATCAATTAATATAATTTTCTGCTGTTTACTATCTTCTGCTGTTTGAATTGCACTTTTAGAAAAACGCGAAGTCGTTAGAAAAACACCTTTATTAACTCCTTTTAAAGCAAGTGAGCCGATAAAATTTCTAATATCAGTAGAGCCCACAGAGTTATCGGTAAAACGTTTAGCTTGAATATAGACATTTTCTAAACCCAACCGATCTTGAGAAATAACGCCATCAATTCCATTGTCACCGGTCATTCCTGTTATTTGTTTTGCATCTTCTCTAAAATTACCATAACCCATTTTATGTAGTAGCTCAATTACAAAATTTTCAAAATAAGTAAAACTGTTTTCCTTTAGTTTATCTAATAAGTCACTCGCTAGTTGTTTCTTGAGACTTTCTATTGTAGTAGCTAAAATTTCCTCTGGTGTGTCAGTGGCACTATTGGTTTCAATATTTTTCTCTTCAATGGGATCACTATCCTGATTAAATGTTTTAACCCATTCTTTATATTCTGGCATTTTTTTGAGTTGCTTTATGCGCAATTCTTTAGGATTATTAGCCAAAAATTTTTTCCGAATTCTGTAATTTTATATGTTCCTCTTTGTGGATAAATTATCAAACCAGCTTTTTTAAGATAACTTCTAGACCAACCCACACGATTACGAAATAAACCCATTTGTCCACTAGGAACTTTTATTTTTATCTCCTCTTGACTCAATTGGAAATGTTGAGTTAACTCTTCCATAACTGTATTCAGACTTTTCGGATTGCCGTCTTCTAACAATCTTAGTAAAGGAAGCATTATACTTTGAAAATCAGGGATGTTTTTTTTATTTGGCTCTTGCATTATAATTCAGCTAATTTAATTTTTGTTGTTGGCATTATTAAGAGGTTAATGTCTAGGCAGACTTTTCAATAATACCTTCGTTCTCCACATCATACCGGTAATTCATGATTTCCCCTGTATTGAAAAGCTCGATCACTCTCTTAATAATTGGTAAGGGAACTACAAACCATTCCCTGGGGGAAACACGTTGGTTACCCTGGCTTAAAATATCTATTTGAAGCTGGACATCTTTAAAGAAGCGGTGAATCAGGTTTTCGAATTTTTGAGTATTTAAATTTAAGCATTTAAAAGTAGCTACTATCTCTACATCGGCATTGAGATAAGTGGATTGGTTCGCGGCGTTAACGATCCTCCTTTTAACGTCAACAGTAGAAAAGCCGATTTTGTGAAGATTTTTTATAGAAGCAATTTCCGGATTTTTAGATTTTGAACGTAAAACATAAATCCATCCACTTTCAACGTCTTCTGGTTCTACTTGGGTGGCATTAGCTGCCAGTTCGTTTTCTGCAGCTTCATCGGTGCCTGAAACTATTCTACCGTTTTTCGTTAGTATTTTGCCTAAGGAGCGATAAAGCATATTACTATAGGTTCCGTTATCAAATACTGTACGAGTCCGACCTTCTTTTCGTAGTCGCTTTCCAGATTTATCGCCCATCTCTACTAAAGAAATATCTGCAATTTCCAGGTAACAAAGCATACCATCAACAATATAAAAGTGCCCTTCCTTCAGGTTTTTATCTGCCTTCTTGAATTCTTTTAGAATCCTTTTGCCAGATTTTATCTCTTTATGCACTTGCTTAAAAAGGTTCTTGTATGGTTCAAATTCCTGATCGGTTAAAGGTTTTCTTTGAGCCACAAAATCAGATTCTGCCCTTTCTACATTCTTTGGGGTATGTTTAAAATCAAATATAGATTCAGCTTCAGCGTCAGGATTTAGAATATCCAATTCGTCATCATCAAAAATATCGGTGACCGACTTTGGAGTTTGCTTTTGAAATAAAAGATTATGCCTGTCGTAGGGCTTTAAAATTTCCTTTTTATGATCTGATGATCGAAAGCCTTGAAGCCTCAACTGCAAACGCATTTCGCTTATTCCGTTACCTTGCTCCGGCTCTTTGCCATTGGAATCAATAAAGCTATTAATTTCCTCAAAAGAGTCCACCAAGCGTTGATCTTCAGATTTTACCGAAGTCTTACTGGATTTAGATTCCAAAATACCTAAATCATCGTCCTCAAATATATCTTCTATACTTAATTTCTTCTTAGACATTTTGTTTCTGTTTGCGTTTTAATTCCTTCAGGAAGATAACGGCTTCAGCCATTCTTTTTTCTTTAGGATCTAAGGATTTAATATCAGGTTGGTTACCGGTTTTCTGAACCCAATCTTTAATCTTAGGCCACAAAATTATAGCCTCTTCTTCAGTCATTGTAATTCGGGAAGCATCTATAGTTTCCTGAATTGCTCTAAATACAGAAGCGGTAACAGATTTTGAAAGGATTTCAAAAGCTTTCTGAAATGGATTAATGCTATCTATAAGATCAATATGAATGTCTTCTATATTCACAAAACTGTCAGCCATTTTAATGAATCGCTTATCACCTTGTTCCTCTATAGTTCCATTTTTAACTACAGAATCCACCACAATATGTTGCCGAACTTCTTCAACTTCTTCTTCGGTTAAATCGGGATAAGTTTCCCTGATAATTTTAGGAATTAAGACCTGATTGATTACCTCCGGCTCAACATTGCCCGGCATTGCCTTAATCATATCATCATCCTGTAATACTTTCGCTTTAAGATCATTTAAATCAGATTCTATAATGTTACTCACCTTTTGGGTAGAGGGCTCTTTAAAACCTCTTATATAAATATGGTTCTCATCACCTTCATTTGCTTCATTCTCTTCATCCTCATCAGAATCATAATCCTTAAAATCGTCTTTAGTCTTGAATTTAAAATTTGGAGCAAGTACCTGTTCCATTAAAAGTGAAGCAGTAATTGCTTTCAGCATATTATTTACTGACAACTTTACTTCATCATCGGCTGCATCTGGTTGGGCAATTAAATTAGTAAACTGCGCGTGATTTTTATTCTTGCTATCCCGAGTGGCCCGGCCAATAATCTGAATAATTTCAGTTAACGATCCTCTATAACCTACCGTTAAAGCGTGCTCGCAGTACGGCCAGTCAAAACCTTCTTTCGCCATTCCCAGGGCTATGATAATATCGATATCATCAGCATCATTAATTCCCCGTAGATAATTCTGAATTTTATCCCGGTCTTTTTGATTGTCATTTACCAGGTCGGCAATTTTTAATGTTCTCCCGGTATCTTTGCTTTTTACATATAAAATACCAGTTGTAGGATCTTGATAATCTAATTCTCCTAAACTATCAATGATGCGATTAACTTCCTCGTATTTCTCCTTTTCTGATTCGCCGGAATTTACGCTGGGTATGTGAATAATCGTTTTTTTACTTTCATCCAGTATCTCATGAATTGCCCCGGTATATTTCCCTCGATAAAAATGATATCCAATCCCTAAAGATTTTAAGTATTCATAACCATTCAATTGCTCGTAATAATCATATTTAACCTTTATAAACTTTGCTTCGTCTTCAGGAAGTAAAACCGGCACGCTATCTCCTCTAAAATAAGATCCCGTCATCGCGACTATATGAGCATTGGATTTTTCCATTATAGTACGCAATACTTCTCCAAGTCTATTAGTAGCATCTGCAGAAACGTGGTGGAATTCATCAATGGCAAGCAACGTATCATTTAAATCTTTTTCTTCAATGGCATCAAAAGCAAACCGCAGCGTAGCGTGAGTACAAATAAGAATCTCTTCATCACTTTTCAGAAAATTGATAAAGGCATTTACCTTACTTTTTTCGCCACCGGGAGTACATAGGTTGTATACAGGATTAGGCTTCCAATCTTCAAAAAAACCGTAAGTCTTTAAGTCTGTAGAAGAAAAAGAATTTCCAATAGACCGTTCGGGTACTGCTACTATAACTTTTTTAATATCCTGATTTCTCAATTTATCCAGGCCAATAAACATTAAAGCCCGTGATTTCCCAGAAGCCGGTGGAGCTTTAATTAATAAATACTGCGCTGTTCTGGCGTCATAAGCCCGAGCCTGCATTTCGCGCATACCGTATTCATTGGTTTTTTTACTCTTTCCGGTTTGTTTGTAGGTAACGTGGACTAAATCTGGCATAAGTTTTATTAAAGATAGTGGGTGAAATTAATAGATCGGAGCAAAATGAATTTAAGCCAGGGCAAAATCATCTTCGCTTAAACTAAGCTTAGGATTATCTAATTTTTTGATGGAAGTCTTGATTTTGATTCTTTCTTTTTGAGGCAAAAATGTTGGTACCAGATCAGTTAACTCAATTTTTAGGAGTTGACTTATAACCACCAGATCTTTTAAAGAAAAAGGACTTACCCCATTCATCAGTTCAGACATATAGGATTTGCTTGTATGCCCTAAAATCACTCCAAAATCTTGTTGCGAAAGATCTAACTCCTTCAGCTTACTTTTAATTAATTTTTTCCTGTTATGAATAAAAAGCCGCTCTTTTTCTGCGGTCTGTTCTGCCCAATCACTTTCTTTAAGTTTATCTTCTGAGATTTTAGCATCAGATGACCAGGTTTTATTTTCGTAGGCTTCTATAAGATCGCGAAGCTTCTTCCGGACAGCTTTTAATTTTGGGTTCTCTTTTGCCATCACCCTTAGCTTTCTTTCAGCAATCAAAGCTCTTTCAAAATCCAGTTCGTTTTGGATCTTTCCTTTTTCAAGGAAGCTATCTACATCAAATTGTGTTTTCATAACTATCTAGATTAAGTCCTTACTTTTTAACCAATTGGCAATGGCACTTTTATTGTTTTTAAAAATCCGCTCATATTCCTGGTGACTTCCCACCCATATTACAGAAGCTTCATTATCCTCAAATTCAATAAGAATCATTGTTCTATGAATTTCTATATTGAAAAAATAAAAACCTTCAGAATGAACGCAATCTGCATCCTTTCGATCTTGTTTTAACTCTTCCTGGCTTTGCCAGTTATGAGTCTCAAAGTCTTCAATTAACAGGTCAATTTCTTTGGCCAGGGAAGCATTGCCTCTTTTCTTTCTTTTAAGTTTTTCAAGTGCCTTTCTATTGATTAACCTCATTACAATCTAATTACAAAGATAATTAAAGTTCTGTATATTTCCGAACTTTATTTTTTATCAATATTATATTTCTCCATACTTTAAAATCTGCTCTTCTGAATCACTAAAAACAAAGTTGTCAGCGTGTTGGTATATTTTTGAATTTAATTCATTTACTACTTCTGAAGTTTCTATTTTTTCCGTTTCAAAAGAGGATTTATCATCTATAACATTAATCTGAATAGCTGTTTTGGGATTTATAGGATAATAAAGGATAATTTCTTCAACCGAACCATTCCCACTTATATCTGCCAAATTAATTACTGGTTGGTCTCCTGTGATGTAGTTTACAGCAGTTTGATTAATTAAGAATGTAAAACATAAGTTTTTATCAAATGTTAGTCTATTTGCCATACTAATAGCGAATATCATAGAAACAGGATTACTAAGTTTATTGGAAATAGAAGATTTATGAAATTTATTTCTCATAGGCTTCGTGCGTGAGTATTGAATGCACAAATAAATTAGCGTACGTAATAGTTCTTCTTTATCTTTTAAAAAAGCTAAATCTTCAAATGTTTTTACCTTGATTAATTTTCTTCCATAACCTTCAAAATCAGAATGTAAATCTTCGATAAAGTTTGTTTTAATAAACCTGATATCACTCTCACTAAAATCAATTTTTTTTTCTATTAATTGATTTTTTATTTCAGAATAAAAGGTAAAAGCTGAAAAAATACTTAAACAGGATTCTAAAGAATTTTCGTTTGACAACTGATACGTTATGTCTAAAAGTTGCTTTAGTTCTACTTTAGTAAATTCTGCGGATTCATAAAAAAAAATTTCCTGAGCTACATTTCTTAAATTAGGTTTAGCAGTCTTTTTCTGTTGTTTAAAATAAGTAGGAATTAAATCATTACTTTCTGCCCAGGAGCGTAGATAATCTTTCCAAACATAATGCTGCCGTTTTTTTATTTCTTCCATCTTAACAGAACCTAATTTTTCCTATTTCTTTTTTACCATCTTTTCATATTCCTTAAAAAGATATTCCAGGCGTTCGGTATCATTTTCAAATGGTTTTAGTCGGTAGCAACGTTCTATGGCTTCGTCCAGTTCTTTATGAGCCTGGCGTAAACCAGCCGGCATTTTTTTAGGATCGTATAATTGTGCCATTGTTTTTTCCGGATGTTTTTCGCGTTCCTCCAACACTGAAAAAACGTGCAAGTTGATTCGCTCTTTTTCTTTATCTGAAATTTTTGGAAAAGGAAAATTATTATAAGTTAAGGAGACTGAATAATTAATATCTGTTTTTAGGCGCCCCGAAACTACATCAGACCAAGCAGAATGCATTTTAGAAGAAAGAACTCCGAAAACAAAAGGATCACTATCATAGATAACCTGCGCTCGATCTGAAATAATAGTTGAATCATCAAAAAAGCCAATTTGAAGATACTCTCTTCTTTCTGAAGTCACTCTTGGAATTAATATTGAATGAGTATTTTGATGTCGAATTTCACCAAATTTAAAAGGTTCTTTTGCCAATTTTTTAGTAGCTGTTCTACTACTATTTAAGCGAGATTTTCTAACATCATTTATCCTATTACTAATCGCTGATATTGATAAAGCTTCATCCACATCTTTATCCTCTATCCAAATACACCACCTAAAATCACTTTTCATAAATTCAACAGCTCCAATGAATTTTTTTAAAAATTTTTTCGCAACAGGATAGTCTTTTACAATAGAAATATATTCTTCATTGCTTAAAATTAAATGTCCACCATCATTTGCCATACTCCCAAAAACCATTTTGGGCAAACCGGCTATTTGACTACTCCGTTTGGTCACATATATATTCTTATAATCAATAAGATAGGGGTTTATATTTTTCACCTTCTGTTTAATTGCTGTAGAAGTAACTATAAATTTTTCGTATCCGCTTTTATAATTTTGTAAGCTTAAGATAATTACAGTAACTCCAGCATTTCCTTTTGCACTATTAGTCCATTTAAATGAGTGATAGGCAAATCCCATTTCTACCTTACTTAAGATGTGCGGCCACAATAAGGCTACTTGCTCACCTTGACATATGGAATTCGTAGAAACAAATGCCGCTTTAATAGGATTGTCTGATATATAATTTGAAGCTTTTAAAAACCAGCAAGCAATATAATCCAGATTATTATAACCTTTAAGATCATTGAAAACAATTGCCATATCATTTTTTTGCTCTTTATTTTGTTTTCGAGCTCCTAGATAGGGAGGATTTCCCAATAAATATATTTCATCTTCTTTGCCTTTGAAACATACCTGGCTCCAGTCTAAACGAGTAGCATTGTCACGAATAATTTGTCCCGATTCTTTTAAAGGTAAGAGCGGATTGGATTTTCCCATTTCAAGCTCCTGTTCAAAGTATTTATTCATTTGGTGTTCTGCTAGCCATAATGAAAGCATCGCAATTTCGTGGGCAAAATCATCGATCTCTATTCCGTAAAACTGAGTGAGTTTAATTTCAGAATAAATAAAACTCTGCTGTTTTTCTTCTTCCAGAATTTCCCTCCAAATTTCAATCTCTAGCTTTCGCAATTCTTTATATGCGATAATGAGAAAATTACCACTTCCACAGGCAGGGTCAAATATTTTAAGTTTACTGATACGGGTTATTAGTCTGCGGAGTTTCTTGGCACTTCCCTTAGCTTTCTCCAATTCTTCATAAAGATCATTTAAGAATAAAGGTTCAATCACCTTCATAATGTTAGGCACAGAAGTATAATGCATCCCTAAATTTCCACGCTCCCCGGGATGCACAACCGCCTGGATCATCGAACCAAAAATATCAGGATTGATTTCTTTCCAGTCCAGGTCGCCGCATTCTTCAATTATTCTTCGTGCTTCAGCATTAAATTTAGGAAGCACAATCTCATCTTTAAACAAACCACCATTTACATATGGGAATTCACTAAGGTATTTTGCCTCTTTACTATTATCTTTGGTATTAAGTACTTTAAACAGCTTACTCAGAAACAAATGGACATTACTACCATCCTTTTGGGTATGCTGCATTAGAGCGTTCGTAAACATTCCCTCTACCGGAAATATATCGGTGTCTTCAGCAAAAAAGCAGAATAATAACCTGGAGAAAAATACATTCAGGTTATGGCCGTAATCTTCGGCAACCTCTGGATTTTCAGTTACTAGTATATCATAAAGCTTAGCCATTCGGTATGAAGCCTTACGATCAGCTTCATTTTCATTTTTGGCCGCATAAACTTCCTGGCCGGCCCAGGGTAAGAAGAAACTGAAATTTTTAGGCAGGTCTTTTAATGCGATATCCAGGTTTTTCCCGGTTCTCGTATCTTTGGCTACTAATTCTTTATAATTAGTCACCACCACAAAGCGGGGATTATGCTTTAAATTCTCTTCGTTAGATAAATCATCGATAATCGCCAGTAGTTGGTCACTGTCGGTTTCTTTAAAAAGCATTTTCTTCTTATAAAGAATCTCCCCTTCATTCTTGGAAAGGTTGAAATCTCCTTTTTTTAAGCGGGTTATAGAGGTTTTTGAAATTCCATAAGCTCTTAATAAATTATAGATAAAATTCTCACGATCAAAATTTTGGAAGAGCGTTTTTACTTTTTCCTCGATTTCAGTTGACTTCATAAACGGAATTGGATTTGGAGCCTAAAAATAGGGTTTTAAATTATGTTTAATAAATATCTACCGCGTTATATAATAACTCAAAATTTAAGTTCTTCCTAAAATTAATGTAATGGACTGTACACCAGGTAGAGTTAATAATATGTGACAAAGAAATAGTAATTATTGCTCACTTTAATGGTTTTAAAATACCTTGCCAATGTATATAAACTTCCATTTTACTTATTACGGTTTTCTGTAATTGAAATTAATTTTTGAAAATCGAGAATCTTATCCAATATTGATTTTTATAGATTCTTCGTTCTCTAATTGCATTTCCTCAACGTGAAACCTTATCTGTATCTCTTCATTAGTGTTAGGGGAACGATAATAATAATCTATATATAGTAGTTCCTCATTTTCTTCTGGTAAAGCAATGGTTATTTTACGCTTACTTCTGTTTTGACACAATAGTATAAGACGGTCATCAATATATCGAGTTTCTTGAATATTTAAAACCTCTATATCCTTCCCTTGTTTTGTTTCAGTTACAATAGTTACGTCATTTGATTCAAAAACAATTCTACGGTCAATCCATTTAAACTCTGATTTGAAAATGTTAGGATAGGTTTCTGTGAGCGGAGAGTAATAAATTTCTTGCCCCCTTAGGAAAAAAGGTGTAAATATTAATATCAGGCAAAGAGTTTTCATTCTCCTAAAGTTATCATATTTAACTGGTTAAATATTTGTTTGTTCCTGGAAATTAAAAATTAGATTGAGGTTTAGCTAAATTTTAACCCGAATAATCTCATCAATCCTGCTGGTGTATCGATTTGACAATCTTTCCTGTTTTATCTTCCAGGTGCGGCCAAGATCCATTCCGGCAAATTTCACTTTCCCGTTTTCCGCTTTGTTTAGTCTATCTATAGTTTTCATCAGCAATTGATGCCGAGGATCTTCTTCAGAAAATAAGGAAAGCTGCCTTTCAGAAGCAGGGGAAATTCCCATTATTATTACGCCTGCTTTTTTGTACTGGTAGCCGGGTTTGTATATTTTTTTAAGTCCGTATAAGGCAGCTTTGGTCAATACCATAGTGGAATGTGTAGGATTGGAAAGTTTAACCACCATATTAGCTCTGTATTGCTTTAAGTCAGTTCTAAAAGGATTGGTATTTAAGAACACATACAGTAAACTGCAGTTTGAATCCTGTTTACGAAGTTTTGCTGCAGCTTTGGTAGTATAAGTGGCTACCCGCTCTCTAAGATCATTAAAACCGCTATACATCTTATCAAAGCTTCGGGTCACTGCAATATTTTTTTTATTCTTTACTTCTTCAAAATCGAGTGTGGATTCTCCAGATAGGTCCCGTTTTAGCCGCAAACCCACAATACTCATCTGTTTTTGAACGTAATCGTTAGGAAGCTGAATAAAATCCCAGGCATTTTTGACGTTGATATTTAAAAAGCGTTCTTCGTGTCTTCGGCCAATACCCCATACATTACCAATCTTTGTCCAGCGTAATGCCTTTTCTTTCTTTTCTTCTGAATCTATCGCATAAACACTACCGGTTCGATTGGCGAATTTTTTGGCAATCTTGTTGGCAATTTTAGCCAGCGCTTTAGTGGGAGCCAGGCCAACACTTATTGGAATCCCAGTATGACTTAACACACGTTCTACCATTTCTTTTCCAATTCGCTCCAGATCATACAATTCAAAGCCATTAAATTTCAAGAAAGATTCATCTATAGAATAAACTTCAATATCGGGAGTGAATTGAGAAAGAATATTCATAACGCGGCCGCTCATATCTCCATAAAGCGAATAATTACTAGAAAAAACAGAAATTCCTTTCGCTTCAAAATCTTTTTCAAATTGAAATGCCGGGGCTCCCATTGGGATTCCCATAGCTTTGGCTTCATTACTACGTGCAATAACACAGCCATCGTTATTAGATAGTACAACTACCGGCTTATTATGTAAAGAAGGATCAAAAACCCGTTCACAACTCGCGTAAAAATTATTACAATCTACCAGGGCAAACATTTACAAATCTTTTATACAGTGAGTTACAATTCCCCAAATCACAAATTCATTCTCTTTCGTTACTTTTATAGGTTTATAGTTTTTATTTTCGGCTACCAGCCAGATAATATTTTTTTCAATTTTAATACGTTTTACTGTGAATTCACCATCCAAAAAACAAACAGCGATATCATTATTTTTTGGACTTAAACTTTTATCAATCACCAGAAGATCTCCGTTACCTATTCCTGCATCAATCATACTATCGCCTTCGGCTCTACCAAAGAAAGTAGCTTCTTTATTTCTAATTAACTGATGGTTTAAATCAATGACATCTTCCAGGTGATCATCGGCCGGGGAGGGAAAACCCGCGGAAATCCCACAGGAAGAAAGTGGCAAGATTAAATTATGTAAATAGTATTTTTTGTAAATTTTCATTTTATTAAAGCTTAATAGCAAAAGTAGGTAAAAATCCAAATAATAGGATAAAATCCAATTTATTTAATATGTGTTACGAAACTAGTCTTACCAAAAAATTAGCAGCTATTGAAAAATATACAGGTGCTGAAATGTTATATGTTGAAACCTATGAGCCTTACTACCATATCTCTGGCTTTACCCATCCAAATCTGTTTTGTATCCCATTAGAAGATCCTGCACATATTTATCCTATGGAATGGGGTCTAATAGCTCCCTGGGGTGAAAAAGATATTATTTCGTTCAGGAGTAAATACAATACTTTAAATGCCAAAGGGGAAACTCTGTTAAAATCTAATACTTACAAAGAACCAGCACGGAAAAGGCGTTGTCTTATTTTGGCCGATGGTTTTTTTGAGCCCCATTATCCTAATGATAATTTTAAAGGAAGTGCTGTACCAAAATACTGTTATTTAGAGAATCGTAAGCTCTTTACTTTTGCCGGCATCTATAATGAATTTGATTCTAATTATTGGAGTGTTAGCCTGGTAACTACTGAGGCTAATAATTTCTTTGAAAAAATTCATAATAAAAAAAAGCGAATGCCTCTGGTGTTAGATCCAACTTTTGAGGGAGAGTGGCTCCGTGAAGATTTATCCGATAAAGATATTCTAGAATTGGTAAACCACGGATTTATAAAAGAAGATTTCAAAGCTCATTCGGTAGCTAATATTTATAAGCGTGATATCAATAGCAACACACCAGAATTTTTAAAGCCGGTGGAGGACGGAGCAGGAGAGCAGGGGAAGTTGTTTTAATATATTACGCCGATTCTTTTATTACTTAATTTTCCCTGGTGGAAGTTATTTGCTCAGATTTTTTATTCTTTTTCTTGTCCTTGAAAACCTTGCAAATATTTCGCACCTCTTTGTATATTCTTATATAATTTTCATTTATTTCTTTGTCGGTAAAATACTTGATTTCATCAGGTGTACGCCGAATAATTTTTTGTCTCTTAAACTGAACTTTTTTATCAATTCCATCGGCATAGGTAATAAATTCGCCTTGTTTTAATTTAAAGAATTCATTGGCCCTTATTTTGTAGATTTCTTTTTCTCCGGTCGATATTTTGGTATCGAAGTCCAGGCCGGTTCCCCGCATTACTGTTTTAGTTTCATCTTTTATAATTTCGAAAAAACGTTCATAAAACCTCGCAGTGTCTGGGTCATTAACTTTTCCAAAGAATTGATAGGAGAGGTTGCTTAAAATTGCCTTACTGGCTTTATCTCCATACATCATATCATTCTGGATTTTATCTTGCATCACATATACGGTTGCTATATCATAACTTCTAAGAGTGGCCGGAATACGATGCATATTTAATAACCTTATAGTGGGAGCTTCTTCAATAAGTAGGAAAGATGATAGGGAATGTCTCACGCTCATTTGTTTTACAATAGTATGCATTATCGTAGCGATCACCGGGGAGTATGCTGAGTCATATTTAGGGTTATTTACAAGAGAAATAACTGCAGGATTCTTAGGGTTATTTAAATTAAGTGGAATATCATCTGCCGCTAATGCCATAAAAATACGTTTGCTACTTATCTTCATTAAAGCTGTAGAAAGGGTACTTTTAACTCCGGCAGTTTGTCTCTCAGAATCTTTTCCACTTATAAACGCATCTGCAAAAGCTCGAGAAGTCTGGTTAGACTTTAAAAAGTCAATAAGCTCATCGGTGTCCAAATATTGATAAATCGCAATGAGGTGGGGTAGGGTACAATATTCCGGAAATGAAACTTTCAGTTTCCATATCAGTCCGGAGATCAATCCCTGCGCTGCATCGTTAAAAAATTTACCAACCCCGGTGGCTCCTGATTCTTTTTGCTCCAGTAGGTTCTCAATCAAGACCCGGGAAACCTCATTAATATCTTCTTCATTCTCCATATATCTAGGAGCAATTGGATTTACGCGATGAAGTATTTTATCAAACGAAAGTATATAAAACTTCAAATTTCGACTTATAAATAGGGGATAAGCCATTTCGGTAATCTCAAAATCTTTATAGTCGTGTATAAGTCCGCAGAAAGAATTCCCGCTAAAATGTTGTAATAAATTGTAAACTATACTTTCTGTTTTTCCGCTACCAGCCGCCCCTATAATTGATACACCGCGTTTAATATTGTTAATTTTAAAACTACCGTTCTCAGTTTTAAATTGTACCAGGTACTTACTTTCAGTTTTTGATGTTTCCTTTTTCGGTATAAAAACGTAAAGAACCGTATTGCTTAAAATAAGAGGACATCCCAAGTAAAGGGCTATGCTAGCTATTTCCTTTAATGAAGGATCATCAGGTAGTAGTGCCCAAAGGAATAAACCGCATACAACTAGGTTTTTAGGAAATGCAAAAGAGGTGAATTTATACATTTGGAAGAAAATCCCGCTACCGATGGCAATGCATAAGATAATATTTAGAAAATTGACTTCCATAACTAGTTGATTTAAATTCCAATTGAAGCAGATTTAGAGGCAATTTGAATACCTTTCTTTATAGTTTTAATAAATTTTACAGTTAGTTGAGCTTTGGATATAGAGATAGCCGGGACCATAGGTATTCCGGTTTGCCGCAGCATTTTTATAGCCAAAGCTTTTTCTGAAGCCGGAAGTCCGGCAATTGCCGAAAAATACATTTTCGGACTCTTTATAAAATCTTTCCTCGCCTTATAAGTTTCTACGAAGTTGCGTTGATAATGAAATTGATTATCAAATGTCTTTTCTGCTTTTTGAAAAAAGAGATCTCGGTTAAATCCTCGTTTTACCAGTTTACCATTCAGTTCAACCTCCGAAGCTTTATACTTACTGCCGGGCGATAGGCTGTAAGAATTGGAAGCATCTTTTCGGCTTACTATGATATGAATGTGACTCTGATTTCCTTCCTTAGGCATTCCCTGGACAATGCGTTGGCCGTTTTGCTGGTAAGGAGCTTCTTTTTCCAATTTAAGAATCTGCTGTTTTTTAGAACTTAAACTTCCTTGCATTTCCCCGCGTTCGATTTTCCGAATCTGATTTTTAAGTTCCAGTATTTTGGTAGCATAAGGCTGGTTTTCCTTCACCTGGAAATCTGTGCCTTTAAATGCTCTTTGGTGTTCGATCTTTGCGAAATATTTAATATCGTTCACACTAATGGGCCTACCATTTATTTCCCGATTAAAGCTGGAGGCATAATCTTTCATAATTGCTCTGGTATATTGTTTTAAAGCTTCAGAACTGTTTTGTAGTTTTTTCAATTCATATTGTGATGGGTTTACGGTTATAGAATAAAATTTCGGTTCCCTCTTTTCCAGTTTGGCAGTATTGGCATCTATTTCCTTAACAACCGTCTCCGGAGAGATTCCATCCTCTTCCTGATTAAAAAAAAGCTCGTGATCTTTTTCTTCTATACCAGGAAGCTGATTTTCTTTTTCAAGGTAATCAACATAATCCGCGGCACTTTGAGAATAATTTGCGCCAAGTTTTTGTGGTGTAATGGTGATATACATAATATTTTATTTATAGAAATCGGGATCGCTGTCATCTTCCTCATAATCCCTTTTTCGATTCTCGTAATTATTCTTAGGATCTGCAGTTTCCATTAAAGATTCCAAAATGCCTAAAGTGGGATTTACTTTGTTTTTCTCCATATCCTTCAAGATTGCGATCACTGCATTAATTCTTTTTTTAATAAGGTTTTCCAGAGTTTGCATTTGTGGCCCCATCATTTCATTGGGAGAGATATTATTCATTTTAAAAAAATCGACCATCGATAATAGTGTCATTGATTGAGATTTAGATAAAGCCCGGCTGAACCGTCTAAATTTTTTGGCTACGGAAGTCTTGATCTTAAGAGTCTCGAACTTCTCTTTTTTATATTCTTCATCCATTTTTTAGTAAAATTTCTACCATTTTTTAATTGGTTTCAAGGGTTTTTAGTAATAAATCAGCTTTTTTATAATTTTGATCTTTGAATTAAATAATTTAAATAACTGTTAATCAGTTTTTTAAATTTAAAAAGGTAGTTCTTAACGTGGCTCTGCCCGTTATCCTCTTGCTCTACCTTTTCGTCCCGCAGGGACAAAAAAACTGACTATTAAAATGAATTTAATAGCCTTTTAAATTCCTAAAAACTGAATCCTGTTTTTTATGATTTAAAAAGGAAATCTTTAGAGTTTACTATTGATAAATGATCAGATTTTTGAGAATTTCGTAAAAAGAAAAACGGATCATGAACCTCATAATCCGTTTTAAAAATCTTTATTTCTCGTTATAATATCCCGTCATCGGCAAAACTAAAATACTCTCCATCTGGCGATAAGATTATATGGTCCAGTATTTTAATATCAAAAAGTTTCCCTGCTTTTTTAATTTTTTCAGTTAGCATTTTATCGGGTTGGCTAGGCTTCAAAGTTCCTGACGGATGGTTATGAGCAAGAATTATTGAGGTCGTAACAGACTTAAGTACTACCGCAAAAACAATTCTAACATCTACTAAGGTACCGGTAATCCCACCTTTGGAAAGTGTATAAATACCTTTTACCTTATTGGAATTATTAAGGAGTAACATTTTAAAGCTCTCGTAAAGTTCAATATTCTGTTTATCCCAATGCTTATATAATAGGTTGGCAGCATCACGTGAAGAAGAAACTTTGGGAAGCAATTTTGTTTTAATACTTCCGCTGTAACTTATGGCAATTTCATTAACTTTGGTTTCCATTATTGATTTGTTTAAAGTTAGATAATGAAAGAGGGCGCAATTTTCGACGATGACGTCCTCTTTGCTTTTAATTTATTTTTCCTGTGTTGAGTTTCCCAGTAACAAAATTTCATTAACCAGGATTTCGGTGATATAGCGTTTTTTTCCAGCTTCGTTATCATAAGACCGGTATGTTAACTTACCGTTTATAGCAATTTCTTTTCCCTTACAGATAAATTTGCTAGTAAGTTCTGCCTGTTTATTCCAGGCAACAATTTGATGCCATTGTGTCTCTTGAACTTTTTCACCATCCTTAAAAAATGTTTCATTAGTAGCCAGAGAAAATCGGCTCACTAACATCCCATTTTCAAATTTGTGCGTTTTTGGGTCTTCCCCCACATTTCCAATTAACTGTACTGTGTTTCTAAGCGTTTTCATAACTAAAAGATTTAAAGGTTTATAATTGATTTTTAACTGATTTACTCGATAATCGAGATTTATATATTCTAAGGCTTGCCTCGATTTTGAATATTTCTTGTTTTTTTATTTGTTTTTTGAGCTATTTTGAGGTGATTTACTTATTGTATCCTGAGCGTTTTCCTTTTTTGATTTTTTAATTCCGCTACCTATTTGTGGATTTTGTATGATTTCATTTTTCGGTTATTAGATTTACTTTCCGTAGAGCCGTCACTGTTACCTTTTTCTGATGCTGATACATTTTCAAGAATTAGAATTAGGGAGTACTTATAAAAAGGGAGCGCAGGGATCGGCTTTATGCAGTTCGGACTAACTTCTAATTCTTGGTATTTTGCATTCCAGAAAAAAGTAATGACAGTGAAGGCTAGGAGGTAGATCTATTGAAAAAGGGAGAATACTTAAGTAACAGGAAGTGAAATTAAATCAATTATGAAATCCGTTTAAAGGACTTAAGTGGAAATCCAGAATCTGGAGTGAAGTGATTCCGCCATTTTTGCGGAATAAGCGAAATAGAAGATGGCGGTTTTTCACTTGTGTCCGGTTTTTGTGAATGAAGCTCTTTTCCCTGGAGGCACGTAAGGGGAATGGGATGAGTTATAACACTTAATTCTGCGGAATTAAAGTGTTATAAGAAATAAAGGTAAATGATCAATTTCTTTATTCTAGGAGGGTAAATACCCCGAGGCTTGCCTCGTTAGTAAATGTATATAGTCTGAAAGCGTGTTCCTCAATAATGCTCCGTGGGCTTGCCCCGGAGAAATTTACTTTCCCGGTAAACTAATTTTTTAATTATTTGTAAGGTTTAGAAATTCTTTTTTATCATTCAATTTAAAGCTTATCGTTATCTGTCTATATATAAATAGGAGAGATTTTGTTTGATTCTCTTATCTATTTACTAAATTATTACATCTATTGAATTATCCTTCGCTATCTGCTAATTCAGGTTGGGTAAGGTCGAAATAGGGATGATACCCCATTGATCTTATCTTTTAAATAGTCATCTTACTATTTTTTAGCATTGTCATTAGGTCTGCTTAATTTCTAAAAATTAAATATTTGAAAAGTTTTTTGAATCTATGTTTAAAGGTGTTTTTTTTAAATTATAGATCTGAATTTCTTATCAATATTTATCATTCAAAAATTTAATGTTTTTTCCTGAAATACAAGCTTGAAGTTTACATAATCACAATTCTATATTTTTTAGTTTCTAAAGGAAATTTTTCTAGTGGCCTCGTCCATTTTGATGCTGAAATATTCAATAAACAAGGGTTTTATAAAATTTAAATTATAACATTTTATTAAAGTAAATTAACAGAAAAGTCAGTGGAATTCAGAATTAAACAAAATATATAAATAAAAAATAGGATGTATTTAAATTTAAACTTGTTTTATTCAAAATATATTATATATTTGCCATGTAAGCTTAACCGGTTTAGTTATAAAATTTGTTAATATGTCATTTCAAATAAAGAAGCAACCAACAAAATATGATGTTTGCATAGTAGGGTCTGGAGCTGGTGGCGGTATGGCTGCAAAACTACTGGCAGATGCCGGTTTTAAAATAGCATTGCTGGAAGCCGGTCCCGATTTTGACCCTGCTAATAATGAGCAACGTACCCAACTTAGATGGCCCTGGGAGTCGCCCCGAAGAGGAGCGGGTAGTACCAGGCCTTTTGGTGATTTTGATATGGCTTATGGTGGTTGGGAATTAGAAGGTGAACCCTATACCCAAAATAATAACACCGAATTTTCATGGTTTCGCTCCAGGATGCTAGGGGGAAGAACCAACCATTGGGGACGTATTTCCTTGCGTTTTGGTCCTTTAGACTTTAAAAGAAAGGATTTTGATGGCAAAGGCGATAATTGGCCCATAGGTTATGAAGATGTGAAACCTTATTATGATAAAGTTGATAAGTTAATAGGAGTATTTGGTACTAAAGAAAACCTTCCAAACGAACCAGACGGGTTCTTTTTACCTCCTCCAAAACCAAGACTTCACGAGTTGTATATTAAAAAAGGTGCTACAAAAGCCGGTATCCCTATGATTCCCTCACGTTTGTCTATACTTACCAAGCCTGTTAATAAGGAAAGAGGAGCCTGTTTTTTTTGTAACCAATGCTCAAGATCCTGTATGGCATACGCCGATTTTTCATCATCATCAGTGCTTGTAAAACCGGCTACAGAGACAGGAAATGTAGATTTGTATGTTAATGCTATGGTTCGAGAAGTATTGACCAACGGTGAGGGGGAAGCTACCGGGGTTTCTTATATAAATAAAGAAAATTTAAAAGATTACGAAATTAAAGCTAAAGTGGTAATATTAGCTGCCAGTGCTTGTAGCTCTGCCCGAATTCTACTTAATTCCAAATCTTCTCAACATCCTAATGGTCTTGCTAACTCCAGTGAAGTAGTAGGGAAATATTTGCATGATTCTACAGGTTCTTCACGAGGAGGTTTTATTCCTAAATTAATGGACCGGGA